>JBEGVJ010000001.1:0-15068 GCA_041178465.1 Nitrospirota bacterium
CTGGACTCGCTCGACAAGGCCATGAGGTAGAGGATCGGCCGATCGATCGCAGCATCCGGGAATCGACGTTCCCACCAGGCAAGCGCCTTGGGAGTGGCAGCGACCAGCCGTTTGATGCCCGCCGTGTAACACAACCGGCGGTGGAGGAACCGCAGCAACTTCAACTGCGCCAGCCGTGCGATGGCACGCACCGGATCGCGCTCGGCACACAGCAACAGAATTTCGTTCTGTAATCGGGGACCGGAGAGTTGCCGGATCAAATCTGTGGACGCCGCCTTCGCAAGCAGGCGCAAGGTCGTCCGCTCCAGCCGAAAGCCGAACCGCTGTTCGAACCGGATCGCTCTGAAGATACGAGTGGGATCGTCCTGGAAGCTTCCCGCATGCAGCACGCGAATCGTGCGCGCACGCAAATCGCGCCGCCCTCCATAGGCGTCGAGCATTCGCCCGAACTGCCCCGGATTGAGTTGCATCGCGAGGGCATTGATGGTGAAGTCCCGGCGGTAGAGATCTTCTTCGATAGACGCAGGCTGCACGGTCGGCAGGAGCGCAGGCTGCGCGTAGGACTCTCGCCTGGTCGTCGCGATATCCATCCTGAGCCCGTCCGGAAAGACCAGCCGCGCCGTCGCAAACCGCTCAAACACCGCCAGCCCAGCGTGGTATTGATCGGCCACCGCCCGCGCAAAAGCGATCCCGTCCCCCTCCACGGCCAGATCGAGATCCAGCGTGATGTGGCCGAGCAGAAGATCTCGAACCACGCCGCCCACGACATAGACCTGACAGCCCCGCTCATCCCCGAGTTGCCCAATCTCTCGCAATAACCCCACCACCCGATCGGGAAGCCGTTCGAGCAGCGCCGGTCGATGCGTCTGCGTCGCCATAACCCTAGGCGTTCGCACAATGAGTCAGTTGCATGGCCGCATTCTAGCAACCTCGCTTCATAAGCGAAACTGGACAAAACCCGTTGCGGACAGTTTATGCATCCGGCCACAAAACAACGCTGACGTCCTGGCTCATTGACCAGAACGTCAGCGTCACAACTACGACATCGACTCGACCTGATTCGGCCAATCGAACAATTCGACTTACCGGTGCCGCGCCCCTTGACGATCATGCTTCTCGCGAGCGATGTGGCGCGACGCACGGTCCTGCGCATGGGCGATCTTGGCTCGCTCTTTGTTGGTGACCGTGCCGTCGGCCTTCGCCTTGTTCTCCATGTTGTCGATCCGATCTTGCTGATGATTCAGCCGGGCGGCTTCCCTCTCATTCAGCTGGCCGCTGGCAATCCCTTGATCGATCCGTTGCTCCTGATTCACCTGCCGCTGGTCGATCCGCGGCGTCTCTGTCCCCTGAGCATAGGCCATCCCACTCATCAGCAACACCAAAACGCCCACGGCAAGCAGCAGCTGTGTCATCGTCCCCTCCTCAATGGTTGAAAATTGCGCCATTCTGCCTGAAGAAGCGCGGATCTAGGAGACCCGCAGTGGAACGCTAAAAAACACCGAGGACGCCATCGCCACGATTGAAGACTTCAACGGGAAATCACGTCATGCGACACATCGGAGACGATGCCGTTAACGATTGCTGAAAACAATATCCCCGTAATAGGCCGTAGCCTGTTCCTTGGTATTGTCCGTATCAGTCATGATGGCCACGCCGTTGATCATCGGGGGTTCCTCCCCGAACGCGTTCTTGTAGTCCTCGTAGATGTTTCGTTCCTCGTCGACCCAGGTTCCGACTTTTTGCGGCCCGCTCTCCACCACGATCATCTGCGCAAAATTCGTGTAGGCATTCTCGACGATCGTCCCGACCCGCGCCTTCGTGTCCCAGATGTAGTTGAGCGCCCCGATGGGAATCTCCCCGAAGATCGCACGCCCCACCTTGTATTTGAGCTTCTTAGAGAAGCTGGCCTTCTCCGGGTCATAGGCAAAGGTGACATAGAGCCGCGCGGGGTAATCGTCTCCGTCCTTTCGGTTCACATCGCTGCGCCTCAATACATTGTCCACCCTCCAACGCCAGCGAACGATCGGATACTCTTTGGGATCGATCCTGACCTCTTTCGTCAGACCGGAGGCTGACGCGTCGCTCGTGGCCTTCACCACCACGCGCTCGCCGTCCTTCACCAACTCATAGAGGGTCTGTTTGGGTATCTTCTTGAACGTAAGCGGCTTCCACCCATCGGGCATCGCCTGCCCGACCGTCCCGCTCGAAAACTTCGCCACCTCGATCACTGACGGAGCCTCCGCCCGCGCAACCGTCGGCGCAATCAGCAGCCCCAACGCAACGAGCATGACCAGCCAAGCTCCTCTTTCCTCCCACAGCCACAATGAGAGAGGGGCGGCTATCCGTACGTGCGCGCGTCCAACGAGCCTCACATCCTCCTGCAAGGCGGGTGTGGTTCGCCTTCGACTGCGCGCATCGAACGAGCACTTTCTGAATGTGCGCGTTCTGCGAGCACGGAAGGCAACCACACCCACCGTCACCCCCTCCTCATCCAGGCAAACAACTTCGTCAGCAGGGCCTTCGTGCGCGGGGTGAAATGCGCCTTCCGCCAGAGATTGACCGCCCGCTTGTTCACTTCCGCCTGCGTCGGATAGGGATGAATCGTCCCGGCAATCGTCTTGGCGCCGCCCCCCGCGTTCATCAGCACAGAGAACTCGTTGATCATGTCCCCCGCATGAGCCGCCACGATCGTCGCCCCCAGGATCTTGTCGGAGCCTTTCAGAATATGCACTCGCGCAAACCCTTCCTCTTCGCCGTCGAGGATTGCACGGTCCACCTCGTCGAGCGTGAACGTGTAGGTCTCCACATCCAGACCGTTGGCCTTTGCCTCCGCCTCGTATAGTCCCACATGGGCGATCTCCGGCTCAGTAAAGGTACACCAGGGCATAATCAGCGAATCCACGTTCGCATAGGCCAGACCGAACGGATGGGGAAAGAGCGCATTCTGAATCACAATTTGCGCCATCGCATCGGCCGCATGCGTGAACTTATAGCGCGAGCAGATGTCTCCGGCAGCGTAGATGCGCGGATTGGCCGTCTGCAGCCGGCCATTCACCCTCACCCCCGTCTTGTCGCATTCGACTCCGACGGTCTCCAACCCGAGCCCCTCCACATTCGGCGTGCGACCGACGCCGACGAGGATGTCATCCACCGCCAGGTCGTACGGTTGGCCATGGGAATCGAGCGTTAATCGCTTACCGCCCTCCGTTTTGGCGACATGCAGATCTTTGCCGCAGCAGAGCAGCTGAACACCGTCGCGGAGCAGAGACTCCTGAACGATCTGTGCTGCATCCCGGTCTTCATTCGGCATCATGCCGTGCAACGCCTCGATTAAGTACACCTGGCTGCCGAAACGGGCAAATGCCTGCGCCAGTTCGCATCCAATCGGCCCGGCTCCGATGACCGCCAGGCGCGGAGGCAGCTCGGTCAGTGAAAAAACCGTTTCGTTCGTCAGATAGCCGGTTTCCGACAGGCCTGGAATGGACGGAGCGGAGGCTCGCGCCCCTGTGCAAATCGCTGCCTTTGCGAATGTCACAGTCCGGTTGCCGGACGGCCCTGTCACCTCCACAGTCTCAGCATCAGCGAACCTGGCATGGCCGATGTACACATCGACGCCGAGCGATGTGTAGCGATGTGCGGAATCGTTGTGGCTGATCCTCGCGCGCAGCTTCCGCATCCGGGCCATGACGGCACCGAAGTCGTACCTCACGCCGGGCGGAATATGGAGCCCGAATTCTTCCGCCTGCTTGAGGTCGGACCAGGCCCGCGCCGCTCGGATCAGGCCCTTGGATGGCACGCAGCCAACGTTCAAGCAGTCGCCGCCCATCAGATGCCGCTCGATCAACGCCACCTTCGCCCCGAGACCTGCCGCAACGACCGCTGTAATCAGCCCCGCCGTCCCGGCCCCGATCACCACGATGTTGTAGCGGCCGGCCGGATTTGGATTCACCCAGGTGGAGGGATGGACGTTGTCGAGGAGCATTCGGTTGTACTCGTCGTTCGGGAGCACCAGACTCTCTTCGTGGCGACTCATCGCGTCACTCCCCGCTTTCTTCTGCGTTTCATGTTTCACACCTCCCGTGTCATGGGACTTGCGGTCATACGGGCTTGTTCGCGAACTTCCTATAGAGAACGGGCACCAGCGCCAGCAGTCCAAGCAACGTGAAGGCCAGCAACACATTCGGTGAGGCAATCTCTTGTAACGAATTGATCGAGCCGAGCTGCCGTCCTGCATAGGCAAAGACGAAACTTCCGGGAATGATTCCGATGGCGGTCGCGGTCACATAAGTACTAAGGCTCACGCGTGTAAGCCCTGAGACCATGTTGACGAGAAAGAACGGTAAGAGGGGGATCAAGCGCAGGGTCATCAAGTAATGGAAGGCGTTCTTCGAGAATCCCGCTTGGATCGGCCCAAGCATGTGGCCGAATTTCTGCTCCACCCAATCGTGCAGGAGATACCGTGCAGAGAGGAAGGCCAGGGTCGCGCCGGTCGTGGCTCCCAAGTTCACAAACAGGGTGCCCCAGACCGTGCCGAAAAGAAACCCTCCGGCAAGTGTCATGATCACCGCGCCGGGGAGCGAGAGGGCAACGACCGCAACATAGGCCATAATAAACAACCCCGCTGCGGTCGCATAATGCGCGTCCGTAAAGGCCATCAAGAGATCGCGATTCTCTTTCACCGCATTCAGCGAAAGAAACCTCCCGAGATCAAAATAGAAGAACGAACCGATCGCCACGGCAATAGCCGCCCCGATCATGATCTTGCCTCGGCTCGACCCGCGCGCAGGAATAATCGTTGTCATGGAATTCGTCATGGTTCTGTGCCGGATATCATGGGGACTCCTCTCATGGGTGTCAATCGGGGCGATGGGCTGATAGGTCCAATGGGCGGCTTGTCAGAAGCGCTTCCGCTCCCGTACTCTATTCACATCCGCAGGCTGTTCAAGAAGGCCGTCATCTTCGACCGTCGTTCGTGAATTGTGAGCGAGACAAGCAAGACGTGCGCGACAGGCGCGACTCACGAAGAGGAAACTTCCAACCCGTCCCGCTTTTCTCGCAAGTCTCGCGCAACAACGAGATACGCTTCACGGTTTGCACTTGCGGACTTTTTCAACAGCCTGCTAGACCAGGAGACGCCGATGGAACCGAACGACCGACTCATCAAAACCAAGGAACAATGGGCCAAGGCCCGCCGGGGCGGTGAAGAACGGGAAGTATTTTACGAAGGAGATGCCCGCCTGCCGCCGGGGCAACATCTCGTCGAGACATTTCCCGTCCTGGACCTCGGCTTCAAACCTGAGATCCCCCTTTCAGAGTGGACACTCACCATCGGCGGAGCGGTGGAAAATCCTGTCACATGGACCTGGGAGGAATTTCTCGCTCAGCCTCAGTTCAAAGATGTCTCAGACTTTCATTGCGTGACGAGTTGGAGCCGCTTCGATAACGAATGGGAAGGGGTCAGCTTCAAACACATTCTGTCCATCGTCAAGCCGTTGCCTTCGGCGAAATTCGTCCTCTTCAAATCGTTCGACGACTACACGACCAATTTGCCGCTTGAGGCCTGCGACGACCAGGACGTGCTCCTGACGTACAAGTGGAACGGCAGACCCCTCACGAAGGAGCATGGAGGCCCGGTCCGCGTGATTGTCCCGAAACGCTATGCCTGGAAAGGCGCCAAGTGGGTGAAGGAGATGACCTTTTCGGAGAAGGATGAAAAGGGGTTCTGGGAAGTACGGGGCTACTCGAACAGCGCGTTCCCTTGGGAAAACGATCGATATGGGTGAGGCGGTCTACACTCCCGCTTCGTCGCACTTCTTACAATTCAACGTCTCGCCGAGATGCTGGCTTCGACCTTCCTCTGTCAGAACCCAGGGCCGATTCGTCATCGGCGGCTGATGGCGCACATGCTGGCCGTGGCCGCATCGTAGATCGGCCACCCAATCGCCATATTCGTCCAGATGAAATCCGACAATGGGTTGATGCAACCGGTCACCGTTTCTCAAAGGGAAGCTCCTGCCTCTGACTGGCGGGAAAGTAGGTCCACTGCTTCTGCTCGTTCTCATCGAAACTGCCGATGAAGGTTACGTAGCGATCGAGCGTGCGAAACTCGGCCAGCGTGATCGTACAATGCCGCGCATCGATGACGCGGGCGTCGAATTGGCCTACCACATACAGCAAGCCCGTTCGCGTGAGATAGAGGTTCCGTCGGCTCGCATACCCGGTATTGGGAAACAGATCGTCCTCGATGGAGCAGCCTCCTGGCCCTACGGCCGTAAGTCGGAGATCGTGCCGGGAGAGGAACGGGTTGGTGGCGACTCTGGTGATCGTCAGACGCACCTGATCTGCCGGGAACTCGACCGAGGCGGGCACCGGCACATCGCTGTTGCACGCCGTCAGAAGAACCAGGAGAGGGCTCACCAGCCAGCGCGCCGGATAGGCCCGAATCACTTCGCTGCCGGAGCTTTTGGCGTCGCGCCGATCGCATCCAGCCCTGCCTGCGCGCAGGCATCGTCCAGGTGCGCACCGGGCGCCCCGCCGACGCCGATCCCTCCAACCACCTCACCGCCGATCTCGATCGGCAATCCGCCCCCCAGCATCAACATCTGATCGTTCACCTCACGAAGGGCCTGCAAGGTCGGCACCTTGTTGATCAGCTCGGCCAGTTCGGTTGTAGGACGGCGCAGACTCGCCGCGGTGTACGCCTTCTTCCTGCTGCTATCGACCGTATGAGGCCCGGCTCCATCGGCTCTGGCCATACCTCGAAGCACACCGGCTCGATCCACGACCGATACGCTCACCCGGTAGCCATCTTTCTTGCAAGCCTCCAGCGCCCCCTGGATCGCCTTGCCGGCCATCCCCATCGGCAAGACCGACTCTTTCGGCAACTCATCAGACGCCGGCGCCGCATAAGGCATCAGCATCACGAATGCCATCACAATCATGAACCGATGCGCCACAGTCATATTCATAGAGCGCCGATCATGCAGGTTTACGCATGCCATGGGTCCGTCTCCTGGTTAGAAAAGAGGTACGACAAGGAGCCTACGAAGGCGCGGCAGGCCTGTCAAGGGGACGATTTGCAGGGACTCAGGAGGTGGGGAACGAACCCTTCAGCTCCAGACGACGCGCTCTTGATTGAGGAGATAATCGATCACTTCAATACTGTTGCGCATCTGGATCTGCGCCTTTTCTGACATGGGAAGCACCGCACCAACCAGCTTGCCAGATTCAACGTCGTCGAGCGACCGAATCCCGTCAATGTCACGCTTTTCCAGCTCTTGTCGATAACTTGCCACGGCCTGTCTCCTATTTTTATCCGAACGAGAGACCCACAATTTCTACGCCAGAGACTTCATGCCCCTCGACTGACAACGCATGTGAAGCATAACACATGAATGCTCTGCGCGACGACAATGGCCTACCCTATTGATTCGATACTACTTTTCAATCGATCGACGAGCAGTCGGTGCGGCAGGTGCAAGGGCCCCGAGGTATGGGAACTGGCCGACCTTGAGAAGCGGCGTATCGAGGCGCAGGCGAAAATCGTCATGCCCTGAATCGACAAAGTACGGATCACCGATAATATCCGACTGGGCCTTGAGCTCCGGAGCCGGTTCGTTCGGGTTATCAGCCCGCAGGTAATCGCCCTCCTGGTTATAGAGCGCGTTGAACGAGGTGCTGGTCTGGCTGGATGCTGCGATCAGAAAGCCCACTCGATTCAACCCGACCACATTGCCGGTGACATCGCTCCTGGATTGCCCGAGGAATGCCGCCCCGCCGCCATTTTTGACCAGCGTATTGCTCACGATCACAGCCTGCGCATGCCCGCTGACCACCACCGCCTCGAAGAGACTCCGGATAATCACATTTCTCTCCAACCGCACGTTGGACTTGCCGGCAATCGAGACGCCGTGGTCGTTATCGTGGATCACATTCCCGACCATGACGGCCTCTGAATCGGCAAACTGCACGCCGGTCGTTTCGCTTCCGCCGATAACACAATCTTCGATCCGCACGTCATGAACTTGCTGGCTGAATAACATCCCGTTGATGTGGAGGCGGCGGAGGAGAAGCCCTTGCCCGTTGAACAGGCCGACCGCATGGCCGCCATGGTCATTGATCGTCATGTCGCTGATCTCGATGTCTGTCGCCCCATAGGGCCACTTGCCCACGTGGAGCGCGCCCACCACGATATCGCGCCCCAAAATCGTCACCTGATCGACTCCCGCCCCGACGAACTTGATCTTCTCTTTGCTGTGAATGGTCACATCCTGAGGGTATTGGCCTGCCTTGACGAAAACGGTGTCGCCTTTCCTGGCGGCATCGACTGCTTCCTGAAGAGACCGGAAATCTCCTGTCCCGTCGAGCGCCACCACGATAGTCCTGGGACCAAGCGGCGGCCCCTCGTCCGCCAAGCCCAGGCTGAAGCCCGAGAGCCCAAGAGCCGCGATAAAACCCAAAGCCAGAAGTCTTTTCATGCAGAAACTCATACAGTCCTGCCCCTCCAGAAGTCAATTGCGAGTTGTTGTGAGGGGGGCACTCGCATGCTATGCTCCGCACCCATGATTGTGGTCGGCCTCACAGGCGGCGTCGCCACCGGCAAGAGCACCGTCGCCACGATGTTCAAGCAATGCGGCGCGGTTGTGATCGATGCCGACCAACTGGCGCGGCAGGTCGTCGAACCGGGCAAACCGGCCTGGCGCGAGATCGTCAGAACATTCGGCAAGGCCATCCTCAATCCTGACCGCACCATTGACCGCCACGCCCTCGGCGCGATCGTCTTTCACCATCCAGCGAAACGCCGTGCATTGGAAAGGATCGTTCACCCCCGTGTTGCGCGCGAGCAGGCCAGGCTGACGAAACAGGCCGCACGACAAAATCCTCACGCCGTGGTGATATACGATGTGCCGCTCCTCTTCGAGGCCGGCATCGACAAACGCGTCGACGCCACCATCGTCGTCACCGCCGACCGCGAAACACAAATTGCACGTTTGAAAACGCGGAACCACCTCGCGCGCGCCGAAGCCCTTCGTCGAATCAGGAGCCAGATGCCGCTGGCGGAAAAAATCCAACGAGCGGACCACGTATTGAACGGGACTCTCTCTCGCCCCACTCTCCGCAAGCACGTCAGCCAGTTATGGAAGAACCTCCGCCGCCTCGCGTAATCCGCTGCCGTGCATTCCCGTCACCCCCTGTGTTAAGTTTTCGATCATGCAAAACGTCGTCATCATCGGCTCGGGGCCTGCCGGACTCACCGCCGCAATCTATGCGGCACGAGCGAATCTCGCTCCCTTGCTCATCGAAGGCTGGCAATCGGGAGGACAACTGACCACGACGACGGAGGTCGAGAACTATCCCGGATTTGCCAACGGCATCATGGGCCCGGACTTGATGAAAGACATGCGGGCACAAGCGGAGAGATTCGGAACAGAATTCCTGACCGGCGAGGTCACAGCGGTTACGCTCACCCAACGTCCCTTCACGCTCACGATCGACGGCGAACGAACCGTACAGGCCAAGGCCCTCATCATTGCGACTGGCGCGTCGCCCGTTCAGATCGGCTTACACAACGAGTCGCGTCTCACAGGACACGGCGTTTCAACTTGCGCAACCTGCGACGGGTTTTTCTTCAAGGGGAAGGAACTCATTGTCGTCGGTGGCGGCGACAGCGCGATGGAGGAAGCCGCGTTCCTCACCAAGTTCGCCGGCAAGGTCACCGTCGTCCACCGCCGCGATAAACTCCGCGCATCGAAAATCTTACAGAATCGCGCGATGAAGAACGAAAAGATTTCCTTTCTCTGGAACGCCGTCGTTGAGGACGTTCTGGGGAACGACCTGGTAACCGGCGTGCGCGTAAAGAATCTCGTGACCGGCAAAGTCACAGAAGTGCCTTGCGCCGGTGTCTTCGTCGCGATCGGACACCGCCCCAACACCGATCTCTTTCACGGCCAATTAGACATGGATGCCAAGGGCTACATCCGCACGACGGAGGGAACCGCCACGAGCGTGCCGGGCGTCTTCGCCGCAGGCGATGTGCAGGATTCGACATACCGCCAAGCTGTCACCGCCGCCGGCTCCGGCTGCATGGCCGCCATCGACGCTGAACGATTTCTGGAAACAGTGAAGTAGTGATGCGTGATCAGTGATGGGCAAAGATAGACCACTGTCCAACAGCGTACTCCTCACACTTCATCCATCACCACTCACCCATCACTAACTATGCGCTGCGCCATCGTCCATTACCACGAACTCGCCCTCAAAGGCCGCAACCGGGAATATTTCGAGGAGCGGCTCGTCCGCAATATCCAATGGACGCTGAAAGACCTCGGTGTCAGACGCGTCGAGAATCTTCGCAGCAGAATCCGCGTGGTCCTGCCGGACGAGGTTTCGGACCAGGCCGTCGTTGAACGACTCACGCGAGTCTTCGGCATCGCCAACTTTTCGCTGGCTCACGGGTTGCCGCTCGATCTGGCCAAGCCGGACCTGGGAACACTCAGCACGGCCATCATCGAATCGCTCCGGTCGGAATCCTTTTCCACCTTTCGCGTATCGGCGAAACGGGCCGACAAACGATTGACTCTGACCTCCATGGAAGTCGCGCGGGACGTCGGCGCTGCCATCTGCGAAGCAACCGGCAAGAAAGTCAGCCTGAAAGATCCCGATCTCACGGTCTATCTCGAGCTACTCTCCAAAGAGGTCTACTACGCGACCAGGAAGATTCAGGGGCCTGGCGGAATGCCGGTGGGGGTCAGTGGAAAGGTCGCCTGTTTGATCTCCGGAGGGATCGATTCGCCGGTCGCAGCCTACCGCATGATGAAACGCGGATGCCGGGCCCTCTTCGTCCACTTCTCCGGCCGGCCGCTCGTCAGCCGCGCCTCGGAAGAGAAGGTGCGAGAGCTGGTGCAGCTCCTCACGATCCATCAATACACATCGAAGCTCTACGTCGTTCCGTTCGGGGAGATTCAACGGGACATTGTGGCGAGCGCACCGGCTCCCTATCGCGTGGTGCTCTACCGGCGCGTCATGATCCGCATTGCGCAGGAATTAGCCAAACGCGAACAATGTTGGGGACTGGTCACAGGCGATAGCCTGGGGCAAGTGGCCTCGCAGACACCGGAGAACCTGACGGTCATCGAAGAGGCGGCAGAATTACCGCTCCTGCGCCCGCTCATCGGCATGGATAAGGTGGAGATCACCGACCAGGCTGAACGGATTGGCAGCTTCGCCACCTCGATTGAACCGGATCAAGACTGCTGCTCACTCTTCACCCCGCCACACCCCAGCACGAAAACCAGACTCGACGACATTCTGAAGATCGAACGGATGTTCGATATCGACGCGCTGGTGAAACAAGGCCTCGACAAGGCTGAGCTGTCCCAATTCACCTTCCCTCAGTAGCAGGCTGCCTCCAAAAACCGTGACGCGTCCCTCGTGAAGCGTATCTCGTTGGGGACAAAGCCCCCCCTCTTCATTCCTGACCATACGCTATGAGCTATGCGCCATATGCTCTTTTCTTTGGACGAAAGACGAACGACGAGCCTCACTCATCGCCCGGACTGCTGCGCCATCAGACGCGCCTTCTCCTTCACGATTCGAAAATGCGATTCCAGATCCCGCCTCATCGCCACCGCCACAAGCCAATCCGGCACCACCGACTCAATCTCGACGAACAGTTCGAACTCGGCACGGGTCTGAGTCCCGCCATCGACCGGTGTCAACTTCCACCGGCGATGATAGCGTGTGAAATCTCCGCCTTTGAGATCGGCCACCAACTCTCCGTTTGGCAACAGCCTCGACTCCGTCACCAGCCGACGCTCCCCCGGCAACAGAGCATGTGCGATCCGTACATCCAGCCTGGTGACTCCCTCCTGAGCGCTCAAGTCGGCAATCCTCATCCGCACGTCGAACAGTTCCGGCCAATGGGCATAGTCGGTGAGGATCTCCTGTATCACCGCGACAGGAGCGGAAAAGAGAATCATAGCCGTCGCCTTCACGCCGCCGGCAGGTTCCGTACGAACATCCAGTACAACCGGCTCGGCCGCAGGACTCCAGCCGGACCAGCCGAGCACGAGACAGCCCATGAGGATCAGCACACGCCACAACATGGCGCAATTATATAGACCCGATGAGAGCCAGGCGAGTTGAAACTCGATTGACTCGTCTAAATATCTCTGTGCTAGGATGCGAACGATGAAACGATTATCCATGATGTTCCTCCTCATCATTAGCCTGTGGAGCCTTTCCGCAACGGCTCAGGCCCAATCGCTCTCCGAGTCGACCGCCACCACGGAACAATCTTGCAGTTTCGGCATGGCGAAGGGAGAAGCCTCGCAGAGCTGTCACGTCCCCTTCCCCACTGGCTGCCTCGTGGCCAATGTCCCGGACACCAACAAGCCCTGGACGACTATCTCCAAGGGCGGAAAAACCTTCTGCCGATTCGACGACAAAGCCACGGACTGGAAAACCAAGATCACCGGCTCCTGTGGCCGCTGCAAATCCGACCATTGCTCGGTCCAGTTTATTGTGCGCTTTGACTGCTCCCAGCAAGCCCATTAGCAGGATGCTGAAAAAGTCCGCCAGCATCGTTCTCGGCTCATCGAAATCCTCAACGTACCCCCGAGGGTACGCCTCCGGTTTCGATTCGCCTGCGGCCTTGCTGAACGGCCTTTTTGAGCATCCTGGATGGCACTCTTCTATTGCTCTCGGCATAACAGCCAGTGAAGTTCTAGCCTTCCCATATAGCTCTCCACAGCCTGCTAACCATGTCCCTGTCTGAGGCCATTAAAGCAGAAGCCCTATCACTGGGTTTCGACGCAGTCGGCATCAGTCGAGTCGCGGGCAGCAGTCAGCCTTCAGCCTTCAGCCCTCAGCCTGACTCTTCCCTACCCCCTCACCCCGCTACCCCGCTACCCCATCTCTTACTCAGTCGTCTCTCGGAATGGCTCCGCCTGGGCTACTACGGCACAATGGCCTGGATGACTCGTGACCCCTCCCGTCGAAGCGATCCCCGGCTGGTCTTGCCAGGATGCCAATCAATGGTTTCTGTCGGGATGAACTACTACACGAACAATCGCGCGAACGAGCAGCCTGGCATGGGACGCATTGCCCGTTATGCCTGGGGGAAGGATTATCACGATGTGATGAGCCATCGGCTTGCGCAACTCGAAGCGAAGATCGCAGCCCTGGCGCCGGACGTGACCACCCGCATCTACGTCGATACAGGCCCGATCATGGAAAAGGCCTGGGCGCAGCAGGCGGGCCTCGGCTGGATCGGCAAACATTCCAACCTCGTCTCAGCCGAATCTGGCTCCTGGCTCCTGCTCGGAGAAATTCTGACAACGCTCGACCTGGAACCGGATGAACCGGCCACAGATCTCTGCGGAAGCTGCACCCTCTGCATTCAGGCCTGTCCGACCGGCGCCATCGTCGAGCCCTATGTCGTCGATGCCAGACGCTGCATCTCCTACCTGACCATCGAACTGCGCGGCGACCGGGAGGCCATCCCAGACGAGCTCGCTTCTCAAATGGGCAATCGTATCTTCGGCTGCGACGATTGCCTGGACGTCTGTCCCTTCAATCTTCGAGCAGACGCGGCGAGTGAACCGGCCTTTGCCCCCACCCCCTTAACCCTCGCGCCAAGCCTCCAATCCCTGGCTCAGATCAGCGAGGAAAGTTTTGCTGCGACCTTCAAAGAAAGTCCCCTCAAACGAGCCAAACGGAACGGCCTCCTTCGCAACGTCGGGATTGCACAGGAGAACCTCACGAAACAGGCAAGGGAGGCGAGGTGAGAGGCCAGGGGCAGCGGAAAGCAGCGATTGCAGCAGAAGCGTTCATGAAGAATACGAGCGAAGTGCCCCCTTTTTTCTTGGAGGGAAGAGGAGTAGGCTGTTTTTAGTCGTTGGTGGTTCGCGGGAGGCTTGAATCATGCGTCCTCCGGTCCTGCTGCTCATCTCGGCCAATCCGCTTATCGCACCGTTACTCGAACAAGCACTCGATCATCGCCGCGCCACCATCCTTCTCGCTGCTACGACCGAAGAAGGCCTGCGCCTCCTGAAAAATCTCACAGATCGTGCCCTTGTCCTCTGTGATGAGAGCCAGGGACGAATTGCGAGCCAGGTGATCCTTGCTCAGGCCAAACGTACGGATCACAACCTCCCCATTATCATCCTCGGAACGGACGGATCGGCAAAAGCCGCCGTCGAAGCCCTACATCGTGGCGCCACCGACTATCTCGCACAACCGGTCACGGCAAAGGACCTCCAGACTTCCATCCAGAAGACCCGCCTCTTCGAGGCACCAGAGCCTCAACCACGGGACAACCATTCTTCCGCGTTCGATCAGATCATCAGCCGATCGCCTCAGATGAAACTCCTGAAACATCTGGCGACTGAAGTCGCCCAAACAGATGCGACCGTCCTCATCACCGGCGAAAGCGGCACAGGCAAAGAACTCTTCGCCCATGGGATCCATGCAGCCAGCCCCCGGTCCAAAGGCCCCTTCGTGGCCCTCAATTGCGCCGGCATTCCCGAACATCTCCTCGAATCGGAACTATTCGGCTATCAACGCGGCGCCTTTACCGATGCGAAGCAGGCCAAGCCGGGACGATTCCAACAAGCAGAGGGCGGCACGCTCTTTCTCGACGAAATCGGTGAGCTGAGTGCTTCCGCGCAAGCGAAGCTCTTGCGCGTCCTGGAAACTCACCAGGTCGATCCACTCGGCGACACGCGCAGCATCCACGTCAACATTCGCGTGATCGCGGCCACAAACGAAGATCTGCCGGCTCAAATCAAAGCAGGGCGATTCCGCCTTGACCTCTACTACCGGCTGAATGTCTACCAACTGCGCATCCCGCCGCTTCGCGAACGGCCAGAAGATATCGAGCCGATTCTGACATCCTTCCTCGAAGCCGCCCGCCGCGATCACGGCTGCCGCATCAAAGGCATCACGCCAGCAGCTCTAACGATCTTGCAAGGCCATGACTGGCCCGGCAATGTGCGAGAGCTACACAATGTGGTCGAAGGACTCACGATCACATGTAAAGACGAGATGATCCAGCCGGACCATCTCCC
>JBEGVJ010000002.1:0-7162 GCA_041178465.1 Nitrospirota bacterium
GCCGGCACGAGCAGCTTGCCGGTTTCCGGCGTGATCGCTTCAGCCGGATTGGTAAACGCCACGATCCGGTTGAAGACTTGCAGAGGGCTCTCGTGAAACCGGAAGTTCTTCACCGCCGAAACGATCTCTCCGTTCTCGACGAGAAACGTGCCGTCTCTCGTCATACCGGTCAGCGTGAGATCGGTCGGATTGACCGTCCTGATGTACCAGAAGTTCGTCACAAGGATGGCCCGCTCCGTGTGCGTGATTAACTCTTGCAGCGTCGGCAAGGACGATCCTGATCCTGTAAGGCAGGGGGCGTCGAGCGTAGGGATCTTGGCGATCCCTCGCGCCTTCGCCGTAAATCGATCGTATGACAGCGCTGTGAGCACTCCCTCTGTCATCCAATCCGACTCCACGGTTGGAAGCCCCTCGGAGGTAAACCCGACGCCGAAGAGATTCTCGTGCGCCGGTCGATTACAGAGCGTCAGCCGCCGGTCGACAATCTGCTGGCCCAGCTTGCCCGACAACGCACTGGTGCCCTTCTCGTAGGCTTTTGCATCGAGCGCCCAGAGCAGCTGGGACCACAAGCCGGCGACGGCAGCCGGCTCAAGGATTACGGTATAGCGCCCCGACGGCAGCTCGCGCACGACACCGCCCCGCGTGGCTTTAGTGATCGCGGTGAGTGTGCGGTCTTGGACCTTGAGATGATCGATGGACCGATGGGCCGAGGCGCCCCAGCCGGTGGCCTCGCCGGCCTGAACCGTGAGGCTGAACCGTGCATCGGTCCGTTCTTCATGGGCAAAGAGCCCCGTACTCGCCGCCACTCCAACCGCTGCCACCGACGAAGAGACAATCCCGGCTGCGCCAAGACTTTCCATCCGGCATTGCCCGATCGCCTCATTCGCATATTCCAGCCGGCGGCTCGGTCCGGCCGCAGCCGTTTCGGCGCGCACGGTCGGAGGCGTGAGATAGCGCTGGGGCGCCGGCGGCGGGAGATATTCCGGATCCTCCGGCGACAAACGTGCGATCTGCGCGGCGCGGCTCACCGTCTCTTGCACCGATCCAGCGGTAAAATCCGTGGTGCCGGCTGTGCCGTGACGATTTCCGAAGGCCACCGTCACCGTCAGAGACCCGCGCCTCGTATCGACGTTCTGGACGATCTGATTATTTGCGAACCGCGCCGTTCCACCGTGCTGATCGTGCAACGAAACGAGCGTATGGTCGCCGGTCGAGCGTTTCAGAACCAGTTCCGCGAGAAACCGGAACTCCTCCTGGCTCGTCAGCTTCGGCCAGGTCTTGTGGCCTGTCGTGCTCATGATCCCACCGACCCTCCGATCACCTTGACCTTGCGGAATCGCGCGTGGGATGCCGGGTGGGTCATCCAGCCGGACTGGCCTGGCTGGCCTTTTCCACACGTAATGAACCCGTAGCGTTGGCGATGCGACCGATCGGCGACGCCGTCGCAACTGCCCCAGAACTCCGGAGTGATCCCCTGGTAGACCACATCGCGAAGCATGTGAGTCCGTTTTCCGTTCTCGATCAGCCAGAAAACATCGCCGCCGAACTGGAAGTTATAGCGCCGTTGATCGATGCTGTAGGACCCGTGGCCTTCGATGTAGATGCCTCGTTGTACATCGGCAATCAGCTCGTCGAGGGTGGCGGTGCCAGGCTCAAGCCCGATGTTGGCGATGCGGACGATCGGGACCGTGCCCCAGCCGTCCGCCCGGTTGGACCCGCGCGAGCGGGTCTCGCCGATTTTCGATGCGACCTCCCGGTTCGTGCAATAGCCGGCGAAAATTCCGTCGCGCACAATGTCCCATCGCTGGCAGGCCACGCCATCATCGTCGTAGCCGGTTGCCGCCAGGGTTTCCGGCTCGCAGTTATCCGCCACAAGATTCACGTGCGGAGAACCGTACCGATAGGTCCCCCGCTTATCGGTCGTGAGAAAGCTGGTGCCGGCATAGTTGGCCTCATACCCGAGCACGCGGTCGAGTTCGCTCGGATGACCGCAGGACTCATGCATGGTAAGCGACAGATGCTCAGGATCGAGGACGAGATCGTACAAGCCCGGCTCGGTGGTTGGCGCCCGCACTTTCTCGACGGCCTGGGACGCAATGCGCGGGGCTTCGGCCAGAAAGTTGGCCTTCTCGATCAATTCATAGCCCATCCGTAGATGCGGCGTGTTGAAATTCCGCGAAGCGAACCGCCCGTCATGAACTGCTGTGGCGCCGAAATCACCGTTCACAGCCAACAGATCGAATTCCAGGCGCGATCCTTCGGTCGAGACGAAGAGTTTGCGGTCCCGGCGGGCCCACAAACTTGCGCGGCTCCTTACGATCCCGGCCTGCCGGTGCACATATTCCATCGTCTCAAGGAGCAGCGTGGTTTTCTGTTCGAGCGGGACGGCAAAGGGATCGATTTGTCTCGCTGTGACGATCTTGTCCCGATGAACCGGTTCGTCGGCGAGCATGACCTTGTTAACCGCGAGAGACGCCGACCCTTTGGCAATGTCGATCGCCAACTCCGCCACCCGTGGCACCTCTTCCCGCGAGAGCACAGAACTGGCGGCAAAGCCCCAGGCGCCGTGATAGAGGACGCGGATCCCGAATCCACTGTCCTGCTGATCTTGAATGGAGGCGATGCGGCGGTCTTCGCCGCTGATGGTCTGGGTTGTGCTGTCGAGGAAGCGGATATCGCCGTACTCGGCGCCGGACGCAACAATGCGTTGCAGCGCCAGTTCGGCAAGTTCGTCCGTATTATGAGGATTGGGCATCAGGTCTTCATCCTGCCAGAGACACCGGCGCCGTTCAACGTATCCTGTGCGGGACTTGGTTTTCCTTCCTCCATCGCCTACGATGCGCCTCATGCTCCCCAGTGAACGGACTCCGCGCCAGCGGATCATCGAACTGATTACCGGAACCAGGCTGGCCTCTCACCAGCTGGCCCAGATGCTGGGCATCCCGGAGCGCCAGGTCGAAGAGCATTTGCCCCACATCGTCAAAACCATTGCGCGGGACAAGACGCGGACGTTTATCCTGGACCCGGCACGCTGCCAAGACTGTGACTTCGTCTTTCGCGATAGAACGAAGCTGACGAGACCGAGCCGCTGCCCTCATTGTCGAAGCGAGGCCATCGCCGCGCCACGCTATGGCATCGATCCCTCTACGCAGCAACGAGCGTAGCCCGCAGCACGAGACATATCGTCTTCTTTGGCTGATCGTGCCGGCACAGAAACCGTGAGAGTGATCGGAGGAACCATGAGACAGTGGATTTATGCAGGGGCCGTCATTTTATGTGTGGCGCTGATTTCCTGCAGCGGGGACAAACCGAAGGAACTGCTCGAGACCGCCGCGTTTGAAGAGAAACAACACAACGTCGCCCACGCCAAACAGCTGTACGCCGACCTCATCCGCCTCTACCCCGACAGCCGGGAAGCAGAAACGGCGCGGGTTCGCCTTGCCGCGCTCAACCAAACCCCCTGAGTTATCTCCTCGTGGGAAACCAGGGAACGAACTGACTTGTCGTCCGTTGATACTCCCGGTAGTCCTCGCCACGACTTGCCAGGGCCTGTGTCTCTGCCAACGGAATTCCCGTGACCTTCAGCAACGCCCATCCCATCGCCACTGGCCCGATCCATGTGAGCAGCCAGCCCGGCGTACCGATCGCCATGACGACGTAGGCCCACCAGTGCAGCCATTCGAAAAAGTAGTTCGGGTGGCGGGAGAAGTACCACAGCCCGTCTCGACAGACCCGGTCGCGATTCCATCTCTTGGATCGGAAATGCGCGAGTTGCCAATCGGCTGTGGCCTCCCCTGACACAGCAACGATCCAGATCAGCAACCCGACGAGCTCGATCAGGGCGAATGGAGGTCGTGGATTCTGGATCAGCACTAGAAACGGGAGGGAGAAGGCCGCCGCGGCCAGCGCTTGCAGTTGAAAATACCCGAACATCTTGAGCCGCTCAGACCCGCCCCATTGCTCTCGCAGACGGCGATAGCGAGCGTCCTCGGTCTGGCCGACCACCCGGTTGAGAAGGATGTAGAATCCCAGCCTCCCCGCATAGAGCACAGCCAAAACAGCCACGAGGATTTTCCGCTCGACCTCGCCGGTAGCTTGCGTGGCGTACCACAGCACGACCGCGATAAGACCCATACACCAGCCGACATCTGCGATCGAGGCATTACGCACGCGCAGTTGCAGGACCCACAGCCCCGCCATAACAGCAGCCATGGCCAGATAGGCCGTAAGGATAAGGAACAGGGGATCCGATCCCTTCATCGCCGCCTCCAAAATCCCAGCTTATGCGTTTTACGTGTAACGCCTCACGGAATTTGGTCCTGGTAACCCCACAAATCGGCGCCGGCACTGGTGCGTCCTGCGAGCCATGTGCGAAATCCCGCCAAGGGGAACGATAGAAGACCTTGGAGCTTGTCGCAACACATCGACAGATCGGGAGGTCGTGGCGCGCCGTCATAGGATTTCACAGAGCCTGGTCGGATCTGCCCTGCCAGTTCCCGGTACCAAGGGATCAGCGCTTGTCCGATTTCCCAGCGCGAAAGCCGTTCCGCCCCTCCGAGGTGATAGAGGCCCGGTCTGTCTTGATGGATCAGCTCCCAGATGGCTCGCGCTGTCATGCCGGCCGGCAGCGGGCAACGGAATTCATCCGTGAACAGCGTGAGAGACTTTCCGTCTCTCACCGAGTTCCTCATATCTTCGACGAAGCTGCGATCGCCGGTCGGAGAAGTGCCGGCGTTCAACCCCACTCGAATGACGCTATGTCGCGGGTTTTGTAACACGAACCGTTCGGCTTCCGCCTTGGTCTCGCCATACACATTCAGGGGATTCACGGGGTCTGTTTCGACGTACCACCCCTTGGACCCGTCGAAGACCTGGTCGCTGGAGAAGAAGAGAAAGGGAATGTCGGCCGAGAGTTCGGCAAGGAGAGCCGTGGCCTCCACGTTGATGCGGCGTGCCCGGGTCGGATCATGCTGACAGGGCCCGGTCCGGCTCTGGGCTGCACAGTGGATGACGGCCTGGGGATGCAGGTCGCGCCAGAAACGGCGCACCGTTCCGGCATCGGTCAGGTCCACATCCTGTCTGGTGAGACCCAACACCTCCCACTGCGGCGCCCAGCGGGGTGCCGCGGTGAGGAGATAGTGGCCGATGAGCCCTGCCGCGCCGGTAATGAGGGCGAGCGGTGCCATAAGAAAGACGCCGGTTAACGCGTCAGCTTGCGATAGCGAATACGGTGGGGTTGATCAGCTGCCTTGCCCAACCGCTTCTTCCGATCCGCGTCGTACTCGCTGTAGTTCCCTTCGAACCAGACCACCTTGCTGTCGCCTTCGAACGCCATAATGTGGGTCGCGACCCGGTCCAGAAACCAGCGATCGTGACTGCTGATGACGGCGCAACCGGCAAAATTTTCCAAGCCTTCTTCCAGCGCTCGCAGAGTGTTGATGTCGAGGTCGTTGGTCGGCTCGTCGAGGATGATGAGGTTCGCGCCTTCTTTCAACATACGGGCCAAGTGCACCCGATTGCGTTCGCCGCCGGAGATGTCCTTCACCTTCTTCTGCTGATCGGTGCCGGCGAAATTGAACCGGGCGCAGTAGGCCCTGGCGTTCACTTCGGCCTTGCCAAGCATGATGGTGTCCTGCCCCTCGGAAATGACGTCGTAGACGGATTTTTCAGGATCCAAGCTGCGATCCTGGTCCACATAGCCTAACTTAACCGTCTCGCCGATCTTGATCGTGCCCGCATCCGGTTTCTCGCTCCCGGTGATCATGCGGAACATCGTCGTCTTACCGGCTCCGTTCGGACCGATCACACCGACGATGCCGCCCTTGGGAAGACTGAAATTCACATTCTCGTAAAGGACCTTGTCGCCATAGGCTTTGCTGAGTCCCTGGGCTTCGACGACCACATCGCCCAGCCGCGGACCGGGCGGAATGTAGATTTCCAGATCGGCGGCCTGCTCTTCCTGTTTCTGGTTGACCAATTCTTCATACCGGTTGAGCCGCGCCTTGCCCTTCGACTGACGGCCCTTCGGCGACATGCGGATCCACTCCAACTCATGCTCCAGCGACTTGCGGCGCTTCGACTCGGCTTTTTCTTCTTTTTCCAGCCGCACCTGCTTCTGCTCCAACCAGGAGGTGTAGTTCCCCTGGAAAGGAATGCCATGGCCGCGATCGAGCTCAAGAATCCAACCTGCCACGTTGTCGAGAAAGTAGCGGTCGTGGGTGACGGCGATGACCGTGCCCTTGTATTGCTGCAGATGCTGTTCGAGCCATTGCACGGACTCGGCATCCAGATGGTTCGTCGGCTCGTCGAGCAAGAGGATGTCCGGCTCCTGGATCATCAGGCGGCAGAGGGCTACCCGACGCTTCTCGCCTCCTGAGAGCACCCCGATCTTGGCGTCAGCCGGAGGACAACGGAGGGCATCCATCGCCAGTTCAAGCACGTTGTCCAACTCCCAGCCGTTCTCCGCTTCGATTTTTTCTTGCAGCTGGGCCTGCTTTTCGAGGAGCTTTTCCATTTCATCGGGCGTGGCCTCACCCATCTTATTGCTGACTGCATCGTACTCGCGCAGCATGGCCACGAGTTCTTTCTTTCCCTCTTCGACGACTTCTTTCACCGTCTTGTCCGGATCGAGCTGCGGCTCCTGCTCCAGCAGCCCGACGCTGTAGCCCTTCGAGCGGGTGATCTCTCCGGTGTAGTTCGGGTCGGTCCCGGCAATGATCCGGAGCAGCGAGCTCTTGCCCGATCCATTGAGGCCCAACACGCCGATCTTCGCGCCATAGTAAAACCCCAGATAGATCTCGCGCAGCACCTGCTTTTTCGGCGGATAGATCTTGCCGACATTGACGAGTGAGAAAATGACTTGTTTATCGTTCGTGGCCATAGGTCCTCTGATTAATGGAAAAAGTCACAAGGGAGGACTCACGATAACAAAAGCCCTCGCCACTTCACAACCGCGCGACAGTAGTCTGTTGGGCCGGATGCAGTTAGATTCCGAGTTCTTGCGACAACCGGACTTCCGATTCGTCGTCGATTTCCTCGAGGCAACTGAAACAAGCAAAGGGAAACCGGTCGATGGGGATCGCGCAGACTTCGCCGACGGACGAGTCGTCAATCGCCGGTCCGCCGCATTCTTTATGAATCAACACCAGCATGTCGCTCTCCT
>JBEGVJ010000003.1:0-25920 GCA_041178465.1 Nitrospirota bacterium
GCCGGACAGCCTCGGATTTGAATGCGTCGGTAAACTGACGTCGCGTAATTTTTGGCATACGGACCTCCAATTTCATGATTCTCCCACTTATGGAGGTGTCTATGAAATCAGGGGAGGGTCAGCTCTTATCTCCAGCCGCCTGCTAGGGTTTTTCTCCTCCCTTGAGATACCCCAGCCCAATCTTGACCGCTTTCCGCGTAATTTCCGCCCATCGGATTTGAGGGTATTCGGCAAGGACTGCGGCTGCTTTGGGATCTTGAACTTCCAAGCTCAGAATCTTAATGATACCGTCATCGATCTGCACGTCTGCCACGGGTATCCTCCTTTACGGAAACAGTGAGACGGTCAACCATCGGCCGTCGGTTGCGCGTTGACTGACTGAGGGGTGCATGCTAGCATGATTTCGTTTGAATTTTCGAATGGTTGTCGCCGACACATGGCCGTTTCACCGTCCGGATCTTCACCAAGGAGGCACGCGCATGAATAGGGTATTGGGGTTCAGGTCGAGGTTGCTCGGGGGAGGAGTGGCTATTGCCCTGATGATCGGACTTGTTGCCTGCGGCGGTCCTCCGAAGTGGGTGAAGCAAGGGTCCGGGGCCTTTAACGAGAAAGAGAGTAAAGGCTTTTATGGCGTCGGGTCCGTGGTTGGTGTTCGGAATGAGCCGCTGGCCTGGGACACCGCTGAAAATCGTGCCCGAGCTGAAATTGCCAAGACGTTTGAAACCTATACCGGCTACTTGATGCGGGACTATGCGGCCTCCACAACGGCCGGAGACTTTACGAAGAACACGGAAGAGCAGAATGTCGAACGGGCCATTAAGACGGTGACAACCGCGACCCTCAGCGGCGTGCGCCCCATGGACCGGTACAAGGATGAGAAAACCGGCACCTATTATGTGTTGGCTAAGCTGAATCTCGAGGAGATGAAGAATAATCTCGAACAGGCGAAGGAGCTCAATGCCCAGGTTCGTGATTATGTCAGAAAAAATGCCGATAAGCTCTTTGAGCGGCTTGAAAAAGAAGAGGAGAAGCGCGCGCCGCGGTAAGCGCTTCTAGCGATCGACTGCCAATGGATGAATCTGCGAGGAGGTATCGCGTGATCGTGATGGGTCGAGGACGAATCGGGCTTGTCGTGCTGGCGGTGTTGTCGCTGGCCGGCTGTGCGCAAGAGACCAAAGTCACCAGGGTCGACTCGGGGGTCGTCACGGATCTGAGCGGCCGTTGGAACGATACCGACTCCAGGATGGTCGCAGAGGCCATGGTTAAAGAGGCGCTGGAGTATCCGTGGCTCAATACCTTCTCCAGTTCGAAGCGGCGCCAGCCGGTTGTGGTCGTCGGGACCATCCAGAACAGCAGCCATGAACATATCAACGTCAACACGTTTGTGACCGACCTTGAACGTGAACTCACGAATTCGCAAAAAGTTACGTTTGTGGCAGGAAAAGGCGATCGCGAGGAACTTCGCACCGAGCGCAAAGAGCAGGCGATGTATGCGCGCGAGGATACGCAGAAAGCGCCGGGAAAAGAGATCGGGGCCGACTACATGATGAAGGGCACCATTGCGACGATTCTCGACGAGGCTGAGGGGACGAAGGCGGTGTTCTACCAGGTCGATCTACAGATGGTGGATTTGGAGAGCAACGCCAAGGTCTGGTTCGGTCAGAAGAAGATCAAGAAAGTCATCGAAAAGAAACGTTCCATCTTTTAGGCTCTGCAACATCCGTTGAGCCCTCTTGCCTCACGCCCCACCGCCCCTCTTTCGGCACGGTGGGGCTTTTTTATTTCCATCCGGTTTCTTGTTGCCCTGCTGGCTGTCGTGCTGCTTGCCGGCTGCGGCCCCTCGGTTAATCGGTATCTCCTCATCGACGCGAGTCTGCGCGCCCACGACCTCAAGGGCGCCGATGCCATTGTTCAGCGGGCGGAAAATGAATATGGCGAAAAAGGCCGTGTGCTCTATGGCATGGATCGGGGGATGACCCTTCACCTCGCTGGCGACTACCGGCAGAGCAACGCCGTCCTGGAGCAGGCGGAAGAGGAGCTGGATCGTCTCTACACGCGAAGGATTCGGACGGAAACCCTCGCGTTTCTGACGAATGATACGGCGCTACCCTATGAGGGGGATCCCTACGAACAAGTGCTGATCAATGTGTTGAAGGCTCTCAATTATGCGGTGTCGGGTCAGTGGCAGGATGCATTGGTCGAAGCTCGGCGCATTGACCACCGTCTCAACGTCCTGTCGGATCGTACCAAGGAGAAGAACGCCTATCGGGATGACGGCTTCGCGCGTTATCTGAGCGGCATTCTTTATGAGAGCACCGGCGATGTGAATAATGCGTTTATCGCCTATCGGAAGGCGTATGAGACCTTTGAGGCCATCCGCTCATGGTCCCGCATGGCCGTGCCGTCCCAGCTGCGGGCTGATTTACTACGAACGGCCGAGGCGCTGCACTTCACGCAGGAATTGTCCGAGTATCAACACCTATTTCCCGATACGAGGTGGGAGACCAGTCAGGCGGTACAACAACTCGCTCAAGTTGTCGTGATCAGCTATAATGGCCGCGCACCACGCAAGGAGGATCAGTTTCTTGACCTGCCGATCAGTCTTGACGCACTCCAATTGGTGCTTCTCAATCGCGGATTTTTGCAGTCGAACCGACATTCTAATCGGGCCGTGGACACGGCTTTGTACGGGCTGAATGGCCGCGTCGTTCGCGTGGCCTTGCCTCGGCTGGTCCCACAGAAGACGCGCGTGCCGGTCGATAGGGTGAGTCTCATGCAGGATCACGGCACGCAGGTGACGCTGAGCACAGAGTTGGTGCATAACGTGACGGCCTTGGCAGAGAAGGCCCTGTCTGAGCGAATGGCTGGAATAACCGTGAAGGCTCTTGCCCGTGCCGCCACGAAGTTTACGCTGGCTGAAGGGACGACGAGAGGGGCTCAGCATGCAGCGGGGAAAGACGCGGCACCGTGGGTCGGTTTTCTGGTTGGGCTGATGACCAAAGGACTGGCTGTGGCATCTGAAGAAGCCGACAAGCGGAGCTGGCAGACGTTGCCCGATGAAGTCCATCTCGCGCGTATGTGGGTTCCACCAGGCCGCTATCAGGTGCAGAGCCACCCATCTGGCGGGTCCTATGACCCTCTGCGGTCTGAGGCCATGCGGACGTTGTCCCTCGGTGCCGGCGAGACCGCCGTGCTTATTCAACGGGTGATGCCATGATAGTCGGATCGCTGTGCGTGAGCCGGATCGGGGTGGTCCTGATGGCGTTGGTCGCAGGCTCCGGCTGTGCAGGGTTTGGAGGACAAGCGAAGCCAGATTGGATCGAGGGGGTGAGCGCCGCCTATCCGTCCGGACAATATCTCGTTGGCGTGGGACAAGCGGAGAGTCGCGCGGCAGCGGAGGATCACGCCTATGCAGCGGTGGCCCGCATTTTTAAAGCCGAAGTTAGTGCGCAAGCGAAAGACTGGGAGTCGTATTTGGTAATCGAGCAGCGAGGCCACAGCAGCGCTGAGCGACGGTTGACGCTCGACAATCTGACGCGTGTGTCGACGGATAAAGTGTTGGAGAATGTCCGGATCGTCGATCGGTGGGTCGATATGCACAAGGGACTCCAGTATGCCTTAGCGGGGATGCATCGGCCTCAGGCAGAGGCCGCGTTCATGGAGCGGATTATCGATCTGGACCGATCGATCCGCGACGACGTCGAGGAGGCCCATCGCCCCTCCGATAAGCTGGCCAAAGTCAGAGCACTGAGACGGGCTGCGAGAAACCTGGTACTGCGTGAGACCTATAATGCCGACCTTCGCGTGATTCGATCGAGCGGGCAGGGTGCCGCTGCGGCCTACCGCGTGAGCGAACTCACGCACGAACTCGAACAGTTTCTTGCCACGAATCTGATGCTGGCGGTTGCGGTGACCGGCGATCAGGTTGAGCCGGCGCAACGTGCCTTGACGGAAGGATTGTTGAAGGAGGGGCTGCAAGTCACCAGTCGGCCGTGGGGAGAGGATCGTCCGGTCGGCGGGGATTCTGCCGGACCATCTCCTGAGTTGCTCGTGCGAGGCGTCGTGCGGGTGTGGCCGATCGATGTGCGCGATCCGCAGTTCAAGTTTGTGCGGTGGTGCAGCGATTTCGAAGTCGTGGATTTGACCAGCCAGCGGGTGGTCGGCGCTTTCTCAAAGGGTGGAAAGGAAGGCCATCTGTCGGAGCGTGAGGCCACGGCGAAAGTTGTGCGTGTCATGCAGCAGGATTTTTCCGTGGACGTAGCAAGGGCCATTGCGGCACATGTGTATGGAGAGTCGGAACTGCCGGCACAGGCGAACCAGCTTGCGGGATGTCCGCGGGGCGGGCAGGGCTCTACGCCGGTAGCACCCCACTAACTCATGGAGAGAGGGAGGGTATGGCTAAATCGAAATCGGGAGCAGGACGAATATCAGCTCGTGCACCACGCAGCCGTGGCCGCGGGTTGACGGTGACGCATCAGCGGGTGCCCAGTCGTTTGGCGAAACGTCGGCTGGGTGAGCGGCTCAAAAGCGACACCGCATCATTCAATCAGGGCAACTTGGCCGATAAGCTTCGTAAGGAGGGCTATGAAGAGCTGCCGCTGGATGAAATCCAGGATCGGCTCTCGAAAATGCCTGGCCCCTTGGCTGCGATCATTCTGAAGGGGAGGGTGTGATCGCATGCCATACTATTACTTTGACTCAACAGCGCTGGTGAAACGGTACAGCATGGAACGCGGCACACGCATCATCAGCAGGCTCATGGTAAAACGGGGCAAAGTGGTGATTGTGCCGACATGGTCCGTGACCGATTTCTATACCGCCTTTTCGAATCGAGCCCATCACGGAGACATTACGCGGGACGATTGTTACTCGGTGATCCATAAGTTCGAGAGCGAGTCGTTGCAAGGGCTCTACCAGTTCATTGCTCCGACGATGCAAACATACTTGGCCACCAAGGAACTGGCACTGGAGTATCCTGCGCTTCGATCGCCACAGATTTTACACTTGGCATTGGCTTTGGAGTTCAAGCCCTTGCGGTTGACCGTTGTCAGCGCCGATACGCAATTGCTGACGGCCTGCCGTTCGGCGGGTCTCCATATCATTAATCCTGAAGAAGATTGACGAGATTTTGAGGTGTTATCGGCATTGATAGTCCGCGATTATCGAGGCGATGGCGGTTTCCCAATCGGTGGCGGCCCCCCGGAGCTGGGCCGCCTTTGCAGCGAAAGAGCCCGGCGCACTGTTTTTCTCATTGAGCAGTCCGAATGCCTGTTGGAGGCTGCTCTGGGCTAGCGAGAGGCTTCCGCAGACACCGGAGGAGGCAGGTAGTTGGCCTCCGGCCCGTCTAAAGAGGGCGATGGCTCGATAGCTATGCTCCTGTGAACGAAACAAGAGTTCGCCTCCCTGGAATAGATGAACCGCTGAGACATCCTCATGATGGGTCTTGGCGAGGAGTTTTGCCATAAGTGCCGCGCGCCCCATGTTCATGGCGGCGCTTTCCGGATCTTCGTTCGCCATCGCTTCCTCTGCCTTTCCCCGCAACCGGTCCATTTCCGCTTCATTGCCGATCACTTGAGCGATAGCCAGATTGTCGTCGATCAGCGCGGCCCCACAGCAGAGGCAGAGGACACACATCAGTTGGACAGCGTGGACGGAGGATAGTCTTGTCATGGGTGTGTCCTTCGATCAGTCGGAAGCGAGGACGTCCTTTTTCCACTCTACCCAACCCGCGAAGGTCTGTGCAAGTTGCAAGGCCGAGAGGGCGATCAGTATAATCCCGCGATGCTCACCAGCCGGTAAATCGTTCTAATCGGTGCAAAAGACATATCCAGAATGGGAGGTTGCTTGTGCAGTATTGGGTGAAGATCGTTTTCGTCGACAATCAGGAATTGCTGGTCAAGGATGCGATCCGCCACACGATCAGTGACGATATGGAAGTGCTGGAGGTCGATTCCGCGAAGGAAGTGATCATCGTTCCCATGAAGCAGATCAAGTACCTGGCCTGCGATGCGACAGTCTTTGCGACGAAGAAGCCTGGTTAGGGCTTGTCTGTCGCCAGTTTCTCTCCAAGGCGGCGTGCCAATCGGACCATGCCAGGTGATCGATCGGCGGGATCGAGTAACACATTGAGGATGTACAGGCGGCCTGAATCGGCCAGGGCTGCGGCTAACGCGCGTTCGAACTCGCCCTGTGTTGCAATGCGCGAGCCCACTCCACCGCCGATCAGATCGCAGATACGCTCGTATTGCCACTCATGCACGTCGTTGAACGGCCCTTCCAGAATTTCCCGCTCGGTTGAGTAGCCGCGATTGTTCAAGACGATGACGATGGGAGTCTGTCCATATCGGACGCAGGTGGACAGTTCGGAGCCCGTCATCTGGAACGCACCATCTCCCACCAGCACGATCGGCCTAAGCGACGGATCTGCAAACGATGCACCGACTGCGGCCGGGACGGCGAATCCCATCGAAGTGTAATAGGCCGGGGAGAGGAACTTGAATCGCCGGTGGACATGGAGGTCCGCGGCAGCAAAAAGCGATTCTCCGACGTCGGCGATCACCAGCGTGTCTTTGTCCAGGATGCTGTCGACATGGCGAAACAGGCCCTGTAACGTGATCGGGGATGTCGAAGATACGGCCGCGCCTGCTGTCGGTGCCTGGGCCGGTAACGGTCGTGAGGAGAATGACGGGAGTGCGGCAGTGCCCAGGGCTCTGACAAAGTCCTGAAATCGAATAGTCTCATAGCGGTGATGTTTGATTGCCACTCGATCTGCCGTTGCATGGATTGTGCGGCCCTCGGTAAGCAAGGGCGACTGGGCGTCCAGATCTTCTACATCTGACAGGATCGAGCCGAGAATCAACAAGCAGTCCGACTCATTGACGAATCGCTGGACCTCGTCGCGCGCGATGAGTCCCCCGTATATGCCAACGTGCAGGGGATGGTCTTCCCGGATCACGGACTTCCCCAGCAGGGTCGAAGCGATGGGGACATTTAGCCGTTCGACCAGGCGGGCCAAATCGTCGTGTAACCCGAATCGTCCGATTTCGGCCCCCGCGAGAATGCAAGGTCGGCGTGCCGAGGCGAGCATCGTGCGGACTTCGCCGATTGCTTCGTCCAACGCGGCGGGATCGCTCGGTTCATCGTCGAGGCGCAGGGGGCGTAGGGGGGCTGGCAGCAGTGCATGGACGAGGTCGCGAGGGATTTCGATGTAGATGGGGCGGCGATAGCGCAGCAGGGCCGCGAAGGCCCGATCCATTTCCCGTTCGGCGGTTGTGGGGTCATCCAGCGAGACGGCGGCCACGGTGATCTTTTCGAAGACTTCTCGTTGCGTAGAGAAATCTCGTACCATGTGGTGCATGTAGGGGGTGCGAACTCGCTCCGAGAGTCCCGGCGATCCGGTGAGGAGCACGACCGGGGATCGTTCTGCATAGGCGCAGGCGATCGCGTTCACGCAATTCAAGCCTCCGACACAATAGGTGACGCAGACGGCTCCGATGCCGTTGATGCGGGCATAGGCATCGGCGGCAAATCCCGCGCAGTCTTCGCGCGTAGTGCCGATGTGGCGGATCGGGGAGGTTTCGAGCAGTTTGTAGAGGCTGAGGACGTAGTCGCCGGGAATGCCAAAAATATGCCGGATGCCCAGCTGATGGAGCCGCTCAATCACAGCGGAGCCGATGGTCGTTGTGCCCTTCATCGTGATGGCTCCCGGTTGATGGTGCGGAAACAGGCAGCGCGTGATGCACAGGTGCAGCAAATCACAGCGCGAGTCAGCCGTCAAGCAGCCAGGTCCGTGTGGAAGGGCTTGACGTTCGGTTCGCGCCCATTGGATAAGTACACATGACTATTCACGATGACAGCTCCCACGGGCAGGTCCGGCTTTCTCGTACACGTGCGATCGAGGAGCCGGGGCATCTTTGGATCTATGCCGGCTATGTCGAGGCGGTCACCGGCGCGCCGGTCTCAGGCAATGTGGTCGATGTCCTGGCGCCGAACGGGCGATTCTACGCGCGGGGCCTCTATAATCCTGCCTCCAAGATCCGTGTGCGGATTCTGACCTTCGAGGACGAACCTATTACCGAGCAGTTTTGGCGGAGGCGATTCGTGCAGGCCGTCAGGCTGCGCCGGAAGATCGTCACTGGGACCAACGCGTACCGCCTTATCTATGGGGAAGCGGATCGTTTGCCTGGTTTGATTGTGGATCGTTACGACGATGTCTTGGTCATGCAGACCCTGTCTGCTGGTATGGACCGCCGGAAGGACCTGTTGGCCGATCTCTTGTGTCAGGAATCCGGTGCCACACGGGTTTATCTACGCAACGATGCCAAGAGCCGCATATTGGAAGGGCTGCCGGTGGAGCGAGGTTTTCTTCGAGGTAGCGGCGCGACGACGGTCGAGATTCATGAGGGACCGGCTCGATTTCTCGTTGACATCGAACGAGGGCAGAAAACCGGTTGGTTTTGCGATCAACGGGAGAATCGACTGGTGGCGGCGCGGCTTGCGGCAGGCGCGGAGGTGCTGGAGGTGTTTGCTCATACAGGAGCCTTCGGGATTCATGCGGCGCTCGCTGGAGCGAAGTCGGTCGAAGGGCTGGATGTGAGCGAGGAGGCCTTGGTGCTCGCGCGCAACCATGCGGTCTTGAACAAGGTAGAGGACCGTTGCGTCTATCGAACGGCGGATGCATTTGAGGAGATGCGAAAGCTGGAACGGGCTGGGCGCCGTTACGATCTGGTGCTGCTCGATCCCCCCGCGTTTGCCCGCAGTAAACAGGCGGTGCCTCGTGCCCTGGCTGGATATAAAGATGTGAACCTGCTCGGGATGAAGCTCACGAAGCCGGAAGGGTTTCTGGTCACGAGTTCCTGTTCCCATCATGTCACGGAACAGGAATTGTGGATGGGTATTCGTCTTGCTGCGCGAGATGCGAAGCGGCAGGTTCGTTTGCTTGAGCAGCGTGGACAGGCCAGCGACCATCCCATCCTTGCCACCATGCCGGAAACGCGCTACCTCAAATGTTTCATCCTGCAGGTGTTGTGAGCGAGACAAGCGTGACGTGCGCGAGAGGCGCGATTCGAAGGCCGAAGGTCGGAGCTCAAATTTCCGAACACGTCAGTCTTCAGCCTGTCTCGCTTGTCCTGCTTTTCCCGCGCGTCGCGCATGAAGCACTAATCGCTCGGTGGTTCGAAGTGGCCTGATGGCCGGTTTTGCCAGGGGATCGTTGCCTGCTTGGCTTGTTTGACGAGGCTTCGTAAATTCACTTCCACGGCACGAAGCAATTTCGGTTCGCCGCTTTGCACGATAGCCGTCAATAAGACGTACAGCGAACGGTCCATCCGTGATCCGGCAAGAATTCGCTCTGTGACAGGGTCTGGGCCTGGAGGGGGCAAGCTATCCCTTTCTTCTGGATCTTCAAACAAGGTGCGAAACGAGGCCGGATGGCCAAAAAGCCAGGCCGGGGGGATTTTCAGCGCGGAAGCGAGCGATTCGAGTATCGAGGCAGAGGGGTCGGCTTCTTCAGCTTCGATTGCCTCGAGTGTCTGGGGCAATAAAGAGGACTTGGCGGCCAAGTCTTCGACCGAGTGACCTCGCGAGATACGCCAGGCCTGAATCTGTTCTCCAAGCGCCATGGCGCGATGATACTGAATGGCGGTGTGCCTTCGCAACCTCACGGTAACGAGTTGCCGCGGAACATGCCTTGCAAATCAATGGTTTATCGTTAATTTCTCCTAGTGGAAGATGGGTGGTGAAATCGGGTATAATGCGGCCTCAAGTTTATTCTCGATCTAGTGAGGAGGCGTGCCATGTTAGGAACAGATATTCGAGGGATTCTCGCAGAGGAAGAAGAGGTGCAGCGGCGCAAGGAGGCCTTGAAGTCGCTCCTCACCATGCGGTCCAAGCAGCTGCGGGAGTCGTTAGAGCAACGGATTAAGCGGGCTCGGACGAGTGGCGATTGGATTCATCTTTCTGAAGAAGAATGTGCCACGCTTCACAAACAGGAGAAAGTCCATCTCAAGTCGCAGTTCGATAAGTTGCAGCACGAGCAAGATCGCACCACAGGGAAGCTGACGGAGCTCAAGCGAGCGAAGCTGCGGGCCCAACGGATTCGGGCTGCTGAAGCCGCGTCCGGGCGGAAACGTCGTTGAACCGGTCCTGTTTACTGTGACACCCTAGCGTGGCTGCCCCACTTCCCCTCCTGACGCGTTCACAGGGCGCGTATATTCGGGAGCTCCTCCAGCAAAGACGTGTGCGGGCAGAGGAAGGCGCCTTCGTGGTCGAAGGCGCCCACGCAGTTCGCGATCTCCTTGCCAGGCACCCTGACCAGATTCTCACGATCATAACGGCCCAGGGGTACCTGCCCAAAGAGGGGGAGAGCGACCGAGTGGCGAGGCTCGCTACGTCGGTGCAGCAGTACTCCTGTACGGATCTCCAATTCTCGAAACTATCCGATGTGGAAGCGCCGCAAGGCATCCTCGCTGTGGTACGGCAACCGACATGGGATGAAGACGAGATCCTGAGGCAGCCGACGGTCCTGGGAATTTTCGGTGAGCAGCTGCAAGATCCCGCCAATGTTGGAGCCATTATTCGAACGGCAGCAGCCTTGAACGTGAGTGCCCTGTGGCTTACCCCCGAGTCTGCCGATGTCTATCACCCCAAAGTGGTTCGCTCAACCAGCGGTGTGTTGCTCTCACTGCCGATTTTTTTCACCAAGGACATGTCTGGGCTGATCCGGCAGGGCTGCCGGATCTTTACCGCAGAAGTGGCTGGCGATGGGACCGTTCCGATCGACAAGATCCACCAGGTGCCACGAAAGCTCGTATTCGCGGTTGGCAATGAAAGCCGCGGGCTGTCGGCGCAGATCCGTACGCAGGCCACCACTCGATTTACCATCCCCCTCAGCCGCGACGTGGAATCTTTGAATGTCGCAGCGACCGTAGCCATCGCCACGTTCTACTTCTCGAGACTTCCCAAAGGGGAGTGATCCGGATCCCAGTCGCTCGCGCGAATGTTCCGGACCGGTCGGGGATCAATCTGAAATAGAAAGTGAGGAGTGGTGCCGAGGGACAGAATTGAACTGTCGACACCAGCCTTTTCAGGGCTGTGCTCTACCAACTGAGCTACCTCGGCACGATTCACGGCAAGAAGAGCGAGGCACTGTTACAGGATCGACCGACAAAAATCAAGCGCTATGTCCATCCACCATCTAAGGGAGCCTGGAAATAGACTGTGGCGGAGAGGGAGGGATTTGAACCCTCGGTAGAGGTTTTGCCCCTACGACGGTTTAGCAAACCGTTGCCTTCGGCCACTCGGCCACCTCTCCACTGGTCTCAGCTCTGTGCGGGGTTCCCGGTCATGTGCGACGCAGGTCGATGACCGTAGGATGACCAGCAAGCGAGGGGTGATCTTACCTCAGGCCATGTAGGCGGTACAAGCGATTCGCGAGCTGGATCAAGAAAAATTCCGGTGAGGATGGCGATGGCTCGCAGGTCTACCCGTTTGTTTTACGGAGCCAGATCGGTTGTTTTACGAGTTGGATGAAGGACGGACGGCAGGGGATGGGTTCATGACTGCGGAGGAGGGTGATGGCATTGAGAACAGTGGCGAGAAATTTGCTACTGTAAGCCTGAGGTACGCAGTCTGTATTGCGGGTGTTAGAAAAGCGATGGGATAGCTGCTCGCAGGAGTGAACCGGTGTATCTCGTTGGCGGAGGGGGCGAGATTTGAACTCGCGGACCCCTTGCGAGGTCTCCAGTTTTCAAGACTGGCACGTTCGGCCGCTCCGTCACCCCTCCAAAGAGAACTGGCTGAATCTTACGCGCTCGGTATGCAAGCGCGGCTGAATGTTTTCAATAATATCCTATTCTTTGCGAATTTGCTCAAGCCCGCCCATATATTGACGCAAGACCCCCGGTATCGTGATGCTTCCATCCGGTTGCTGGTAGTTTTCAAGGATGGCCACAAGTGTGCGGCCGACGGCAAGGCCTGATCCATTGAGGGTATGGACGAACTCGGTCTTGGCATCTTTTTTCCCGGCGGCGCCTTTATAACGAATGCTGCCTCGCCTGGCCTGAAATCCTTCAAAGTTGCTGCAGGAGGAAATTTCTCGATACTGGTTCTGGGAAGGGAGCCAGACTTCGATGTCGTATGTTTTTGCTGCGGAGAATCCCATATCGCCGGTGCAGAGAGTGATGACTCGGTAATGGAGCCCTAGCCCCTGCAAGATCGATTCGGCATGGCCAGTTAACCGTTCCAGCTCTTCATACGAGTGTTCCGGCTCGACAAAGGCGACCAATTCCACCTTATTGAATTGGTGGAGGCGAATGAGTCCTCTGGTGTCTTTCCCATAGGATCCTGCCTCGCGACGAAAGCAGGGGGTATAGGCCGTATACCGGATTGGTAGCGCACTCTCGGCGAGTATCTCGTCACGGTGGAGGTTGGTTACTGGGACTTCCGCCGTCGGAATCAAGAAGTAGTCTTCGTCTCGCAGACGAAAGAGATCTTCTTCGAATTTTGGTAACTGGCCGGTTGCAGTCATGCTTGAGCGGTTGACGAGGAGTGGCGGCAGGACCTCCCGATAGCCATGCTGCGTCGTGTGCAGGTCGAGCATGTAGTTGATGAGGGCCCGTTCGAGTCGTGCACCGGCTCCCGTCAGGACGGCAAATCGTGCGCCGGCGATTTTTGCGGCCCGGTCGAAATCCAGAATGCCGAGGGCTTCGCCGAGATCCCAATGGCTTTTGGCTGGTGCGGTCAAGGTGGGTGGGGTTCCCCACCGTCTGGCTTCCGTGTTATTACCCGCATCTTTTCCTGCCGGCACCGAGGGATGGGGAAGGTTCGGGATACGGAGATTCAGATCGGTCAGGGTCTCTTCGACGCCACGGAGCTCGTCTTCAATCGTCTTGATCTGTTCGCCGACAGCCTTCATCGCCACCATGGCGGTATCCGCCGGCTGCTTCTCTCGCTTCAGTTTGGCGACCTCGTCCGATCCCTTCTTGAGTTCGGAGCGAAGCTGTTCGACCTGGCCGGTCAAGGTGCGGCGTTGTTGGATCAGCGTGCGGAGTTGGTCCCAGGCGACGTCGGCGCCACGGGGGCCCAGTTGTTCCCGGATGGCGTCTAAGTTCTCGCGTAGATAGCGGAGATCATACATAGCTGTGTGTTCCAGAAAGCGGCTGGAATCTAACATCGGGGTAGGGGTTAGTCAATCGAGTGGGCGGGGGATTCTGCGGTGACAGTTGTGGCAGGTCCCGTTGACAGGAGCGAGCAGATCGGGGACCATGCCGTGAGGTGTCGGGTGATACATTCATCGGATGTATTTTGACGCAGAGCGGAAAAGGAAATGACGATGAAGCATAACCCTGGTTTTCTTAAGTTGGTGGACGAAGCACGAGCGCGGGTTAAGGAATGGACGGTCGCGCAGGCCAAGGCCAGGCTTGATCGAGGCGAGGTGCAACATTTTCTCGATGTGCGCGAGGACCATGAGTTCGCGAAGGACCATGCGAAAGGCGCCAGCCATTTGGGCAAAGGGATTATCGAGCGCGATGTGGAAACGCGTATCCCCAATAAAGATGAGGTCATTCTGTTGTACTGCGGAGGCGGTTACCGGTCTGTCTTGGCCGCAGAGGCGCTTCAACAGATGGGCTACAGGAATGTGGTGTCGATGGATGGGGGAATCAAGGCGTGGCGCGATGCGGGCTATCCAGTGGAGTGTTGATGGGACCTCATGGAGGTTGAGGTCCCATCAACGATGAATCACGAATGCAGGCCTGCGCGCCCGCAAGGGTTACTTGCTATTGGCTCGATCAAACTCCTTGGTGACCTGCTCGGTTAAATCGATGGCGTCTTTGTTGTAGATCACAATTTTGACGGTTTGTTCACTGCCCTTGTCGACGACAAGAGCGAACCCGCCTTTTTCCGCCACGGTCTGCGTTGCCGCGGCAATCTTCTTCATGTAGTCATCGACCAATTCTTTCTGCTTCCCCTGCAGCTCCTGATTAAATTCCTGTGCGCGTTTCTGGTAGTCCTGGATCTTCGCACGGAACAGGGTCTCTTTTTCTTTTTTCTCGGCCTCGCTTAATTTCGCGAGTTGCTCTTTGATCGTTTTCTCGGTGTTGCGCAATTCCTCTTCATCGCGTGACAGCAACTTCTGCCTGGTGGATACATATTCTTTGAGCCCGTCCAAGGCTTTCTTGCCCGCTTTCGATTTCTCCAAGACGGCCTGAGGATCGACGACGCCCATCTTGAAGGCCTCGGCTGCCTGTGCAGCAGGAAGAGATGCGAGCAGCATAATGCCTGCCGCGACCAAGGGGAGGGTCATTCGCCCCAAGAGGGTTCCCGTTGTATGCATAACACGCGCTCCTTGTTGGTAAACATTGCAACTCGTATAACCGTTGCGAGAATAACTGGGGGGGCAGTCCCTGTCAAGAGAGTGGGTTGTGCTGAGGCTAGACGAAGTATCGGCTGGTGTCGAATTTGTATTCCGTATTGTCGATCAAGCGAATAATGCTGTGGCGGAAATCCCCGGTCTCATCTTTCTCTGTCAGGTCGATCTCGCGCCCGTGATGGAGCGGGTTTCCTTGCGGATCAGTGATCACTTTGACGAATGGTCGTTCGGCGTTTGTCTTGTCTGTAGCTGGCTTGAGCACGACCGCCAGTTCGCTCGTCTCCAGCATGACCAGGCTGCCGATGGGGATGATGCCGACACAGTTGACGAACAGCTTGAGCAACACTGCGTCAAATGCCTTGCCGGATTTTGAGAACATCATCGTTAAGACTTTTGATGGTGACATGGGTTCCCGGCGATAGACACGGGAAGAGGTCATCGCGTCATAACAGTCTGCGATCGTGAGGATACGGCCGGTCAGTGAGAGTGTCCATGGCACGGTCAGCTTCGGATATCCGGAGAGGTCCAGGTTCATGTGGTGTTCGAACGTGGCTGCCGTCATGCGGCCAGGGAGATGCGTGATGCCTCTCAGTTTGGAAAGACTCAGAACCCCCTCCGTAGGATGATTGCGCATGGTCACCCAGTCGTCATCGGTAAATTCGCCTGATTTGTTCAGGACCTCCAAGGGGATAGTGGATTTGCCCATGTCGTGGAACAGCGCCGCAAGGCCTAGGTCGGCTAGTTCCACTTTTGGATAGCCGGCGCGATTGGCCAGCGCAATGGACAGCAGCGATACATTGACCGAATGGTTATGGGTGTACTGATCGTGGCATCGAAGGGTCGTGAGACCGAGGACCGTGGATTCATCATCCATCATGAGGTCGACGATGTTTTGGATTGCCCGTTTGGCCTGTTTAAAGCTGACAGTTCCTCCCCCCCGGACTGATTGTGTCAGCGTTCCGACTGATCCGGCCACTTCGGCATAGCCCTTCTTGGCTTTCCGTTTCCGTTGTGTTTTCAGGTCGGTGTTTTCTGTATTGTCCGGCTTCGTATTTCCCGTCGTCCCTGCTCCGGTTCGGACGTCCAGTTGCCGTTGTTCTTCTAGCGTAATGCCGGAGATCCTCTGTGCGTTGATTTCGTTTCGAAGATCTTCGATGGTTTTACTGTCAGGATTAAGGCGGACAAAGAGCGCAGAAAACTCACGCAGATCCTTCGACTCCACAGCCAGCGAGAATGTCACTCCGCCGATCTTCCAGGCGTTCAAGGCGTCGATGAGGCTGGTGGCCACGGCCATCTGCTGCGCGTTCACTTTTAAGTGGCTGTCTCCGAGAAACAGGAAATCGTTCTGCAAACGGAGTGCGATCGGTCGGTCGTGTGCCATGGTTTTGATCAAGGTCAGCATGGCGTCGACGGGTTTATCCAGTGCGGCGTTGGTGGGTTCATAGATGCGGGAGGTCTTCATCAGGACGTTTAACTGTGTGACCAGCTGAATCCCCAGCATGGCCATCTGTTGGTCAAGGATGTCTCCAGCCTCTGATCCTTGGGCGATTTTCTGCGCCAGGGACTTTTCGTGCGTCAGGATCGGCCTGGTTGGTTCATTCGCAACCGGAGACTTGTTGGTGTTGTAGTTACTCACGGCCAAGGTTCCTTACTATGATGTAGCCTGCTTGAGCTGCTGCTGTCGTTGGGCTTGGGCGAGTGCCGCGGTGCAGGCTTGCCGCACAGGGGTGCCACCCTTTTTCAGACCCAGCTTCAGAGTGGTGAGGGCTGCAGGGGTGACCAGTTTTCCCAATGCCTCTGCGGCGAGGGCGGCAAGCTCGTCCCCTTTTTTACGGTTGGTCCAGGACCATTCCGTGAACAAACGTTCAAAGAATGGAATGACTTCGTCGCCACTGGTGGCGCGCATGGCGTGGAATGTCGCGCGTTTTTCACTGAGGGTGCGATCCATAAATGCGTCCACCGATACGTGGGGTAACCAGGAGGAGTAGGGAGCCGTATATTGACCGGTCATAAGCAGCTTGAGTGCCGCCCATCGCACCGACTTCTCGGTATCATTCATGAGCGCGACCAGTTTTGCTCCGTTCCCGTTGGGGCGGAGTACCCCGATCGCTCGCACGACATCCTTCCGTACTTGGGGATCCGGGTAGCGCGTCAGTTTTTCAATGGAATCCGCAAACCGGGGATTGTTCCATTTGAGGAGGATGGCGAGCAGATGCTTGACATAGCGGGGGCGGCGGTCTGATAAGCCGCGAAGCACAGGATCCGGCTGATCTTTCGCGAGTGTCACGAGGGCTTCAGCCACGATCGCCTGATGTGCTGGCGTTTCCAGATTTGCTAAGAGGGTGCACAACGCGGGGACGGCTGCCGACGTCATCGACAACAGAATCGCCGGCAATCCCTCTATGGTTGCGTTCGGGATCGTGTTTAGATAGGTCTCGATCATTTTGATGCGTTCAGGTTGATCAAGGCTGTCGAGATGGGCCGCCAGTTGTTTCTTGTGATCGTCGCCGAGATCCGGTCTGATCTCAGTGGCGACCCGTAAGAGTCGAAGGACGCTGTTCAATGAGATCCATTTGCCATCAGCCGTCAACGAGTCGAGGACGGTTCCCCAGAGCGCGACCAACTTGGTCAGGATCGTGGGAGATTTTTCCGACGCCAAGATCGCAGCGAGCATATTTAATAGGTATGTCGTGTTATCTCTAGTGCTCTCAGCCTCGATTTCCTTCGCCAGTTCGGCGAGTTCTTCGTCAGAGACCTCATAGCCTACGTGACCGGACTGGAATCGGCCAGCTCCTGGGCCAGCTCCCCCTTCCGCCGGTTTTTCATCCAGGGGACTGTTGCTCTCGGCGCCACGTTCCTTTTCATTTTTGGCTTTGGCCTGCTCACGATCCAGAATGTCCCGCAAGCTCGATTCCGATGCCTTCATCGTTCCGGCCGCAGGCAGCGCAAAGATATCCCCACCGTTCGAGCCTTTGGCGATTTCTTCGGCGGTGACCGTAGTGATGGTGGAGAGGTTTTTGGACCATAAACGAGTGACAATGTCGTCATCGTTTTCCTCGGGGTCGAGGCTGTCCCACAGCGAATCGAGCAAGAAGGCGAGGTCTTCAGCAAGAAGACCGTCGAGAAATGCGAGCTCGCGAATGCCATCCGCATAGAGCTTGAACGCGACGCTTTCATTCCGCGAATGCGGCTCGGATCGGTAGACAACTTCCCCGTTGAAGTACAGTTCAGAGCGTTGGACGAGAAATGCCAATTTGGAGTAGGTGGCGAGGTGGGTCGTGAGTTCATCGAATAACTGTTGGAAAAATTTCTGCGCCACGGGATTTGCTATCCCGTACGTGCGGCTGGACTTTGCGGTTTTATCTAGGAGTATGAGGAGTCGCTTGACGGAGGCCAACTCCGGATTGGCAGGATCTTTTGCGGGCGTGATCGGCAGTGCGCCGCTCTCTGTTTTCAGCTCGTCCATAGTGAGTAGTCGTACCTGGGAGGTATTGAATCGTCAAGGAAATAGCCGTTCCTAACCGCCGCTCGCCGAGGGGGCCCCTTCCGCCAATCGGGGGTAGGAGGGCATTGTCAGTTTCCCCTGTGTGCCGGTAGAATCCGTTTCATATTGATGATCGCATCGAGCCATATTCTGTGTTTTGGAGACAGCCTCACGGCAGGGTTTCAAGCGCCCACTGTCGACAATCCTCACGGCATGGAGACGCCGTATGGGCGCTTTCTGCAAGAATTGATCGGGTCCTCCGTGCGTGTGTCTGTGAGCGGCATCTGCGGTGAACTGACCGGTGACATGGCGATACGGTTTCGGTCGGCTGTTGTTGTTCACCAACCGACGTATGTGGTGATTCTCGGCGGAACAAACGATCTTGGGTGGAACGCAGCGCCGGCAGCCATTATGCATAACCTTCTCACGATGTATGAACTGGCTGCTGCGGCTGGAATCAAGCCGGTGCCGGTGACCGTTCCGTCGATCCGGGTGACGGACGGTTTGCGCAGTGAGGAGGGGCGCAGGTGGTTTGCAGAGCATCTCGATCGGCGGCGCCAGCTCAACGGATTAATTCTCCGCTATGCCAAATCGAAACGTCTGGCAGCCCTCGACCTCTTTGCCGCCACGGTGGAGCCCGAGACGCACCAACTTGCGGCGCTGTATTCCAACGACGGGTTGCATCTGACCACAGCCGGATATCGTCTAGTTGCCGAGCGGTTATACCAGGAGATATTTGCTGCAACGCTGGCGGGTGAGCCGTGATGCGCACCGTAACCGACCGGGACTTCGACCAAGTGGTGGAGCAGGCAGGAATGCCGGTATTGGTGGGGTTCTGGAAGCCGGGCTGCGGAAGCTGCCGATCACTGATGCACGAACTCGAAAAGCTGGAGCCGGCTGTGGGTGGCAAGGTACTGATTCTGAAAATGAATGTTGAGGAGAACTTCCAGATTCCAGCGGAGTTAGAGGTCACATCCTTGCCGGCATTGGCCTTATATCAGCGGGGACTATTTGATCGGTTTATCGGAGGAATCGGGAAGTGCGAGGAGATTTTTAAGCAGTTGCGGCTGACATAAAACGAGTCGCTACAGCATCCGCCAGGTCCATCGTTCATGAGCGGCGGACATCATGGCCGCCGAAGGCATTCCGCAACGCGGCCAGCATTTTTTCTGCGAAAGACTCGCTTTGTCGCGATCGGAAGCGTGTGAACAATGCCGTTGCGAGCGTCGGGACCGGTACATCCTTCTCGATCGCATCGGCGATCATCCAGCGGCCTTCGCCGGAGTCCTGCACGTAACCTTTCAACTGTTCCAGTCGCGGATCATGTTTTAAGGCGCCGGCCGCCAATTCCAAGAGCCAGGATCGGACGACGCTCCCGTGCATCCAGAGGTCTGCGATCTTGGCGAGATTGAGCCGGTAGTCGCTTTTCGCCATCAGTTCGAAGCCTTCCGCATAACCTTGCATCATGCTGTACTCGATGCCGTTATGGACCATCTTCACGTAATGTCCTGCGCCCACTCCGCCGACGTGAGCCCAGCCCTGTTCTGGCGCCAGCGTCGTGAAGATCGGCGCGAGCTGTTTAACCGGTGCCTCGTCGCCACCGACCATCAGGCAGTAGCCGACGGTCAGCCCCCAAATGCCGCCGCTGGTGCCGGCATCGACATAGTGAATTTGTTTCTTCTTGAGATCCGCGGCCCGTTGTACATCGTCATGAAATCTCGTATTGCCGCCATCGATAATGGTATCGCCTGCCTGGAGGAGTGCCGCGACCGCCTGAACGGTTTCCTCCGTCGGCGCGCCGGATGGAACCATGATCCAGACTGCGCGTGGGGCCGTGAGTTGGCCGACGAGGTCTGCTAGCGAAGCGGCGCCGATACATCCAATGCCTTCAGCCTGCTTGATTTGATCCGCCGATCGATCGTAGACCACCACCCGGTGTCGGTCACGTTGCAGTCGTGTGACCATGTTCATGCCCATTTTCCCGAGGCCGATGAATCCGATTTCCATGTGACTCCTTCTGGCAGGATGCTGAAACCGTTCGCCAGCGTCGTTCTCGCCCCGACCGCATCCTCAACGTAGCCAGGGGCTACGCCTCCGGTGTTCCCATCGGCTGCGGCCTTGCTGGATGAACTGTTTGAGCATCCTGCATGAATGTTTTCTGTGGCGGTAGCTCGATGATCGCTTCCGGAGTCCTGTCAGTCAATCCTGGCAGGATTCGGCACGTCTTTAAAGAGAAGATCGGCAAGATCCCGGCCTAGGTTGAGCCGTTCTGGCAGGGTCGCCGCGGTCAGGAACCTCCCGGCCAGGTCGCCCAGCGTTGCTTCGCGGGAGGCGATGAACTTCAGGACATCAACCGGTGCGGTCAGCCAGAAGCCTCGTAGCCGGAAGAACGCGCTGACGGCGTCATCGAAGAATATTGAGAGCAGATACTGGGCGGTTGCCGGCTTGTCGGCCAGATCTCGGGCCTTCCCCAGCCAATGGAAGCACTCCGCCTTCATGCGAATCTGTTCATTGATGCTGACAGGCGGCGGTCCCTGCCGGAACCGTTGGTTGGCTCGTTCGAGAAGTTTCGCGCCGATGCCTTCGTGATCGAAGAGGATGCGGGCTTTTCGCAGGAGAGAGGGGAGGCGCGGCGAGTAGGGGAGATCCTCCTCCAGCTCGTGATGCCCGCGATACCGGATATCGGCCAGGCGATCGGCGACACGGACGATCTCGTGGCCGTCGGCTTGCCCCTTCACAAGTGCAATGAGATCGATATCGCTGTGAGCTGTGATGGCACGCCGTACGCTGGATCCCACCAGGATCACGCTGACGAGGTCGCCTCCGCGGCGGCCGCGGACGTGGCGCAGGGCCACCGCGACGAGTTCTTCGAATCCCGGTTCGGTGATCGGGTCCGGCTGTTCGGGTGGCTCCGGCATTGCCAGTAGTTCTGCCTTCAATTCTTCTGACGTGGGGATCGGGGTGGCGGGGCTATCCATGTTTAGGTTCCCTGTACGAGCTGAATATGTTTCGGGAGCGATCCCAGCCAATCTTCGAACGGTTGGTCCGCATCGACAACGATTTCTAACTTGCCATTGGCCAGTCGCCGGACGAGACCTGGGCTTTCCGGGGACAAGGGGATTTCGACCCACTCGCGGTTCAGACCAAGCGAGTCTGTGACCTCAAGGATCCGGCTGATGTGTTTGAATGACACAACCTCTAGCGGCATCGGTATTCCATCACGCGGCATTCTAGATTTCAGGGGGAGAGGTGTCAATGCGCGGGCGGTTCATTCTCCCAGCACGCGGGCGAAGATCTCGCAGGCTTGATCGGTCATGGCACTGGAGATGTCCAGGTGGGTGACGGCGCGGAAGCCAGTCCCGCCGATCGCATTGATCAAGAGTCCCTCCTGTTTCAGCGCGGCGACAAGCGCCGGGGGCGTCAACCGGTGGCCGACCACATCGAAGATGACGATGTTCGTGTCGACGTCTTGCGGGTTGATCTTGACCGTCGGGATTTGTTGCAGCCGTCGAGCGAGCTGTTTGGCATGCTGATGGTCCACTTTCAATCGTGCGACATGGTGTTCGAGCGCATAGATGCCGGCGGCGGCGAGGATGCCGGCCTGTCTCATGGCTCCGCCATACATGCGGCGCAGCCGCTTGGCTCGATCGAGGAGAGTCAGATCGTTCATCATGAGGAGTGCGCCGGCCGGCGCCCCTAGGCCTTTCGACAGACAGACCGACAGGCTGTCGAAGTGCTGGGCATAGGAGGCCGGCGGCAAGGTGGTCGCGGCGATGGCGTTAAACAGCCGTGCCCCGTCCAGATGCATCGGGATATGGTGGGCGACCGCCACGGCGCGAATCCGTTCAATCGTCGCCAGGGGGTAAATGGTGCCCCCGCCTCTATTATGCGTGTTCTCCAGGCAGATCAGCCCTGTTTGAATCGTGTGGGGGTCCGTGGGGCGGATGGCGGCCTGGACCTGCTCGGCTGAGATCAGGCCGCGGGTTCCCGCAATCCAATGGAGCTGGACGCCTGCCAGCGCTCCGGCTGCGCCCTGCTCGTAGCACACGATATGCGCATGGCTCTCGACGATGACTTCTTGCCCCGGCTGCGTGTGGAGACGAATGGCGAGTTGATTGCCCATTGTGCCGGAGGGCACGAAGAGCGCGGCCTTTTTCCCGAACATCGCGGCCGCCATCTCTTGAAGGCGATTGACGGTGGGGTCTTCGCCGTAGACATCGTCTCCCACCTCCGCACAGGCCATGGCTTTCCGCATGGCGTTGGTGGGTTTGGTGACTGTATCGCTACGTAGGTCGATCATGAAGTGTTGGTGCGTGCACTCAAGTCCATTCGTCCGGCGCATTCTAGCAAATTTTCTTCTTGCGCGGGAGAGTGAGGCATCGTCAGGATGCGGTCCTATGGCCTGGCTTCGCGACGTGCTTCCCGCGGTGACCGATGCAGAACCGGACGAAGCGGTCCCGGTGGGCTGGGCATTTCTCTATTTCTTCTGTTTGCTCTGCGGCTACTACATCCTCCGTCCCGTTCGCGACGAGATGGCGATCGAAGGCGGGGTGCAGCACCTCCCTTGGATGATGACCGCCACCTTCGTGACGCTCCTGCTTGTGACGCCGCTCTTCGGGTGGCTCTCGTCCCGCGTGCCTCGCTACCGGCTGTTGCTCACGGTGTACGCATTTTTCGGCCTGAACCTGGTCGCGTTCTTCGTCGCGATGATGAGCCACCTGTCTCCCCAATGGGCCGCCCGTGCCTTCTTCGTGTGGCTCTCGGTGTTCAATCTGTTTGTCGTGTCGGTGTTCTGGAGTTTCATGGCCGATCTCTTCACTCCCACGCAAGGCGTCCGGCTCTTTGGCGTGATTGCCGCCGGCGGCAGCATCGGCGCGATGGCCGGCCCGCTCCTGACCACCGGGTTGACCTATCTCATTCCGGTTCCCGCGTTGCTGCTGATCTCGATGGGATTTCTCGTTGCCTGCGGGTTCTGCATCCACCGGTTGGATCGATGGGCGATGGCCCGGCCTTCCCGGCACGTGGCTCAGCGGGGCGAACCGATCGGCGGCAGCATCTGGGCGGGAGTCAGGCTGGCACTCTCGTCCCCCTATCTCCTGGGCATCTGTCTCTATCTCTTCTGTCTGACGACGACCGCGACGTTTCTATACTTGGAGCAAGTGCGATTGGTGAGCGAGCAGATTCCCTCTCCACAGGGGCGCACGCGACTATTTGCCCTCATCGATCTGGTCGTTAACATGCTCACGTTCCTGACGCAGGTCACGGTGACCAGCCGCTTGATGAGCCGGTTCGGCTTGGCGTCGGCCCTCGTCGTCCTTCCGGTTGCGAGCGCGATCGGGTTCGGGGCGATCGCCCTTATGCCGCTCTTGGCGGTCTTCATTCTATTCACCATCGTGCGGCGCGTCGGTGAATATGCGATCGCCAAGCCGGCGCGTGAAGTCCTCTTTACCGTGGTGAGTCGGGAGGAGAAGTACAAGGCCAAGAACTTTATCGATACGGCGGTCTCGCGCGGGGGCGATGCGGCGACAGGTTGGATCGTGAACGGAGTGAAGTCTCTGGGTGTCACGGCGGGGCAGATGGCCTGGGTGCTAATTCCTCTGTCGCTGGCCTGGGGATGGATCGGGTGGCGCGTCGCGCGAAAAGAAGAGGACCTAAGACTTCGAAGGATGTCCGACCGCTCGGTCTAGGTTGTTTACTGTCAGAAAAATCGCATGCTATAGTCTCCTGCTCGTCGCTCGTTGATCGCGTTGAATGACGTTTTGCGGGTGACGTTTCACATGTTACGAGGTCTAAGATGCCTGAAGTTCCAGTTAAGCTCTACATTGATAAGCTATTGAAAGAATGTAGAAATACTGCAATGTCTCTCGCGCTTCTGTCTGGTCCTGTCAAGGACAAGGCCTTGCGCGCGATGGCGGATCGACTGGCGGCTGACGAAGAAAAGATTCTGGCGGCGAACGAGAAGGATGTGGATGCGGTCGGGAAGTCCTACGAGGCCGACGTCATGAAAGACCGGATGAAAGCCGCCGTGGCCCGTTTGCGGATGACAGCGGACGATATCAAGGAGATGGTCGAGCGTCTCCGGATGATCGCGGACCTGCCGGATCCAGTCGGGGCCGTCACGTCACGATGGGAGCGGCCTGATGGATTGCAAGTCAGCCGTGTGCGCGTTCCGATCGGGGTGATCGGCGTTGTCTCAGAGCTGAGTCCGCTCGTGACGGTCGAGTCGATCGCACTCTGTTTCAAAGCGGGCAATCTCTGTGTATTTCGTGGCGCGCCGGAGTGGGGCTTGACGCAGCAGGCGATCGGGGCAGGCCTGCAAGAGGCAGCCGAAGAGAGTGGGGTGCCGGCCGGTTCATGGGTTCTCATCGAACGGCCTGAAAAAGAAGTGGCGGTCGAGTTGATCCGGTCCGGCAAAAGTCTCGATGCCATTATTCCGCGTGGCGGGGCCGGTCTCCGCAAAGCCGTGGTTGAACAGGCGAAGATGCCGGTGCTCTGCAATGACGGGGGCCTCACGCATATGTACGTGGATGCCGACACCGATATGCCGATGGCGCAAAACGTGGCGATTAACTCCAAGGTGCAGAAAGCCATCGCCTCGAACTCGCTCGACACGTTACTGGTGCAACAGGTCATCGGCCGGCAGTTCCTGCCTCCGCTGGTCAACCGCATGCTCGAAGAGTTTAAGGTCGAGGTGCGGGCCTGTCCCAAGACCATGGCCCTCATGGGACAAATGGCGATGACCGGGCATGCCTCGATCATCCCGGCCAAGGAGGAGGATTGGCACACCCAATTCCAGGGTCCCGTGCTGGCCGTTAAAATGGTCGCTAACCTGGACGAAGCCTTGGCGCACATCGTGGCGCAAGGACCCTGTCTCACTGCCGTCATTGCCACCACGAGTTATGAATCGGCCATGCGGTTTACGCGCGAAGTCGATGCCAGCGCGGTGTTCGTGAATGCGTCATCCCGTCTCAATGCCGGTGATAGCTATGGGATGGGCGCCGATATCGGGCTCAGTGGCTCGCGTCTCCATGCCAAGGGCCCGATCGGTCTTGAGCAATTGACCTGCGAAAAGTATGTGTCATTTGGGTCCGGTCAGCTACGGTACCCGCACCCGGTGCCGGAGGCGTACTTTGACGCCATCATGCTGAAGAGGCCGTAGGCGCCTGCTGAACAGGCTCTCCAGCTTCGTTCTCGGCTCATCGAAATCCTCAACGTACTCCAAGGGTACGCCTCCGGTTTCGACTCACCTGCGGCCTCGCTGGAAAACCTGTTGAGCAGGCGGGCCGAGGCTGCATTCATGACTCACGACTCACGGTTGCCATCGCTCCATTCACACCTGGCCTGGTGGGGCCTCCGGCAGTTCACGTCGGACGAGGCCTACTTCCAGTGGCAGCGGGAATCCCTCTCGCCGGATGAGATCGCGGCATTGCATCGACAGGTCGAGCAGAAGCGTCGCGGGTCGTCTGCAGAGGAGGTGGCGTTCTACGATGCCACCGCTCATCCAAACATTCTGCCGGTTCTCTATAGCCAACGGTACGACTATTACCTGGCCATTGGCCTGCGTGTGGCAGATTGCCTTGGGGAGGCCCGGTCCATACTGGATGTGGGCTGCGGCGTCGGTATCCTCACGACGTTTTATGCGAGGCAGCATCCCGACAAGACCTTCGTCGGGATCGATCGCTCACCTGCTTCGATCGCGTGTGCGCAAGAACAAGCGATGGCGCTGGGTCTGACCAATGTGCGATTCGATTGTCTCGACCTCGATCGCACGCCTCCCCCAAACCGTTATGATCGGATCATTGCCACGCATGCTCTCGTACAAGCCGAACAGGACCCAGGCCTTCCCAGCCGCAGCTGGAACACCTTCGAGCGTGCTGTTGAGAGTCAGCAACAGGCGGACTTTGAGCAGCGGACGGGGATCGGCGCCAGGCTCGATTGTCTGAGCGGCCAGCTCTCTGCCGACGGGCGCATGATTCTGTTTGAGAAAACCCGTCAGTTGGCAAGACGAGTTCCGTTGCAACGGGCCTTGGCGGCACGGAATTTTGGCCTGATTGCGCAGCCGGAGTTG
>JBEGVJ010000004.1:0-3908 GCA_041178465.1 Nitrospirota bacterium
GAGCCTACCTGTTTTATCTGGAAGACGACACAGCCTCGATCAACGTTGCGGTGTTCGGCATCTGCGGCGTTCCACTGGTCAAAGACCCCGACGTGGAGGAGGGCGCACGCATCGAACTCCAGGCCACGATCCAAGCCCCGAGTCATGGCGGGTACTACTTAAGTTTCCAGGGGCTCACGGTGGTAGGTGAACGAGAGGGTGTGGTGCAGGCTGTCGCCGATCACATTCTCCCGATTGTGGAGTAACGACGCGCGCCCGCCGACCTGCACGTTGCCCACAGCCCATTGCTTTACAGCTCACACCCTCTGGGCTATAGTTCCAGCAGCATCTCGTAAATGTCTTTCGCGCTGTTGACGAGTGAAGGACTGGGGGACCCCATGGCATGGATTCCATTGGTCGTGCTGGCCGCGTTGGTGCTGCTACTCGTCGGCATGTACAACGCCCTGGTTCGCCTGAAGGTTCAGTCGGAGAACGCTTGGGCTGATATCGACGTGCAACTGAAGCGCCGGTACGATCTGATTCCCAATCTGGTCGAAACGGTGAAAGGTTACGCCGGCCACGAGAAGCAGACGCTCGAATCCGTCATCACCGCCCGTCATCGCGCGATGACGGCGGCGACGCCCGCCGCGAAGGCTGAAGCCGAAGGCGTGCTCGCTCAATCATTGAAATCGTTGTTCGCTTTGGCAGAATCCTACCCGCAATTGCGCGCGGTGGAAAGTTTCGCCCAGCTCCAGAGCTCGCTGGACCAGATTGAAGAGGGCGTTCAGAACGCACGCCGCTACTACAACGCCGTGGTCCGCGACCTGAACACCAAGATTCATGAGTTTCCATCCAATTTCATTGCGACCTTCTTCGGCTTCACGCCACGCGAGTTTTTCGAGATCGCCGATGCAGCAGAACGGGCCGTCCCGAAAGTCCGTTTCGAACAGGCCTCCCGCTGATATTGGCTGACGAGCGGAGTCATCCCTTCCCGATGCGCGCATCTAACGTTATCCGCCTTGGCATACTGCTTCTTGGATGGCTTCTGACGGTTGCGAGCAGCCTCGCACACGCTCGCTCGCTCGTGATCGAAAAGTTCCAGGCCGACATTCAGGTTCTCTCAAACGGCGAACTTCTGGTCACAGAAACGATTCGCCCTCGCTATGCCGGATTGTGGAGCGGACTGAAACGCGCCATCCCCGTCGAATATCGAACACCGCAGGGCTTCAATTACACATTGCTGCTGGATCTGGTGAGCGTGACGGACGAGCACCAAACCCCGCTCAAGCATGAGCATTATCGAGACCGACACTACCAGACCTTTAAGATCTGGCTGCCCGGCGCGCAAGACACAACAAAAACGCTGATCCTGACCTACAAAGTCTCGAACGGGCTCAAATACTTCGAGGATCACGACGAGCTCTACTGGAACGTGACCGGTGACGAATGGGACGTGCCGATCGAATCGGCAGCGGCCAGGATCCTGTTGCCGGCGGGGGCGACCGGTGTGAAGGCCGTCGCCTTCAGCGGCGCCTACGGCGCGCGCGAACAACAGGCCGACGTGCAGGTCACAGGCCCCGAAGTCCTCTACCAGATGACGCGCCCGCTCGGGTTCCGCGAAGGACTCACCGCCGTGGTCGGATGGGACAAAGGGCTGGTCGCCGAGCCAGGCCCGCTGCGGATCATGCAGTTATTTCTCCGATCAAACTGGCCATTGACGCTGCCAATCGGCACTTTCGGCCTTATGTGGTGCTTGTGGTATACGCGCGGACGCGACCCGCGACTCCGACCGATTACGGTGGCCTATGAGCCACCCGACAAGCTCACGCCCGCGGAGCTCGGCACGCTCATCGACAGCTCTCCCGATCTTCGGGATATTACCGCCACCCTTGTCGATCTCGCCATCCGCGGCTATCTACAGATCGAAGAGCGCCAAGAGTCCATGCTCCTCGGATTCTGGTCAAGCTCGACCTATTACCTGCATCGGCTCAAAGCTTCTTCGGAATGGACGGGGCTGAAGCCGCACGAGCGGGCGATCCTGAGCGGGATCTTCTCCGACGACAACCCCGCCGTCGTCCCCCTATCCGGCTTGCAGAATCGCTTCTACACCCACTTGGATGGAATCAAGTCCTCCCTTTTCGAGCAACTCCTGAATCACGGGTACTATGCGCGGCGACCTGACCGGGTGAAACAAGTCTACGTCACCATCGGCAGCCTCGTGGCTATCGCGTCGATCTTTGGGGCCACGTGGCTGAGCGAACACTGCGGAATCGCGCTGCAACCAGGCATCGCCGCGGGCATCCTCTCAGGATTGATCATCATCGGATTCGGATGGTTCATGCCCGCCAGGACGATTCGCGGCACGCGGATCTTTGAAAAAGTGCTCGGCTTCGAGGAGTTCCTGACCCGCGTCGAGTCTGATCGTTTTCAACGCGTCGTGAAAACCCCTCAACTGTTCGAGAAGTTTCTGCCCTTCGCGATGGCATTGGGCGTGGAACAAAATTGGGTCCGCGCCTTTGACGGCATTTACACCCAGCCACCCACCTGGTATCAAGGAGCCGACGTCACCGCCTTTCGTCCGCGAAGTTTTGTTGGCAACTTGTCGCAGATGTCCGCCACAGCCGGCACGATCATGACCTCCGCGCCACGAAGCACTGGTGGGTCTGGATTCAGCAGCAGCAGCGGTTCATCCGGAGGATTCTCCGGCGGTGGCTTCGGTGGTGGTGGTGGAAGCGGATTCTAACGGTTCGACTCACTCGTCCTATGCTGCCAATCTCTCCCGCTCATAGCCACATCGGCGTAAGCGGCACCGGCGGATGGGATCGTCGATGTCCCGCCTCCTGCTACGAGCCGGATATCGCGTCACCCTGCACAGCCACACGAAAGCCAGGGTGAAACCGCTGCTCGACCTCGACGAGACCGGGATCCTGGCCAGGCGCTGAAGGAGTCGAAACGGATGGAGCTTGCCCTGCCGGGTCTCACCTTGATACACCAGCTCTGCCAAACCTGCCAACAACTCGGACATGGCCGTAGCGGAACCCACGCGCTAATGCTCGCGCGGGAAGAATTGCCCAAACAATGGTCTTTGTAAAATGGATTAAATCTATGAAGTCGACGCCCTCAGTACTCTGCGCGAATCATCGCTGCAAGAAAATGACGGCGCAGGCAGAATGGATGCGGGATTACACGGTTGATAACGGCTGAATTGGCAATTCTTAGCGCTCATGTTTTTCACCATACTTTCGGAGGCGGGTTGGCCATCATGGCATTTTTCATGGGCACTCAATCCGCATATTGGAGCTTCGATGCTCATTCTCATCACTGTCATCATCGCAAGATTTTCCTGACGATGCCTTCGTTAATTCACACTGCCTTCTTTGTATCTATTATCGTGTTTGCCGCTGGTTGCGCGAGCGGTCAACGGCAGCCTGTGGATTCGCTCCAGCAGATACTGAAGGACGAAGAGGTTCGGTTCGTCGGGGCTCCGCCATCAGAACCGGCAGCGAACCCTTCGCCCAGGCAAGGCCCGCCGAAGCTGGGGCTCTATGTCATGCCGACCGGATTTCTTCACCATGAGTTCGAGTGGACCGATGCCGATCGGGAGGCCCTTCTGGCCTGGACCACTCAGTTGCAACGCGAAGGCCTCATCAGCGGCGCATCCTTCGTCCATCTCTCTTCAATCAAGGGAAACCAGTTGGCACAGCTGCGCGAATCGGCCACGCGGTACGGCATAGACATCTTGCTTGTCGTGGATGGCGCGGCGGCCGTTGATCGCTACAACAACTACAAGGGGACGCTGCTCTACTGGACGATTGTCGGCGCCTACTATGCCGACGGCACCCACAGCGACGCGCGCTGTCTCGTGCGAGGCTCCTTGTGGGATGTCCGTGGAGGCGCCAAACTGGCTGAGGAAGAAGCGCAAGGGTCAT
>JBEGVJ010000005.1:0-3893 GCA_041178465.1 Nitrospirota bacterium
TGGAATGGCTCTCGACCCATCCGATGAGCACGGCGAGGGCCGACCGATTGAAAACGGAGCTAGCCGCCTTGCCGAAAAAATCGCCTGAGCCGTTTACGTTCGATTGGAAACAGGTGCAGGCGTCACTCGGATTCCAGCCGGCCGCCACTCCGTGAACCAGCGGAGGGCTGTGCGGCATGTTGTATGGGAGGGCGGGAAGCGGATAAAGGGCGGACGCATCAGCCCAAAGCGGAATGGTCTAGCAAGTTCCCCTGGGCCGTCGAGATTCTGGAAATGATAGACGGGAAGATCGAGTCCATGCATATTACGGTGAAGAAAAATTCGAGCAGGGAGCGCCCAGAGTTTTCCCTGGGCGTCGGTCAGTGGCAGTTTCGTCAAAATGAGGCATAATTGGTTTCCACGCTAGAAGGAGGGATGCATGAGAAAACTTCTACAGATTCAACTTGCGCTGTTGTTGGTCGGAGTTTCAGCCGGGCCCGTGCTGGCGGCGAATCCGGACAATGGCCCCGGCTGTGGTTTGGGTAAGCTTGCGTGGTCGGACTATAAACATCCCAAAAACATCGCTCCGCAGGTGATGATGGCTACCACCAACGGCACGTTTGGCAGCCAGACGTTCGGGATCAGTTTCGGGACATCGGGCTGTACCAACGACGGACAGGTGATGGCCTCACGCAAGTCCGAAGTGTTTGTCGCCTCGACGTTTGAGAGCCTCTCCGAGGATATGGCGCGGGGGCAGGGCGAGCATCTCGCGTCGCTGGCGACGATGATGGGTATCCCGGTTGAACATCAGCCGGCATTCTTTTCTCTGGCACAGGACCGGTATCGAATCTTGATGGAGAGGGGAGACGTTTCGCCGCTCGCAGTCATCAACGCACTCCAAGCGGCGGCGGCTGGGCATCCATTGCTTGCCGGTATTGCAGAGAGGCCATAAGTAATTTTTTCTCAACGGAATGTTCTGTTTCGGCTATAATGCGACCGTTGCGTCTTATGCGCAACAGAGAGTTATCCACTTAATATATATAAGGAGGAGGACTTATGTCGAAGAAAGTGCTCATATTATCGGCAGCAGTGCTTTTTGGTATGCAGACAGGTTTCGCAATGGCGGCCAATCCAGACACCGGACCTGGTTGCGGGTTGGGCAAGCTTGCGTGGGGTGATTATGCGCATCAGAAGAATATCGCGCCCCAGGTGTTGATGGCGACGACCAACGGCACCTTCGGCAGCCAGACGTTCGGGATCAGCACTGGGACATCGGGCTGCACGAACGATGGGAAGGTGATGGCCGAACAGAAGACGACGATGTTTGCGCAGCTCAACTTCGAGAACCTGTCTCAGGAAATGGCGCAGGGCCAGGGTGAGCATCTCGCATCACTCGCCACTCTGATGGGCGTGCCGGCCGAGCACCAGGCAGCGTTCTTTGCCATGACGCAGGAGCGGTACACCTCCTTGGTCAAGACGGGCGAAGCCTCACCGGTAGCGATGGTGAAAGCGATCAACAGTGCAATTGCCACGCATCCAGTCCTTGCCCAGGTTTCCACTCGCTAATAATCCACACAGGGCTTCGACCTCAGGGTCGAAGCCCTGTGTCTTTTTGCCCCGCTGCGTGTATATCGGTCTCATCCTTATCAGTCTGCTCTTCCCGCACCCCTTATCGGCAAACGCTGAAGAGGCCGAGGGAGCCCTCTACCTGGCTCAACTCATCAGTCAGGCTGCCCAGTCTCAGCTGGCCGAGTCGCGCGAATGGCATCTTTTGCTCCACTATCGAAAAGATATCCTGGGAGGCTACACCAGCGAGCAGGACGATTCTGGATTTTTCCTGTCGCCTCATGGGAAAACCGATCCACAAGCAGAACTCAGTGCGACGCTCAAGCAGTTCTTTTCCAATGAACTCGTTGGGCGGTCGAAGCAGCCGGCTCAATGTGCATTTATCGCACGGTATGAATGGCTGCAGCGTCAACTGCACTTTGACGAGACCCGCCTTCCGCCGATGGCCTGCGAGCGGTTCGAGCGATGGTTCGCGGATTTTGAGGCCCAGTCGATCACGCTCATCTTCCCCTCCGCCTTCCTGAACAATCCTGCATCGATGTTCGGGCACACGTTGCTCCGGGTCGATCAACGGGGCCAAACTGACAGCACCAGGATTCTGGCCTACACGATTAATTACGCAGCCGATGTGCCGCCCGACGCCGGCATGGCCTATCCGATCCGCGGAATTTTCGGCGGGTACCGCGGATACTTCTCGACGATTCCCTACTATTTGAAGGTGCAGGAGTACCGAGACATCGAAAATCGTGATATCTGGGAATATCGGCTGAACTTAACAGGTGATCAAGTACGACGGTTGCTGATGCACGCGTGGGAACTTGGGAATGCCTCCTTTGACTATTTCTTCTTCAAAGAGAATTGCTCCTACCATCTCTTGGCGCTTCTCGATTATGCCGATCCCTCGCTGCATCTCACGGACGAGTTTCTCTTTTGGACGGTTCCTGCCGATACAGTCAGACTCGTTGTGTCGAAACCTGGACTGGTCTCCGGCATCGCCTATCGGCCTTCCCGCAGCAACGTGATCCGGCGGAAGCGTGAATCGTTGCCGTTGGGTGAGCGAGAACTGGCGCATCGGATCACGCAAGATCTCGAGGAGCTCACCTCGCCGGCTTTTATCCGATTGGATCTGGCGCGGCAGGCGTTTCTGCTCGATCTTGCGTCGGACTATCTCCGGTATCGGACCGAGACGACCGATTCCCCGCCGCCTGAATTGAAAGAGCGCAACCGGGCAGTTCTGACAGCCCGCAGCCAACTCCGAATTCCGTCTCAGGAGTTTACGGTGGTGCCCTTTGCGAAACAACCAGAATGGGGGCACAAGACTTCCCGCGCAAGTGTGGGAGCCGGGTGGCGGAACAATGATACGTTTGAGGAAGTCACGGTGCGGGCCGGGTATCACGATCTGCTCGATCCGGAGGTCGGGTACACCCCGGATGCCCAGATTGAAATCGCGTCCCTCACGGCTCGACGGTACAATCGGGCAGACCAGACGCGCATCGAACGGGCGACGCTGGCCAATGTCTTGTCCCTCTCACCGATGGACTCAATCTTTCACGCCCCCTCGTGGAAGATCAACGTCGGCATGCAGACGATCCGTCACAATACCTGCCTCTTGTGCAGCAACGGTGTGATCAATGGTGGTATCGGCGCAGCGGTTGAAAGCCATTGGTTGAAACGGGAAGTGTATTTTGCCTTTGCGGAAGGGGAGGCGAACTATAGTAAGGCCTATGAGGAGCGGCATCGCATCGGCGGTGGGGGAACAGTCGGGATGCTGGCCGACGTAACTGACCGCTGGAAAATCATGGCCACCGGCACCTATTTAAAGTACGCACTGGGTGAGACGTCCGACGACATTCGGTGGTTTGTCGGGTCGCGCTATACCCTGGCTCAGAACTGGGCGCTCCGGTTGGAATATAATCATCGCGACCACGATAACGATGTGCTGTTTTCGATACAGACGTTTTTCTAGGAGCCTGTGAGCATCCTCGATCAATTCTTCGTCTATCATCCAGGCCCATGGAAGGATCAGGACTGGAGAGTCATCAGTGGCTTGCCGTTGGAAGACGTTTGGTTCACGGCGGCTGATGGAACGAAGCTGTTCGGCTGGTATGTGGAGAGCCGAGCCACGTCAGGCGTAATTTTGTGGTGTCATGGGAACGCGGGCAACATCATCAACCGGCTGGAGAACCTGAAGTTCCTCTATCAGCTCGGCCTGTCGGTGTTCCTGTTCGACTATCGTGGCTACGGTCGAAGCCAGGGGCGTCCGTCGGAAGAGGGGCTCTATCAGGATGCGCTGGGCGCCTACGATTACCTGACGCGAACCAGAATGATTCGCCCTGAGCGCATCGTCC
>JBEGVJ010000006.1:0-16783 GCA_041178465.1 Nitrospirota bacterium
CGGACAGCCTCGGATTTGAATGCGTCGGTAAACTGACGTCGCGTAATTTTTGGCATACGGACCTCCAATTTCATGATTCTCCCACTTATGGAGGTGTCTATGAAATCAGGGGAGGGTCAGAAACGGCTTTGCGCGAAGTTACCATGAAGCACTTCAGCGTGAACCAGACGTCATCTTCGCCCATGTCGAAGTCAAGACACTCCTGACCCGGATCGCCGAGTAATCCCCTCTAGCAGGATGCTGAAAAAGTCCTCCAGAAAATAAAAAGGGCGGCCAACTCGCGGGAGCAGACCGCCCTTCCTGAGAGTAAAGGCTCTCTCTTTATCTTCTGGCGAAGCCCTCAGTCCTTGCCGTGCTTACCGCGAGCTTTGTCGCGTCCTTGCTTGCCATGTTCACCGGCTGCTTCATCGGCCCGATCGAGGCCATGTTTCTTGCCTTGACCCTTCCCCTTACGCTCCCCCTTCATCGCCTTCTTCTCTTCTCCCTTCGGCTCGTCGGGTGCCGGGGCTGGAGCAGGGGCCGGAGCCGGAGCCGTCACCTGCGGCACGGGAGCCGGGGCCGGAGCTGGGGCCTGCGCAAAGACGGATGTAAAGACCAAGAGCACGGTTCCTGCGACAAACGCTGCGACTGTTCTTATCATCTCTTTTCCTCCCATGGTTGTTGTGGACTATAGAACCTGGGCATGCAGCGCCCTCATCATCACTGCACGTTCAAGCAAGCCCGGTGCCATTTATACGTTTCATGATGTCTCGCAAATCAATTACGATTTCAAGGATTTACTACTCCACCGTCGCTCGACCATGACCAGATCAATGTGGCAAAAGAGCGCCCCTCCTATCCAGCTTGCCCCACATAGTTCGCTCAGCTGCCCGTTCACAGGCGGTGAGATCCTCGCGAGCGAACGGAGCTCAGCTCGAAAAATAAGCACTTGCAACCTATCTATCGTGAGGCCTGTGGGTGTGGAATGGGGAAAGACCGCGGGTGAACAACGGTACCGAGGGTCCCCTGCCGGCAGGGGACCCATCGAGCTGCCGCCTAAGAAACTCGGCCTGCCTTGCGAGCAGGAACGTCCGTTCAAGGTAACGACTAACTCCCCTCACTTCTTGCCCGTAAAGAGCAGCCCACGCACTTCAAACGCTGCAGCGCGTCGACGTCGCTAGACAGGGGTCATCGACATCACCTACGTGTCTACACTCAAGTCGCATTCGACCACTCTGTGATTGAGGCGCCCACTATTGACGGCCGAACAGAAACGTGATACTCACGGGCTGCTGAAAGCAGGATCTCCGGAATGGGCCATGGAGTGACAAGCGGCCCACATGAAGATACCGATCGATTCCCGCCGCCATCTTTCGATTTCTTGCGACAATATGGACGGCGTTACGCGCACTGTTCCCGCCAACAAACAGGCCATCCAGGAAATGCATCACGCGTCACAACGCCATACACACGACCATAGGCCCGACAGTTCGCGCTTCATTACTTACGTAGTCGACCGTGGACAAAGCTTTCCTTGCCTTGCCGATATGCGCTGAAGGCTTTTCACCGGAGGTCTAACAATGCAACCACGACGTCGCCCACGAATTCTCGTCGGCTATCCTGCGAGCATCCAAAGCGATACCAGCGCCGGGGAAGGGATCTTGCTCGACCTCTCGCCCACGGGCTGCAAGATACGCAGCGATATCGCGCTGAATGAAGGGACCTACCTTGCGCTGCAGATTTCCGTTGCGCAGGAGCCAACCCCTTTAGCTGTGGAAGTATCGGTGGTTCGCTGGTGTAAAGACAGCCACGTCGGAGTGGAGTTTCTTCGCTACAGACAGGGAGACCGTGAGCGGGTCATACATCTTCTCGCAACCCTCCCGGAGACGAAGACACCGGCCTAGCCTGATTGCAAGACATCGACGATTGACATCGTCGACTCGAAATCTTTTCAACCACAGAGCTCCATTCCGTAGCGAAACGAGGCCGGCCCCGCAATGAAGGGGGCAGCCGATCTCCACTTGAAGTATCTACTTTCCAGAAGAATTTCCACTGACAGCGGCTGGTCTAAACAGTGACGAGTTGGGCAGCACGCTCCCATCCTTTCGACAATTTCAGTCGAAGAACGAGCAAGCCGACGAGGGGGAAAGAGCTAGCTGGCAGACGTCTTCGCTGAGCGGGCCGCGCGCAGATATTGATCGATCCCCGCCGCCATCTTGCGACCTTCCGCAATGGCCCAGACGATGAGGGAAGCGCCGCGCTTGGTATCGCCGCCGGCAAAGACGCCGTCGAGGTTGGTCATGAAGTGCTCGTCCACCGACACTGCACCACGAGCGTCGTACTTCACGCCGAGGCTGTCCAATAGGCCGTTCTTCACCGGGCCGGTGAAGCCCATGGCGAGCAAGACGAGATCCGCATCCATTTCAAAGTCGCTATTGGGAATCGGCGTGAACTTGCCGCCTTCAAACTTCACCCGGTTGCCGTGAAGCTTTGCGACCTGGCCATTCTCGCCGGTGAACTTGGTGGTCGAAACACTCCACTGACGGTCGCCGCCTTCTTCATGCGCATGCGACGTGCGGAGCTGCATGGGCCAGAGCGGCCAGGGAGTCGAGCCCGCACGGGTTGGAGGAGGCTCCGGCATCACTTCAAACTGATGGGCTTCGGCGCAGCCCTGCCGATGGGCGGTGCCAAGACAATCGGACCCGGTATCGCCGCCGCCAATAATGACGACGCGCTTGCCCTTGGCCGTAATCGGTTCGCCCGTGACGGGAATCCCAGCGTTTCGCTTGTTCTGCTGCGTGAGGAAATCCATCGCGAGATGCACGCCCTTGAGCTCACGGCCAGGGATCGGTAATTCACGAGCCTGTTCCGCGCCCATGGTGAGACCAACGGCATCGAACTGCTTCCGCAACTGTTCGCCCGTGATGTCTTTCCCGATCGTCACGCCGGCCTTGAACTCCACCCCCTCGGCTTTCATTTGATCCAGCCGCCGATCAATGACCCACTTCTCCATCTTGAAATCCGGGATGCCATAACGAAGTAGTCCGCCGATGCGGTCGGACTTCTCGAACAGGGTCACGCTATGACCGGCACGCGCCAATTGCTGCGCGGCGGCCAAACCAGCCGGTCCAGACCCGACAATCGCGACGGTTTTGCCTGTCTTGGCGACAGGCAAAACCGGCGCAACCAAACCCTCATTGAAACCGCGATCGATGATGTTCCACTCGATGATCCGGATAGAGACCGGATCGGCGTTGATGCCGAGCACGCACGCCCCTTCGCAGGGCGCCGGGCAGAGGCGCCCGGTAAACTCGGGAAAATTGTTCGTAGTATGGAGTGCTTTGAGGGCATCGTTCCAACGGCCGCGATAGACCAGATCGTTCCATTCCGGGATCAAGTTCACAACCGGACAGCCGGTCGATCCCTGGCAGAACGGCACGCCACAATCCATACAGCGCGCACCCTGGGTCTTAAGCTTCTCCTCCGCGAGCGGCTCGTACATTTCCTTCCACTCAAGCACGCGCAGCTCGACCGGTTTCCGCTTGGGGCCCTCACGGGCATATTTCATGAAACCTTTTGGATCACCCATTCTGTACTCGTCTCTCTCCCCTCGCAAAACGCTTCACGCTGCACGTTTCACGAACGACGCTTCACGTATTATTTGATCGCGGCGGCTTTCTTCTTCCGTTCTTCCAGAACGCGCTTATAGTCGACCGGCATTACCTTCTCGAACTTCGGCAGGATCGCCTCCCAGCTATCGAGGATGCGTTTGGCGTTCCGGCTGCCGGTATGCATGAAGTGCGAGGTGATCATCTGATGCAGCGTCTTCTTATCTTCCGCCGTCGTCACCTTTTCCAATTCCACCATGCCGAGGTTGCAGCGGGATTGGAACTTGTCGAGCTCGTTCAGCACAAAGGCCACACCGCCAGACATGCCTGCCGCGAAGTTCCGTCCGGTCCGACCCAGGACGACGACCACCCCGCCGGTCATGTACTCGCAGCCATGATCGCCAGTCCCTTCCACGACCGCCCTGACACCGCTGTTCCGCACCGCAAACCGCTCGCCCGCCATGCCGTAGAAGTAGGCTTCACCTTGCGTGCCGCCGTAGAGCGACGTGTTGCCGACCAAGATGGTCTCTTCCGGCACATAGATGGCGTTCTTCGGCGGGAACACGATGATCTTGCCGCCGGATAGGCCCTTGCCGATATAGTCGTTGGACTCACCTTCGAGAACCAGCGTGATCCCGCGCGACAGGAACGCGCCGAACGATTGGCCGGCGGAACCGGAGAGCTTGATCGTGATGGTGTCATCCGGCAAGCCCTCAAGCCCGTATTGTTTCGCCACGCGGCTGGACAACATCGTCCCGACCGTGCGGTTCACATTCCTGATCGGCAGGTCGAGAATAATTTTCTGTTGCTTCTCTAACGCCGGCTTGCAGAGTTCGATCAGTTTGTTGTCGAGCACGTCCGCAAGACCATGGTCCTGCTTCTGCACGCAATAACGGGCGATCTCCGGCCCCACAGCGGGCGCTTGCAAAAGCGGCGTCAGATCCAGCCCCTTGGCCTTCCAGTGGTCAACCGCCTTATGAACTTTCAATTTATCCACGCGCCCGACCATCTCGTTGATGGTCCGGAAGCCCAGCCTGGCCATGATCTGTCGCAATTCCTCCGCGACGAAGAAAAAGAAATTCACGACATGTTCCGGCTGCCCGGCAAATTTCTTTCGCAAGGCCGGATCCTGCGTCGCAATGCCGACGGGGCATGTATTGAGGTGGCACTTCCGCATCATGATGCAGCCTTCGACGATCAAGGGCGCAGTGGCAAACCCGAATTCCTCGGCGCCCAGCAGGGTGGCAATCGCCACGTCGCGCCCGGTCTTCAGCTGCCCATCGGTCTCCACCCGGATACGGCCCCGCAGATCGTTGAGCACGAGGGTCTGATGCGTTTCGGCCAGACCCAATTCCCACGGAGCCCCTGCGTACTTGATAGACGAGAGCGGAGAAGCGCCGGTGCCGCCGGAGTCACCGCTGATCAGCACCTTGTCCGCATGGGCCTTGGCCACCCCTGCTGCAATCGTGCCGACGCCCACTTCCGAGACGAGCTTGACGGATACCGCCGCGTCCGGATTGGAATTTTTCAAATCGAAAATGAGCTGCGCCAGATCTTCGATGGAATAGATGTCGTGGTGCGGCGGCGGCGAAATGAGCTGCACGCCCGGCGTGGCATACCGAAACCGCGCGATGTTCTCATCGACTTTATGGCCCGGCAACTGCCCGCCCTCGCCCGGCTTCGCCCCCTGCGCCATCTTGATCTGGAGTTCTTTCGCATTGACCAGGTAATGACTCGTGACGCCGAATCGCGCCGACGCCACCTGCTTGATATAGCTGTTCTTGGAATCGCCGTTTGGCAGCGGTGTAAACCGCTCGGGGTCTTCCCCGCCCTCGCCGGTGTTGCTCTTCGCGCCCAGGCGGTTCATGGCAATGGCCAGCGTCTCATGCGCTTCCTTGCTGATCGAGCCGAAGGACATGGCGCCCGTTGTGAACCGTTTGACGATGTCCTTCGCCGATTCCACTTCTTCGACCGGAATCGGTTCCGGCAGGAACTTGAACTCGAGCAGCCCGCGCAGATTGGAGCGCCGCTTACTCTCGTCGTTCACGAGCTGGGAAAACTCAGCGAAGGTCTTCGGATCGTTAGTCCTCGTCGCATGCTGCAATTTGTAAATCGTGTCCGGATTCCAATTGTGATGCTCGCCCTGAATGCGGTAGTGGATCTCCCCGCCGAAATCGAGCTGCCTGATCGGCGCCGGCTCATAGGCCGTGCGGTGCCGCCGAAGCGTCTCTTCACCGACCTCACGGATGCCGATCCCCTCCAGGCGCGACGGCGTACCGGTGAAGTACCGGACGATGAGTTCATGGTTCAATCCGATGGCCTCGAAGATCTGCGCACCGCAGTAGGATTGCACCGTCGAGATACCCATCTTCGAAAAGATCTTGAGCAGACCCTTATTGATCGCCTTGATGAACTTGTTTTCCGCGGTTTGCGTATCCAGCCCTTCAGGGAAGTAGCCGTCGCGTTCCATATCCACGATCGACTCGAAGACAAGGTAGGGGTTCACGGTCCCGGCTCCATAGCCGATCAAACAGGCGAAGTGATGCACATCGCGGGGCTCGCCGGTTTCCACAATGAGCCCGACTTCGGTCCTCGTGCAATCGCGCACCAGATGATGGTGGACGGAGGCGATGCCGAGGAGGCTCGGAATCGGCGCCCATTCTTCATTGACCCCGCGGTCGCTCAGGATCAGAAACTTATACCCTTCTTTAATCGCCTGGGAGGCCTGGCGGCAGAGCTCATCCACGGCGGCTCCGAGCCCCTCGGGCCCCTCGGCTACCCGGAAGAGCATCTTGAGCGTCTTGCTCTTGAAATGGGGATCGGCGATCTCGCGAATCTTCTGGAGATCGGCATTCGTCAGAATCGGCTGTTTGACCCGGATGCGGCGGCAGGACTCCGGATGCTCATCCATCAAATTCGGCTTGGGCCCGATGCTGGTCGTCAGGGACATGACCAGCTCTTCGCGGATCGGATCGATCGGCGGATTGGTCACCTGGGCGAAGAGCTGCCTGAAATATTTGAAGAGCAGTTGCGGACGATCTGACAGCACCGCCAACGGCGTATCCGTGCCCATCGACGAGGTCGCTTCCTGCCCCTCCACCAACATGGGAGTGATGACCATCTTCAACTCTTCGACGGTATAGCCGAACGCCTGTTGGCGCTGGCGGATCGTCGGATGGTCCGGCTGCGGCACATTGCTGGGATCGGGCAACTCGTCGAGCGAAATCCGGTATTGGGTGACCCAGGACCGGTACGGCTTGCGGCTGGCAATCTCCGCCTTCACTTCCTCGTCATCGATGATGCGCCCTTGCACGGTATCGACCATGAACATCCGGCCCGGCATGAGGCGCCCCTTCTGCCGGATCTTCTGGACATCCATCGGCAGCACGCCGGCTTCCGAGGACAAAATCACCAGACCGTCCGTCGTCACTTGATAGCGGCAAGGACGGAGCCCGTTGCGGTCGAGCGTCGCGCCGATGAACTTCCCGTCGGTGAAACAGACCGCCGCCGGGCCGTCCCAGGGCTCCTGCATCGCGGCGTGGTACTCGTAGAATCCACGCCGGTCGAGATCCATTTGTGGATTCGCGACCCAAGGCTCGGGAATCAGCATCATCATCACGTGCGGGAGAGAGCGGCCACCCATGGTCAGGAATTCCACGGCATTGTCCAAACAAGCCGAGTCGCTCTGCTGCTCGGAGACGATCGGATAGAGCTTGGCCAGATCCTCGCCGAATAATTCAGAGTTCAGCCGGCCCTGCCGGGCGCGCATCCAGTTGACATTACCCTTCAGCGTATTGATTTCGCCGTTATGGCAAATATAGCGGTAGGGATGGGCCAGGGGCCAGGTAGGGAACGTATTCGTGCTGAAACGGGAATGCACGAGGGCGAGCGCGCTCGTCAAGCTCGCATCCGCCAAATCCTGGTAATAGGCCGCCATCTGATGCGGGAGCAACAGCCCCTTGTAGACGATGGTATTCGCCGACAGGCTCGAAATGTAAAAGTAGTCGCGCCCCTGAATAGCCGAGGCGCGAACGGCGTTTTCCACCCGCTTGCGAATGACATAGAGCTTGCGTTCAAACTGCGCTTCGTTGAGGATATCCCGGGCGATGAACAGCTGCCGCATGAAGGGCTCGGTGCTGCGCGCTACGGGACCGATCGCGTCGCTCTTGACCGGCACATCGCGCCAACCGAGGAGCCGCGCTCCCTCCTCGCCGATAATTCTGCTAAAGAGCGCTTCGCACTGTTGCCGCGCATCGACCTGGGGCGGAAGGAACACCATCCCGACGCCATATTCCCCGGCATTGGGCAAGAGGACCCCTACATCGCTGGCCGCACGCGTGAGGAATTCGTGCGGCACTTGCAGCAAAATCCCGGCGCCGTCCCCCGTACAGGGATCACAGCCCTGGGCGCCTCGATGACTGAGGTTCTCAAGGATCTGAAGACCTTGCTGAACAATGGTATGGGATTTCTGGCCCTTGATGTTGACCACAAAGCCGATGCCACAGGAATCTTTCTCCTGCTCAGGGTCGTAGAGGCCTTGCTTCGGTGGAAGCCCGGGGATGCTCATCGTTCGTATCTCGTTAAAAAGGTAGGCGGTTATGCTCTGTACGGAGGCTACACCAGAGAGGCAATCGGGATGGCTAACCCCGTTACTCACAAGGCTTATTCCGTTTGTGTCAGCTGCGCCCACCTTAATAGAAGCACGATTCTTCTGTCAAGATTCTCTCCTGCGCAAATGACCCCTGTCCGCATGCCCCACGAAGGGGTGATCAGCTTGACTTTGTTTCCCCCTCTGCCCTACCATCCGCCGCATGCCTCAAGGCCCAATCACTTCCACTATCAACAGCATGGCGGACGTCTGGGAGGCGTATCGCGATGAATTGGACGGAGTGGAGCGCCAGGTCCGAACGAACCTCGATTCCAGCGTCGCGCTCGTCAATACCGTTGCCGCGCACATTCTGAACAGTGGCGGGAAACGGATTCGACCGCTCTTGCTGCTTCTCTGCGCCCGTCTCTGCGGCTATACCGGCCGCGATCATCACCAACTCGGCAGCCTGGTAGAGTTCATTCATACCGCAACCCTGCTCCACGACGATGTGGTCGACGATGCGGATATCCGCCGGGGCCAGCGAACCGCCCGAAAAGTTTGGGGCAACCAAATCAGCATCCTCGTCGGCGACTATCTCTACTCCAAAGCCATCTGCCAGATCGTCGATTTCCGAAGCCAGGGCATCAACGAAGTCCTCGCCGAAGCCTGCAAGAAGATGGCGGAGGGCGAAGTGCTCCAGCTCTATTACAACGGCAACCCCGCCATGCCGGAAACGGACTACTTCAAGATTGTGGAACACAAAACGGGCGGCCTGATTGCCGCCGCGTGCCGCATGGGCGCCATTCTTGCGGACGCCTCGGACGCACAGCAGAATGCGCTCTTCCGGTTCGGCCAACACCTCGGGATCGCGTTCCAAGTGGCCGACGACACGCTCGACTACACCGCCAATGGCGAACGCTTGGGCAAGACACTCGGGCAGGACCTCCGCCAAGGCAAAGCCACGCTGCCGCTGCTCCATCTGCTGCATCATTGTTCGGAAGAGGACCGGCAGATGATCATCGACCGCATGGAAACCAGGACCCTGACGGAGGAGGACCTTGGCAGGCTCATTCGCTTGATGGACGAACTGGGCTCGATCACCTATGCCGTGGATCGCGCCCAATCCTACATCGCCGCGGCCCAGCGAGATCTCAGCCAATTCGAAGACAGTACGGCCAAACGAGCCCTCTCGGTGGCTGCCGATTATATGGTGACCCGCGACCGATAGCCTTCTCCCCGCGTGTTTCCACGGAACACCGCCATGGAAACGGCGCCGCGCAGCGGGAAAGGCTCCACCCCTTGGGTCGTTGCGCTGCAGCGACCTCAAACACTTACGGAGTAGAGGACTTCGCTATGTCGACGATTATCCCGTTTCATGGCACCAGGTACGATGCAACGGTTGTGGGAGATATCAAACAGGTCGCAGCCCCACCCTACGACATCATCGACGCGACCGGGCAAAAAGCCCTGCACGATCGCCACCCGCAGAACATCATTCGCCTTGAACTGGGACTCGATCAGCCGGGCGACAGTCCCACGAACAACCGCTACACGCGAGCCGGAGCGACGCTTCGGGAATGGCTCCAAAGCGGGGCGCTCAAGCGTGATGCGCAACCAACCCTCTACTACCATACGATCGAATACCGCCCGCCCTATGCACCGGCCGGCTCACCGACAAAGATCCTCCGGGGATTTCTCGCCACCGTCAAACTCGAAGCACTCGACTCGGGACACATCTATCCGCACGAGAATACACGCTCGGCCGCCAAAACCGATCGACTGAATCTGCTCGAAGCCTGCAAAACGAACTTCAGCCCCATTTGGTCGCTCTACTCCGATCCTCAAGGGACCGTGCTGGGCCTGCTAGAAGAGGCGGTCAAAGGGAAACAGGCCCCCATCGACTTTCGCGACGATGTGGGGTTTCGTCAGCAACTCTGGGCTGTAACGGATCCAGCCATCTTGAAACAGGTGGTCGACACCTTGCGTCCCAAGCCGCTGTTTATCGCCGACGGCCACCATCGCTACGAAACCGCGTTGAACTATCAGAAACTCCGTCGGCAGCAGGCCGGTTCGCCGGCAGACCAACAGTCCTACGACAGTGTCCTGATGTTGTTGACCGCACTCGAAGACCCGGGTCTCACCGTCCTGCCGACGCATCGAGTCACCACCACTCCGCTCCCCTCCTATGACAAGGTGCGAGCCCTCCTGGGCGAACAATTCGAGTTACAGGAGTTTCCCTTTACCAATGAAACCAAGGCGGCGGTGCGCGCACAATTCATCGAAGCCTTGCGAACCAACGGCCGCGCAGTTCCAACCTTCGGCCTGGCACTGCAGGGGAAAAACTCGTACCTCACGCTGACCCTCAAACCGGCCCACCGTCCGCCTGCGGACGCATCACCTCGCGCAAAACTGGACGTCTCGCTCCTCCAGCAACTCGTCGTCACCAAGCTCTGCCAGACGCAACAAGAACAAGAAGCGATTCTCTACACCAAAGACGATCATGAGGCGCTGGATTGGGTGGCGCACGGGACTGGAACGGGAGCCTTGCTCCTCAATCCCACCAAGGTGAGCGAAGTACAAGCCGTCGCGACGGCCGGCGAACGCATGCCCCACAAGTCAACGTACTTCTTTCCGAAGCCGCTGACCGGATTGGTGATGAACGTGATGGAGTAGCAGTGGGAGGGGGAGGACAATTTCCTTGCTCGCGGAGCCCCCACGATAAAACGGTGGTTGCTCGACGCGCGCAGTCGGAATCATCCCTCCCCTCCCACGAATAGAGGGAAAAGATGAAGGCCAAAATCCTCATCGTCGACGACGATTCTGATATTACCACGATGCTGGAGGATCGTCTGCAGGCTTCCGATTATGGAACCGTGACCGCGCATGATGGGGTAGAAGCGCTCGAGCTGCTCGAACAAGAAGCGCCGCACCTCATGCTGCTCGACCTGGACATGCCCCGCCTGACCGGCCTTGAGGTCCTCAAGCAACTCCCGAGAGTCAGGCTAACCGAGGGTCTCCCTGTCATTGTCATGACGGCCTACGCCTCGATCGATGCCGCCGTCGAGGCCATGAAAACCGGCGCCTACGATTTCCTCACCAAACCGCTGGACAAAGATCACCTCCTCATGGTCATCAGCAAGGCCTTGGAGCGAGACGCCCTCAAACGGCAAGTGGCCTGCCTGAAGTCAGAAGTCGACAGCCGCTACGCCTCGATTGTGGGCATAAGTGCAACGATTCGCGCAGTGATGGAATCAGCCCAACGCGTCGCCAAGTCTGATGCCAGCGTGTTGCTGCTTGGGGAAAGCGGCACGGGGAAGGAACTCTTCGCCCGCTCCATCCACCAATGGAGTCCGCGGCAGGCCATGCCGCTGGTGGTCATCAACTGTGTGGCCCTTACGGAGACGCTGCTCGAGAACGAACTCTTCGGGCATGAACGCGGCGCCTTCACCGGCGCGGACCGCCTGCAAAAAGGCAAGCTGGAGATGGCGGACGGCGGCACGATCTTTCTGGACGAGATCGGAGATATGTCGCTTCCGCTGCAAGCGAAATTGTTGCGCGTGCTCCAGGACAGGGAATTTCATCGAGTCGGCGGCACACGTCTCGTGTCGATCAATATTCGCGTCATCGCCGCCACGAACAAGGACCTCCGGAAGGCCGTGAAGACCGGTGAATTTCGCGAAGATCTCTTTTTCCGCTTGAACGTCATCAGCCTGACGCTGCCTCCGCTCCGCGAACGGCCCGAAGACCTTCCCGCTCTTGCCAAATTTCTATTGAACCGACATGCCCAGGACGCAAAGCGCCCCGGCATGATGTTCAGCCCTGCGGCCATGGAGGCCATGAGCCAGTACAGCTGGCCGGGAAACATTCGTGAGCTGGAAAACGTCGTCGCCCGAGCCGTCGTGCTGAATCAGTCGGACACCATCGAACCGGATATGCTGTCGCTGGATGGCATGAGCCGCACCTCGCCGAGCGAATGCCTCCCCTATCTCTCGCTCCCCTATCATGAGTCGATGGAAGAACATAGCCGCTACATCATCGATCAGGCGCTAAAGAAAGCCGCCGGCAATCAAACCAAAGCAGCAGACCGTCTCAAACTCCAACGCACCTACCTGGCCCGTTTGATCAAGCAACATAAAGTAAAAGAAGAAACGGAGCAGGGCTAGGAGCCTGGCCGACATTGCCTTCGTGACGAGGCGAAGGAGATGCGGCCAACGGCGAGGCCGCAGGCTCGGAAAAACCGGAGGTGTATTCGCTGAAATACATTGAGGATTTTTCCGGGCCGAGCACGACGCAGATGGTCGCGGATCGTTTGCCGCAGTAGAACGGTCAATGTCGGACAGGCTCCTAGGCAGGGAGCTGTCTGGTCGCCAGGCTGATGAGACCGGCCGAGGCATCCTGTTCGGCTTGCGCGTATCGCTCGGGAGTCCCGACATCGGACCAGTAGCCCTGATGATCGTAGCCCAGCACCGCCTCGTCCCGCTGAATCGCCGCCACATAGGAGTCGATGATGGTCGAGGCCACGCCCTTCGGCACATCCCGCAGGAGGCGAGGATGAAGGATATGAATTCCCGCAAACATGCGAGGCTGGACCGGACCAGACTCTAATTTTCCGCGGCCGGTAATGCGGACGATGCGGTTGTCCGAATCCATTTCTACGAGGCCCCACTCTGCTGCCGCAGGATCTTTACGCAGGACCAGCGTCGCCACGGCGTCGCGCTGCCGGTGAAACGCACACAAAGCATCGAGGTCGAGTTCCACGAGCGTATCGCCGTTCAACACCAATACCGGCTCCCCTGAAAAGATCGGCTCCGCCTGCTTGAGGCCACCCCCCGTGCCCAAGATCACCGGCTCGTACGAATAGATGATCCGCAATCCATACCGCGAGCCGTCGCCCAGCGCCTGCTCGATCATCGGTCCCAGGTGATGCAAATTGATCAAGACATCGTGAAACCCGTGCCGCTTCAGGAGCAACAGATTCCAGACGATCAGCGGCGTGCCCGCAACGGGGAGGAGCGGCTTCGGAATCGTGTTCGTCAGCGGTCTCAGGCGACTCCCCAAGCCCGCTGCGAGAATCATGGCTTTCATAACGAAAGTGAACAGTGATGGGTGATGGGTGACAAGTCAGACTCGATGGAAATCACTTTGGCCCTCCGCATCCCACGCATTACAGATTACAGATCCCGCATCACGCATCACTGCAGCTCTGGCACGTAGGAAGCGAGATGCTTCCGGAGCGTGTCCAGCTCGGGATACTTCCGGAGATTGCGCCTGACGTACCCAAGCGTCCGGGGAATGTCGGCAAGGAACTTCGGATTGCCTTTGACGCGGTCGATGTAGACAAACCGCCCCGCCGCCTTGAGATTCCGCTGGATGCTCGTGAAATCAAACAGACGGCGGAAGGCCTCCCGGTCGCTCCACCCCTGCCGATGCACCGCCATCCGATCGAGATACCGGTCGATCAAACGATCGACCAGCGCCTCGTCGAGTTCGATATAGGCATCGCGCAATAACGATGCAAGATCGTATGTCGCCGGCCCCATCAGCGCATCCTGAAAGTCGATCACACCAAGCCGCGAACCGTCCACCATCAGATTGCGGGAGTGATAATCCCTGTGGACAAAGACGCATGGTGCCCCCGCCAACAATTCGGCAATCGTTTCGAAGGCCCCGCGAATCTCGCGACGACTCCCGTCATTGATCGCTGTGCCCTGCCGCACGTCGATACCATACTCCAAAAAATGATCGAACTCCCACATGAGGAGCGGCACATCGAAACTCCGGTGGAACGCGAGACAATTGGGATCGGCTGGCGAGGTGGCCGTCGCTTGCATCTGCACCAGGGCATCGACCGCCTGCGCATAACGCGCCTCCAGGTCCGCCTCACTCGCCTCACGACAGGCCTCCGACAGAGTGCAGTCTCCGAAATCTTCAAGATAGAGCAGCCCTGCCGCCTGATCGTAATGATAGAGGCGTGGGACAGACACACCGGCTTTGGATAAATGGGAGAGGATGTTCAGAAACGGCAACTCGGTGATCTGATGAGCCCCCCCGCTGACGGCTTCTTCCGATTGCTTAAAGGCCTCGGGCTCGGCCAACTGCATGAGAATCACAGGGCGAGCGGCGGCCCCTGTTAACTCGATGCGGAAATACCGACGGTTGGACGCATCGCCGGCTAATGGCGTGAGAGATTTGAATTGTCCCTTAAACGGAAGCAGCGCCTCGACCGTGGATGCCACGAGGGCGAGATCTGGCAAAGTCAGTGGTTGTTTCGGTGCAGCAAGATCGGCAGTAGTCATTAGCTGCGGATTATACTGGTATATCGGAGGGTTGTCACGAACAGGATGGGGAAGGGAGGGGCCTGAGGGCGACTCCCGTGCTCCCGGAACGCGCACGATAGGAATGTGCTTGTTCGACGGCCGCAATTGGAGTCACCCTCACGCTCCTCCCAATGGGATGAAAAAGAGAAGATGAGGAAACCATGTGCGCAGTAAAGGGCAGCCTCAGCCGCTCCCCTTCCGACACGAGATACGTTTCACGAGGCCCGCGTCACGGAGACCGCAGTGATTAGCAGGATCTCGCGATGACCCCGCCAACGAAACATGCCGCGGCTCTCCTTACCGGCGATGCAGCATTCTTCTCAGTTTCGCCAGATCCTCTTCGCCTCCGTCGAGTTTGTGCAACATGCGGTGGCAATTGGCGCAGACTGTGGCCAGGTCATTGAGGGACGATTCCACTGTGTCCGTCAGGCGGCTGAGCGGGACGAGGTGATGGGTTTCGGCGTAGGCTTTTCCAATGTCCCCGTACACTTCACGGAACGTCATTTCGCACACCTGGCACCGATAATTGTCCCGCCTGTGACATTGCGCCGCTAACGTGCGGTTTCGCTCACGGGCCAAGTGTTGCTGCACCACTTGACGGTTTTCAATGTGCGCGTAGTCGTCCTCATGCACTTTCTCCTGTGAGCGTGCTGTGAGTGGCTGGCTCTTGATGACGTGCTCGAAAAAGCTGATGGCTCGGGCCACGATGCCCCGCACACTCTCCTCGCTCTCTGGAAGGGCAGACTCATAGACGCCGTAGTAGGCATATTCCTCCCCGCTCTTTTCATATTCCTCATAGATGGGACGGTCATACTCACTGGAGTCCAGCGGTTTTCTCATCACATAGTCCGTTCGCGAATCCATCGCGAGCCGCATGTCCTTCTCGTTCAAGCGCCGCACGGGCCGAAGGTACTCTGGCAATGCGGATACTCTCTTCCGCAGCTTTTCTGCTTGCGTGGCATACAGGCCATACCAGATTCGTCGCTGGCCTTTTTTGCCGGCCCATTCACAGTGCCAGACCTCTAACCTGGGTTCCCCCTGCCCCAGCGATCCCAGCTCAACACGCCACCCGTTGGTGTGAGACTCCTTGAGCGGCAGCGTGGTCCGCAGACGGATCATTCTGCCAAGCCGGCGCGAGAGTTCCTTCTGTAGTTCTTCCGCAACCAATTTGAGATGTTTCGTGTCTACCGTATCGCGCATCACCATTCTCCCTACCTAGCAGGATGCTGAAACAGTCCGCCAGCTTCGTGCTCGGCTCATCGAAATCCTCAACGTACCCCTGAGGGTACGCCTCCGGTTTCGACTCGCTTGCGGCCTTGCTGGACGGCCTGTTTGATCATCCTGCATGAACATCTTTTTGCTATACCACACAACAAACCCTCTACAGCCTCGCGTACCAACGTAGCTTTTTCCGGCCGAAACGGCCACAACTGAAGCGCAAAATATTCCCGTCTCACCGTAAGATCACTCTCACGCCGATGCACTCGTCTTCGTGATTCGGCCAACGCCCACCGCGGCAAACGCCGCGCCGATGGTATCGGCCAGCCAGTCCTGCCAGCTGGCGTCGCGGAGAGGAACGAAGGCTTGATGCACTTCGTCCGTGAGACCGTAAACCGAAGCCGTCACGATTGCCAGCACAACGGCTTGCCGAGCGAGAACCGGCCCTGCTGCCCGGCGAAACGCACGGTAGCAGAGGAGGGCCAGGATGCCGTACTCCACCGCATGCAACACTTTGTCGCTAATTTCCTTGAATAAAAACGGCGGCAATCGATCTTCGGGGTGCGACAGGGACGACAAGAAAAAAATCACTCCGGCATACAGCACCGCCGGCAACCAGTACCAAAACACCTGCACCATCACACCCTGCCGAATTGCGTCATGCATCGATTTCCTCTCGCTCCATTTCTTCCCCTATGCCATACTTATAACTCATAGGATGCAAAAGATTATATGATGTCAGATGACAAACCTTCCCGCAGAAGGCTCAAGAAGACCGTCGCGCGTCGTTCGTGAAGCGTGAAACGTCCGAATCCGAAACGAACGACGCTTCACGATGAACGATTCACGGCTTTGCGCTGGCGGACTGTTTCAGCCTTCTGCTCATAGCATTCGACCATGAAGACTGCCCACATCTGTTTTCTCTGGCACATGCATCAGCCCTATTACACGGACCCGGTCGCGGGTTCCGCCAGTATGCCATGGGTACGGCTCCATGCCACCAAGGCCTATTACGACATGGCCTATGGGCTGGAGAAATTTCCTGCCATCAAAGCCACGTTCAACTTTACCCC
>JBEGVJ010000007.1:0-22246 GCA_041178465.1 Nitrospirota bacterium
CGGCACAAAGAAAATCGCCAGGAACGTGGCCGCGAGCATCCCGCCCATCACGCCGGTCCCGATCGACTGGCGGCTTGAAGCCCCCGCGCCCGTGGCCACGACTAACGGAACCATGCCGAAAATAAACGCCATGGAGGTCATGATGATCGGGCGGAATCGCAGCCTGGCCGCCTCCAGCGCCGCCTCGATCAGCGGGCGTCCCGCTTCATAACGGGTATTGGCAAACTCAACGATCAGAATCGCATTCTTGGCGGACAAACCGATCAGGGTCACCAGTCCGATCTGGAAATAGATATCGTTCTCGAAGCCGCGCATCCAGACGGCCGTGAGCGCACCGAAAATCGCAAACGGCACGGCCAGGATCACCGCAAAGGGAACGACCCAACTCTCGAACTGGGCCGCCAGCACCAGGAATACCATTAACAGTCCGACTGCGAAGACCTGACCGGACTGGCCGCCCACCCGTCGCTCCTGAAACGAAATGTTGCTGTAGTCGATTGCGTAGCCCTGTGGCACGAGCACCTCTTTGCCGACACGATCGAGCGCTTCGAGCGCCTGACCGGAACTGTAGCCTGGCGCGGCAGCGCCCAGCACAAGAGCCGTATTATAGCCGTTGAAGTGATTCACCGGATCCGGTCCGCTCTGATATTCCGTCGTCACTACCGTATCGAGAGGAATCATGTTGGTGCCCTGAGCGCTCTGAGCCCGCACATAGATTTTCGAAATATCCTGAGGGGTCGCCCGGTACTCCGCCTCGGCCTCCGTCTGCACATGATAGACGCGCCCGAACTTCACAAAATCGTTAATGTAGAAATTGCCGAAGTAGGCCTGCAACGTATCGAAGATGTCTGAAATCGGTATCCCCAGCGCCTTCGCCCGCTCCCGGTTCACATGGACATAGAGCCGCGGCGAGGAGACACGAAAATTCGTCCCCACCCGGCCGATCGCCGGCTCCTTCTGCGCCCGTGCGACGAACTGCTGTGCCACCGCGGCAAACTGTTTAAAATCTCCGCCGCTGGGATCTTGTAACTGCGCCGAGAATCCCCCGACCGCCCCCACGCCACGGATGGCCGGTGCATTGAACGCCAGCAGCAGCGCTTCAGGAATCTTCGCGAATTCGCCGTAGGCCGCGCCGACCAGCGCCTTGGCATGACTCTGCGGTTCCGTCCGTTCGTCCCAGAGTTTCAGCGGCACGAACATCGTCGCCGAGTTCGGCCCTCTGGTGCCAAAGACAAAATTCTGCCCTGAGAGGGCATTGGTCGAATGGACCGCCGGATTCGCCTGAAAAAACCGTTCGACCCGTTCGAGTACCGCATCGGTCCGCTGCTTCGACGCGCCGTCAGGCAGCTGCGCCACTACGATGAAATAGCCCTGGTCTTCTTCCGGGAGAAAGCTCTTCGGCAGGGCCTTGAACAGACCGGTCGAGACCGCGAGTAACACCCCGAACAGCAGCATCACCGACACCGGCCGCACCAGGAATGCGCCGACCACGCCCGTATAGCCCCGTTGTGTCCGGCCGAACGTCCGGTCGAAGAAGGCCCAGAACCAGCCCCGCGCTTCATGCTGCGGAACGAGAACCATCGCGCAGAGTGCCGGGCTCAACGTGAGCGCCACAAACCCGGACACGGTCACCGAGATCGCGATGGTCGCGGCGAATTGCTTATAGAGCGCCCCCGTAATCCCGCCGACAAAGCCGACCGGCACAAAGACCGACACCAGCACCAACACGATGGCGATGATCGGCGACGTCACTTCGCTCATTGCCCGTTTGGCCGCATCTTTGGCAGACAAACGATCTTCGCGCATGTGCCGCTCGACGTTTTCCACCACCACGATCGCGTCATCCACCACGATCCCGATGGCCAACACCATCCCGAAGAGCGTGATCGTATTGATGGAGAATCCCAGCGCATAGAGTCCGATGAACGTGCCGATCAGCGACACCGGCACGGCAACCGTAGGAATGATCGTGGCGCGCCAGCTTTGGAGAAACAGATACACCACGAGGACGACCAGAACCATGGCTTCGGCCAACGTCTTCACCACTTCTTTGATCGAAACTTCGATAAAGCGCGTGGTGTCGTAGGGAATGTCGTAGGACACACCCGGCGGAAAATTCTTGGCCAGTTCGTCCATCTGCGCGCGCGTGCGGCGCACCGTATCGAGGGCATTCGCTCCCGGGGCAAGGAAGGTCAAGATGAAGGTGGTGGGCTTGCTGTTCCAGCGCCCCTCCAGGGCATAGGACTGGGCGCCCAGTTCGATGCGCGCCACGTCTTTGAGCCGAACCGCCGATCCATCGGGCAGAGCGCGGACGATCAACTCCTCAAAGTCCTTCACATCGGTCAGCCGGCCCTTCGTGATGATGGGAATGGTCAACTCGGTGCCCTTCGGCGCCGGCTCCCGTCCGATGGTCCCGGAGGGATAATCACGATTCTGCTCGCGAATGATGGCCGCGATGTCGCTCGGCACGAGGCCCAGCTTCGCCATGTGCAAGGGATTGAGGATGATCCGCATGCTGTAGTTCTGTTGGCCGAAGACCAGCGCATCCCCGACGCCTTTGACCCGCTTCAGATCGTCAACCAACCGGAGCGTCGCGTAGTTCGAGAGAAAGACCGCGTCATGCCGTGAGTCGGTCGACGTCAGCACGATGACCGCCACGAGGTCCGGGGACACCTTCTTCACCGTGACGCCCTGCCGGATGACTTCCGTCGGCAGTTGCGGCTCGGCAAGCTTTTGACGATTCTGGGTTTGGACCTGGGCGATGTCCGGATCGGTGCCGATCTCGAACGTTAACTTGATGGTCACGTGCCCGTCATTACTGCTGGTGGAGTCGAAGTAGAGGAGATTGTCGATGCCGGGCAGCGTGACCTCGATCGGCCTGGCGACCGATTCGGCCGCGACTTCCGCGCTGGCGCCTGGATAATCCGCATCGATCTGTACGACCGGCGGGGTAATCTCAGGAAACTGGGCGACCGGCAGGAACTGCAACGCGAGGAGGCCCATCACCACAATGATGATGGAGACCACCGACGCAAGAATCGGCCGGTCGATGAAGACGTGCGACGTCACAAACGATCCTTATTTAGGCGTGGGAGGCACAGAGTCCGTGGCTGGAGCATTCGTTGCGCCCCAGGGAACAGCTTTCACCGGCGCGCCGGGACCGATCTTCATCAGCCCGTTCACCACCACACGATCGCCCTGATTCAGGCCTGTGTCGATGAACCACTGGTCCCCTTTCCAGTCGGACGCGGTCACGTTTCGAATTTCGATCTTCTCGTCCTGATTGACCACGTAGACGAAGGGACCCTGGGGACCTTGCAACACGGCGCGTTGAGGAATGAGGATCGCGTCCGTCTTGGTATCGCCGGTAAATCGCACCTTCACAAATTGTCCCGGCAGAAGCGTCCGTTGCGGATTGGGGAAGGTGATTCTGGTTTGACGTGAGCCGGTTTCCGTCCGCAAGCCAGGCTCCAGGAGATCCAGCACCCCTTCATGGGCATAGGCGGTGCCGTCCATGAGTGTGAGTTGGCCTCGTAACTGGTAGACCCCCGGATGGTGAATTTTCTTCGACTCGATGTCCCGCCGCCGTTTGAGGATAAAGGTCTCCGGCACGCTCACCACCACATACATGGGATCCACGCGATGGACGACCGTCAACAAATCCGTTTGCGCCGAAACCAGGCGCCCTTCGTAATAGCGGCTCCGTTCGATCAACCCGTCGATGGGGGCCGTGATAAGTGTGTTGTCCAAATCGAACTGCGCCTTGGTCAGCTCCGCCTTCGCACCTTGTAGAAGCGCTTTGGCGGTCAAATCGCCGGCCACGGCATCGTCGACGTCTTTCTGGCTGACCGCCTGCTCCGCCAGGAGCGGCTTCACACGGGCCAGATCCTGTCTCGCTTGCACAACTCGCGCTTCAGCCTCGGCAATCTTGGCTTTCGCAATCGCCACAGCCGCTTGGAAGGGAACGGGATCGATCTGATAGAGCCGGTCGCCCTTCTTGACGTCACGCCCTTCTTGATACAACAAGGCTTTCAACAGGCCGGTCACTTGCGAGCGAATCTCCACCGGACGCGAGGCCTCGGCCTGCCCGATGAACTCCGGTTCGTCCGGGATCGTCTGGCGCGTGACCGTAACCACCTCGACCTGCGTCACCTGCGCAGCTGGCGCGGACACGGCCTCTTGCTTACAGCCGGTCCCCAGCGCCAGTGACAGCACCGAGAGGGTCAGGATGATAGGAAGTGGCATTTGTAAAAACGTCACAGCAATCTTTCCATTGAGCCGACAGAATACGTAACGAGTCTACCTCTTTGTCGGGCCTATTCTCTACTCCGCGACTCGACGAAACGATCAAAGCACGAGAGGCTTGATCGGCGATAAAACGGCCTCAGGATTATCTTTCCAGAGCGATTCCTCTGCGTCCACATACAGTTCCACTTCATTCCCGTCAGGATCGCGCAGATAGAGGCTTTGGCTGACTGTGTGATCGCTCATGCCGTCGATCGTGACAGCCGCTTCTTCCAACTCTCGCTTGGCGGCCCGTAATTCGTCGAGGCTATCGCCGACTTTGATGCCAATATGGTAAAGCCCGCGGCGGCGGCCCTGTAGCGGTCCCGGGGCATCACCAACCTGGATCAACAACAGCTCGTGATGAGTCCGGCCCGAGGTCAAGGCGGCGGCAGCGCCGTGAAACACTCGCCCGATTTCCTTGAAGCCCAACAGGTCGCGATAGAAGGCCAGCGACTGCTCCAGATTCTTCACGTAAAAGACCACGTGGCCGAGATAATGAGCCTTCATGCCCCTTCCTTTCTCCCTATGCCTGCGTCTTCGGCCTGCCGGATGGCTGCCACAAGGACATCGGGAGGTTGCGCACCAGAGATCGAGAGACTGCCGTTAAAAAGGAAAAAAGGAACCCCGCGAATGCCCAGTCGATATCCCGTCGCCTCTTCAGCTCGAACGTCTTGAACCCCCTGGTCACTAGCCAGAAATCGTCCGACCTTTTCACGATTGAGTCCACAGTCCACTGCAATCTCCGTCAGCGAATCAAGATTCCCGATATCGCGCCCCTTCGTAAAATACGAGTGAAAGAGGGCTTCGACGACGTCATCCTGACAACCCTGTTGCTCTGCAAACCAGATGAGACGATGGGCATCGAAGGTATTCGCGGTCCGGGCAATCCGGTCGAAGGCAAACTCGATCCCGTCCGCCTCGCCGGCTTGAGAGAGCCGATCTTCCATCTTCTTCAGAGACGCAGCCCCGCCGAATTTCGCCTCAAGGTAAGGGCGCCGATCCATGCCGCCCTTCGGCATCGTCGGATTCAATTCGAAGGGTCGCCACCTGACCTGAGCCGATTGAGCGAGTTCGGTCTGTTCCAGCGCCTCCTCTAACCGGCGTTTGCCGATGAAGCACCAAGGACAAATCACGTCGGAATACACATCGATGTGGACTCCCATGTCTTGCTTATTCATCGAGACGACGACATCAGTCCAAATGCCCCATCTTTCCCGCACGGTAATCGTTCATAGCTTGCATGAGTTCGTTCTGACTGTTCATGACAAAGGGTCCATAGCGGGCAATCGGTTCATTAATTGGCTCTCCCGCCATCACCAGCAGCACCGCATCCTCTTTTGCGTCGAGCAGGATCGGCGCGCCGGAGCTGGCCACCACCGCCAGCTGCGCCTCAGTGACCGGTTCCGATCCGTTCACCGTCACCTGCCCGCTGAGGACGAACAACGCCACATTCCAACCAGCGGCAAATGTGAGCGGTACTCCCTGTTGTGCCTGGAGACGAAGATCAAGAAGCTGCATCGGCGTAACCGTCTTGGCCGGTCCCCTGGCTCCGCCGAACTCGCCAGCGATCACCCGAACCGACCCAGCTCCTCCCTCCAATGACACGAGAGGAATCGCTTCTTTCTCCAACGTTTGATAGCGCGGTGCCGTCATTTTATACGCCGCTGGCAAATTGACCCAGAGCTGAATCGCCTGCAACGTTCCACCGCGTTTGGCCCAATCCCGTTCGTGCAGTTCCTCATGCACGACCCCGGAGGCCGCTGTCATCCATTGCACGTCACCAGGACCAATTACGCCTGAGTTTCCGGCAGAATCGCGATGCGCCACCCTTCCTTGATAGACAATCGTGACGGTTTCGAATCCACGATGGGGATGCTCGCCGACGCCGCGAGGGTGGTCCGTTGCCGGAAAATGTTGTGGCCCCGCATAGTCCAGCATGAGAAAAGGGTCTACGTCTCGATCGAGATCGTTGCTGGGAAAGAGATTGCGCACAGGAAACCCATCCCCAACCATGTACGCCAACCCATGCCGATACACCCGCACCACGTCTTTGCCGGGCTCTGAGCCCACATCATGTGTTTGCGTGACCTCCGTTGGCTTCATGGTGCACCTCTCTTTCTGATCAATCCGCGTCTTCCTTCGCAATCCTCTGCGCGATTTGCCGATCCAGCAACACCCGGCAACCCGTACCTTTCAGACTAAGACAGCGGAATGCGGCTCTTGTTGCGGGCAAGCCACTGATCGAACGTGTGCAGCGACGGATACAGCGCGCGGGCTGTTTCGAGCTTGCGCGCCCCGCAGAAAACCGACTCAAAGTCATGCTTGAACTGAAACATGTTCCCGAGATCGTCGGCTCCGGGAAAGCCAAAACCGCGATAGGCTTCAGGCGTCACGGCATTGTAGCGCACCTCTTGCCCCAGCGCCTTCGTCAACGATACGGCCATCTGCGCGCCGGTCAAATGCTCGCCGGCGATCCCAACCGTCTTGCCGATATACTCCCGGCCTCTCTTCAAAATACCCAACGCACAGGGGCCGATATCCTCCGCGGCGATGCCGGGAAGTTTCTTGTCGCCCATCGGCAACGTAAGAGCCAGCGCACCGTCCGGCCCTTTCTTGGGCCCCATGCCGAAATGAATGAAATTATCCCAGTAGAACGACGTCAGCAGGAACGTGGTCGGCACACCGGCCTCCGTGAACACCTTGTCGGCCTCGCCCTTGCCGTCAAAATGCGGCACTTTGTATTTACCCATGAGTGTCGGCATCCGGTTATCGGAGAGCGGCACCCATTTGCGGGTATCCTCCAGTGTGGACCAGATCACATGCTGCAGGCCTGCTTGCTTCGCCGCCTGGGCCATCGCCTTCGCCTCTGCGATCTCCTGCTCCGGCTTGAAATGCGCCCAGAAGAACGTGACGCAGAAGGCCCCGTAGGCGCCCGAAAAAGCCCGCGCCATGCTCGCCGCATCGTCCACATCGGCGGCGATGACTTCAGCGCCCAGCTTCGCCAGCTCCTTTGCCTTCTCGGACGTCGCGTCTCGAGTCAGCGCGCGGACACTGAACTCGCCGCTCTTGTCGCTCAAGATCGCGCGAACCAATCCGCCACCCTGCGCTCCGGTTGCCCCGACGACCGCAATGATCTTTTTCTCGGCCATGATGAATCTCCTTCATGGAAAATTTATTTGAGTCGGCCACGCCCTCGTGGCCTCCCATCGTGGATCGAGGCCCCGTGAACGTCCTCGACGTCGAACCTCCCATGCCCCCCCACACACCAAAACAAGATAGTTCTAACTAGGACTATTGTCAAGATGGGAAATCCTGAACTGTTTCAACCGCTAGGACGTGCGGATATTGAGAGGGTAAATCGGATCGTGAAAACGATGTCTTGAGGGGCTGTCGGCGACTATCGGTGACGGTCTTTCATCGCCCGCTCCACTTCACGGCCGGCTTCGCGCGCTTTGTCTGATTCGCGGCGATCATGCTGCTTCTTGCCTTTGGCCAACCCGAGCTCGACTTTGGCCAGGCCCCGATTGGAGAAATAGATGCGGAGCGGGATGATCGTGAGCCCTTGCTGTTGTGTTTTGACAAGGAGCTTGTTGATCTCCTTGCGATGAAGAAGCAGTTTCCTGGTACGTAGCGGCTCGTGGTTCGAGATGTTGCCATGGCTGTAGGGGCTGATATGGCAATGGTGGAGAAAAACCTCGTTGCCCTTGACGCTGGCGTAACTGTCTGACAGGTTCACACGCCCCTCGCGCAGAGATTTGACCTCCGTTCCCTGGAGCATAATGCCCGCCTCGAACTTCTCTTCAATGAAATAGTCGTGGTACGCCTTGCGGTTCGTGACCACCGCTTTTTCGAAGCTGGCTCTCTCTTTCCCCATCAGGCGTCAAACTTTCATAATCAAAAGATCGGTCGCGACTCACACTCTGCTCAGGATACCAGGAAAACGACCGTCCCGGCATGATGGAATGCCGCTGCTGCTTGCCGCAGGAGTTTTTGCTATGATGCCGCCATGCGAGGACTTGGCCCCATCGATTCGATCTCCAGCATCCTTGAGGGGCTGGCTCGCCGCCTGGGTCTCGAATCCAAGCTGCTGGAAAGCCGCTTACGCCGGGACTGGGTCTCCATCGTCGGGGAGCCCATCGCGTCGAATACCTGGCCCGACCAGATTCGCTACAAGAAGCTCTATCTCCTGGTCCATAACAGTGTCTGGCTGCACCAGCTCACGTTCCTCAAGCCGACACTCATCCAGAAACTCAACCAGGTCGCCGGCGCGGATGTCGTCACCGATATCGTATTGAGGATAGGGGAACTGCCGGAAGCCGACCGCGTGCCCGCGTCACCCGAGGCCCTTCACACGGCCACTCCGCCTGCCAGCGACGCGTTGCTCGCGGAAATCTCGGCCCACGTGACCACGATCCAGGATCCGGATCTCCGCCATCACCTGGCGCAGCTCATGGCGCAGTCGCTGGCTCAACCGCGCGGACCGAAGGCAGGCTGAGCGGTGCCTTGAAAAGCTGCCTGGCGTAGACCTGCGTTGCCGCCGTCTCCGGACCGTCCAGCAGGGGACCGATCCGCCCTTCTTCCTCCAACTCCGTCAACTGGTACAGCCCCCGCAAGGCTTTCCGAAATCCGTCCCGCACATCCCGCTCTTCCCCGATCAGGTACTTGTGCAGCATCGCCGGCTCCGCCCAGGCATCGAGGGAAAAGATGTAAATGGTAAGGAGGCGATAGCGGTCGGTCGGGTCGTCTGGCGTCGTCGGCCGAATCTTCATCGGTCCGAAGTTTCTCGTCTCATGCCCGACTTTGCGAAAGCGCTTAATGAGTGTTTCGATTTCACCGTCGCTCGTCCAGGGCGGAACATGGATCGCCACGGAGGTCTCTTCTTGCGATCCGATGCTATAGGGAGGAATCGATCGGTCGGGGCGGCTGAGATACATCCCGCCCCAGATCAGAGCGAAGGACCCGACCAAAACGCCAAGGGCCAACTTGACGACCGTATCCAGCGGCTTTTTCGCCTTGGACCCGGAAGGGGGCACTGAAGAAGGATCCTGCTCATGCATGGAAGGCTCAACGAACAAGGCGTATGATGCCGCGCCTATCCGTTAGGCGCCGCCTTCCTCTGGAAGCACTTCGGTACTTTCCGCCAACCGCGCGACGGCCACGACTCGGTCGCCCTCGCCATCGAGATCAAGGATCCGAACTCCCTGGGTATTCCGTCCGATCTCGCGGAATTCATCCACTTTGCACCGAAGCACCTTGCCATGCGCAGCCATCAGCATGATCTCGTCGCCGTCCCGGACTTGCAGGAACCCAACGGCGAGTCCGTTGCGCTCATTGGTCTTCACGCTAATGATGCCCTTTCCCCCCCGTCCCTGGATGCGATACTCGTTCACCGGCGTGCGCTTCCCGTAGCCGCCCTCCGTGACCGTAAGGATTTGGGTGGTGGAGTCCGGCGTGATGGTTTCCATGCCGATGACTTCGTTGCCTTCCTCAAGCGCAATGCCGCGCACCCCGTGCGCCGTGCGCCCCATGGAGCGGACGTCGTCTTCCTTGAAGCGGATCGTGATGCCCTTCTTCGTGCCCAACAGAATTTCCCGCTGGCCGTCGGTGACATGCACGCTGATGAGCCGATCCCCCTTATCCAACGACAGCGCGATGATGCCGCCCTGGCGGGGATTGCCGTAAGCCGAGAGTTCAGTCTTCTTGATGATGCCCTGCGCGGTCGCCATCACGACGAACCGGTCGTCGCGGAATTCTTTGACCGGCACAGTCGCGGTAACCTTCTCATCGCCTGAGAGCGCCAGCAAGTTTACAAGAGCCTTGCCCTTGGCAGCCCGGCCCGCGTCCGGAATCTCATGGACTTTCAGCCAATAGACCTTCCCGGCATCCGTAAAGAACAGAAGCGACTCGTGCGTGGAGGCCGTGAAGAGCGTCACGACGAAATCCTCGTCCTTGACCCCCATCCCGATTTTACCCTTGCCACCGCGCTTCTGCGCCCGGTAGAGCGTCACGGGGTTACGCTTGATGTAGCCGGCATGCGAGATCGTGACGACCACTTCTTCGTTCGCGATCATGTCTTCCAGGGTAATTTCCGCTTCTTCTTTCACGATCTGCGTGCGGCGGTCGTCCTTGTAGGCCTCGCGCACCTCGATCAACTCATCCCTGATGATCGTCCGCACCAGCGCCTCGCTGCTCAGAATCGACTTCAGCCGCTCGATCTGCTTCAAGACCTCTTTGTATTCTTCGATGAGCTTGTTGCGCTCCAATTGCGTGAGCCGCTGGAGCCGCATCTCCAAAATCGCATTCGACTGGATTTCGCTCAGCGCAAATTCACGCATCAAGCCCACGCGGGCTTCATCAGGCGATTGCGCCCGCCGGATCAAGGCAATGACCGCATCCAGGTTGTCGAGCGCGATCTTGAGGCCTTCGAGGATATGCGCCCGCTCTTCCGCCTTACGCAGTTCGAAGGCAGTCCGGCGCACGACGACCTCGCGTCGATGCTCCACGAAATGATGCAGGATCTGCTTGAGATTCAACACTTCCGGCCGGTTGTTCACCAGCGCAAGCATGATCACCCCGAAGGTCGTCTGGAGCTGCGTAAGCTTGTACAGATTGTTCAGGGTAATGAGCGGGATTTCGCCGCGCTTGAGCTCGATGACGACACGGATGCCGTCCCGGTCGGATTCGTCGCGCAGATCGGAAATCCCTTTGATCCGTTCGTCCCGGATCAACTCAGCGATCTTTTCGATCAGCTTGGACTTATTGACCTGATAGGGCAGCTCCGTAACGATCAACCGTTCGCGATCCGTGCGTTCATCGGTCTCGACCTTCACTTTCGCGCGCAACGTCAAGAGACCACGCCCGCTCTCGTAAGCGGACTTGATGCCGGCCGTTCCGTAGATGAATCCGGCCGTCGGGAAGTCGGGACCTGGAATCTTTTTCATCAACTGGGGGATCGTGATGTCCGGATTTTCCAGGAACTGGAGGAGCCCCTCGATCACTTCGCCGACATTGTGGGTCGGGATGTTGGTGGCATAGCCCACCGCGATGCCGCCGGCGCCGTTGACAAGAAGATTCGGGATTTTCGAAGGGAGCACCAGCGGTTCGACCAGTGACTCGTCGTAGTTCGGCCCGAAATCGACCGTGTCCTTGTCGATATCGGCGAGCATGTCCTCGGCAACCTTGGTCAGACGGGCTTCGGTATAGCGCATGGCCGCCGGCGGATCGCCGTCGACGGACCCGAAGTTGCCCTGCCCGTCCACGAGCATATAGCGCATGTTGAAGGGTTGCGCCATGCGGACGAGGGTGTCGTAGATCGCACTGTCCCCGTGGGGATGGTAGTTCCCCATGATCTCGCCGACGATCTTGGCGGACTTGCGGTAGGCCCGGTTCGACGCCAGGCCCATTTCGTTCATGCCGTGGAGAATGCGGCGATGGACCGGCTTGAGGCCGTCACGCACGTCGGGAAGCGCCCGGCCCACGATGACGCTCATCGCGTAACTCAGGTACGACGAGCGCATCTCGTCTTCGATGGCGATATGTCCTAACCGTTCATCAGGGGGCATTAAATTCTCCTCGGGAAAAGAGCGAATGGCTTATAGCCTATAGCTGATGGCAAAAAAGAAACTCCGCATCTGCTGTTTGCCATACGCTATCAGCCATAAGCTCTTTGGCAATTTTTTACACGTCTAGATTTCTGACCTCGAGCGCATGGGCTTGAATGAAGTTTCGCCGGGGCTCGACCTCATCGCCCATCAGAATCGTAAAGATCTCGTCAACGCCCGGCACGTCTTCCAATTTCACTTTCAACAACGTCCGGACTTCCGGATTCATCGTCGTTTCCCAGAGCTGATTCGGGTTCATTTCGCCCAGACCTTTATACCGCTGGATGCTGAGCCCGTGTTTGCCCTTGTCGAGGATCGCCTTGACCAATTCAGCCGTCGCAGGCAGAAGCTGCTCCTGGCCGTCGGACTTGATCTTGTACGGTGCCCGGCCGAAACCGATCGCCGACGGAGCGAGCTTCTGCAACTCACGGAATTCGGCGGAGCCGACCAGCTCGTGCGTCACCTCAAAGCTATGAGTGACCCCGTTGGCATGCAGCCGACAGAGGACTTTGTTCGATTGATGCTCCTCGTCCTCGACGATATCCAACGTCGGCGTGAGTTTCGGATAGACCACCGCGAGCGTTTTCTTCACGTTGGCGACAACCTTCGTGAGGGTCTCACGATTCTTGAGCAGCTCGCGATCCAGTCCCGGCTCATCCACAAAGGCCCGCACCATGCCGGCCTCATGCGGTTTCTTGTTCAGCCGGCCGAGCAGCGTCTCAAAGGCGATCAGCTTCTTGAGAATGGGCAGGAGCCGCCGTCCCGTGACATAGCCCTGAGTCCCCTCCATATACACTTCCACATCCTCGACGGCGATATCGGCCAGGTGTTCGTTCAACGCCAGTTCATCTTTGAGATACCGTTCCGTCTTGCCCTTCTTCACTTTGAAGAGCGGCGGCTGCGCAATATAGACGTAGCCCCGTTCAAGCAGCTCCGGCATTTGCCGGAAGAAAAACGTGAGGAGCAGGGTCCGGATGTGGCTTCCGTCCACGTCGGCGTCCGTCATAAGAATGATCTTGTGGTACCGGGCCTTGCTGATGTCGAACGAGTCTTTGTCGGCCTTTTCGCTTTCTTCACGCTTGCGACCGATGCCGGTTCCGAGCGCCATGATCAACGTCCGGATCTCGTCGCTCGAGAGCATTTTGTCGAAACGCGCCTTCTCGACGTTGAGGATCTTACCCTTGAGCGGCAAAATCGCCTGAAACTTGCGGTCGCGCCCCTGTTTGGCGGAACCGCCGGCCGAATCGCCCTCGACGATATAGAGCTCGCTCAAGGCCGGATCTTTTTCCGAACAGTCGGCCAGCTTGCCTGGGAGCGAGCCCCCGTCGAGCGCGCTCTTGCGCCGGATGAGTTCCTTCGCTTTGCGCGCCGCTTCACGGGCACGAGCTGCATCGATCGCTTTGCCGATGACTTTTCTGGCCACCGTCGGATTTTCTTCGAAATAGTTTCCGAGCGCTTCGTTGACCGCGGCCTCGACGATGCCCTTTACCTCGCTGTTGCCCAGCTTGGCCTTCGTCTGCCCTTCGAACTGAGGATTCCGGACCTTGACGCTGACGACAGCCGTGAGCCCTTCACGAACGTCGTCTCCGGTCAGCGACTCGGTATCTTTTTTGAGCAGATCGTTGGCGTTCGCGTAACTGTTAATCGTGCGGGTGAGCGCGGCCTTGAAGCCCACCAAGTGCGTGCCGCCTTCCGTGGTGTTGATGTTGTTCGCAAAAGAAAACAGGTTCTCGGCGTAGCTATCGTTGTACTGGAGCGCGACCTCCAGCACCATCTCCGGCTTCTCGACCTGCACGTAAATCGGCTTGTGCAGCGGCACCTTGGCTTCGTTCAGATGCTCGACGAACGACACGATCCCGCCCTTGTATTTGAAGACTTGCTCCTTGACCGGTTCTTTCCGCTCATCCTTGAGCGTGATCTCGAGTCCCTTATTCAAAAAGGCAAGCTCGCGCAGGCGCTGCGCCAGCACGTCGAAACTGAAGTCGAGGGTCTCGAAAATCTGCCCGTCAGACTTGAACGTCACCATGGTGCCGCGGCGCTTGGTTTTCCCCGTCATCTTGAGCGGCGCGGTCGGTTTGCCGCGCTCATAGCGCTGCTCGAACACCTGGCCGTCCTGCCAAATCTCCAGCTCGAGCCATTCGGAAAGGGCATTAACCACAGAGATCCCGACGCCATGGAGCCCGCCGGACACCGTATAGGCTCCCTGCTCGAACTTGCCGCCCGCGTGCAAGACCGTCAACGCCACTTCGGCAGCAGACTTCTTTTGCGTGGAATGCATCCCGGTGGGAATGCCTCGGCCGTTATCCACGACCGTGACACTGCCGTCGATGTGGATCGTCACCTCGATGGTTTCGCCGAATCCCGCCATATGTTCATCGACGCTGTTGTCGACGACTTCATAGACGAGGTGATGGAGGCCGTCCACACCGGTGCTGCCGATGTACATCGCCGGACGTTTCCGCACGGCGTCCAGGCCTTCCAACACTTTAATTTGATCCGCGCCGTAACTCTCGGATTTCGGTGAGGTCTCGTTGTCGTTACTGGCCATCAGTCTCCTAATTTCACAGGCATGAGGCGAGGGGCGAGAGGTAAGGAGGCTGTAGAAGTTTTCTCTCTAGCCTCGTGCCCTTTGCCACGCGCCTCAGATTTTAATTGGCATCACGACGCACTTGAATCCTGGGCTGTCCGATTCCTGGATCAAACAGGGGCTCAGCGGATTCTCCATTTGCAGGGAGATCGTCTCTCCGTCCATTACCCCGAGCACATCCAATAAATAACGGGCGTTGAACCCCGTGTTCAACGCTTCCCCTTCATACTGTGCCGCAAGCTCTTCGGTCGCTTCTCCAAAATCAGGATTACTGGAGAACAGTGTCATCTGTCCGGAAACAAACGACACCTTCACCGCATTCGCTTTATCACGGGACAGCACGGAGACACGCCGGAGCGCACTTTCCAGTTCGCTGCGATTGACCCCGATCTTCCTGCCGCTTTCTTTCGGGATCACTTGCTGGTAGTTCGGGTAATTCCCCTCCATGAGCCGCGAAGTCAGCAACAGCCCGCTTTTCCGGAAGATCATAAGATTCTTGGTAAACCCGATCAACGGTTCGCCCTCGCCGCCCTCTTCCAGAAGACGCTGCATCTCATGCGCCGCTTTCTTCGGAATAATGGATTTGATCTCTTGCGGAGCGCCTTTCGCCACGGCCGTTCCGACCTCTTGTTCGGCCACCGCCAACCGGTGTCCATCGGTGCCCACCAGCCGCAAGATCGTTTTCTTCTCCGACGTGATGAGGGTCACCAACAGACCGTTGAGGATGTAGCGCGCATCGTTGTCTCCGGCCGCGAAGAGGGTCTTGCGAATCAGCTCCAGGAAGCCGGCCCCGGCAAGGGGAATGAGCCCTTCCCGTTCGATCGTGGGCAGCGCGGGATAGTCGGTGCTGGGGAGTCCGACGATCTTGAACTGGCTCTTGCCCGCTTGAATCGTCGTCCAGTTATTGTCGCCCGAGGTGATTTCGATGTCATTGACCGTCAGTTCCTTGATGATCTCATAGAGCTTCCGGGCCGAAACCGTCACCCCTCCGGGCTTCTCCACAGTTGCCTTATAGAGCCCGCGCATGCCGATTTCGAGGTCGGTGGCGACGATTTCCACCCCTTCCTGCTTCGCCTCGATCAGGATATTCGAAAGAATCGGCATCGTGTTGCGCTTCTCGACGACACCTTGGACCCGTTGGAGGCCCGTCAAGAGTTCAACCCGTCCCATACGCAGTTTCATAATCTCTTCCCCTTAGCGCGGCTGTTCACGCTCGCAAAATTTGCTCTTTCAAGCTGTCCAGCGTGGCACTTAATGCACTATCGGTGTCTTTTGCTTTGATGACTTGCTTGCAGGCATGGATGATCGTTGTGTGGTCTTTGCCGCCGAACTGCCGCCCGATCTCGGGATACGAAGAGTCCGTGAGCTCCCGACAAAGATACATGGCGATTTGCCTCGGGTGGACCAGCGTTTTACTTCGGCGACGGGATTTCAAGTCGGCAATCTTCACATGAAAGCGCGCGCCCACCGTTTCCTGAATATCGTCCATCGACACGATCTTTTTCTTGATGCCGATCAGATCCCGAAGCACGCTCTTCGCCATTTCCAGCGTAATCGTCTGCCCCGTGAGGGAAGCATAAGCGCCGAGGCGCACGAGCGATCCCTCAAGCTCGCGGATATTGCTCTTCATCGTGGTGGCGAGAAACTGGATGACATCTTCCGGCAACGTCACGCCCTCGTCCTCGGACTTTTTCCGCAGGATGGCAATCCGTGTTTCCACGTCCGGCGGCTGGAGATCCGCAATCAGCCCCCATTCAAACCGCGACCGCAACCGCTCCTCGATATCGGGCATATCTTTCGGAAAACGATCGCTCGAAAGGACCAGCTGCTTATGCGCTTCATACAGGGCATTGAACGTGTGGAAGAATTCCTCCTGCGTACGCTCCTTGCCCGCCAAAAACTGAATGTCGTCGATCATTAACATGTCGATATGACGATACCGCTTCCGCAGATCCATCATCTTGTCGTATCGAATGGAGTTGATGACTTCGTTGGTGAACTGCTCGGTCGTCAGATAGGCAATGCGGAGATCGGTCCGCTCCGCCACATAGTTTCCAATGGCATTCAAGAGATGTGTTTTCCCCAGGCCGGTCTCTCCATAGATAAAGAGCGGATTATAGGCCTTTGCCGGCTGCTCCGCGACCGCCATACAGGCAGCATGTGCAAATTGGTTTCCCGCTCCCACCACGAAACTCTTGAACGTGTATTTGGGGTTGAGCTGGATTCCTCGTTTTGGCCGAGACCCAGTATTCTGGCGACTGGCTGCCGCGGTACTGCCACTGTTATCGGACGGCTTTGCCGCCTGTTTATGAGAGATGACGAACGTGATCGCAGTGTCTTCTCCACCTCTGGCGGCAGAAATGGCCTCCGCCAGGAGAGGCCCATAGTGCTGGCTCAACCAGTCCCCAAAAAACTTGTTCGGGACCCCCAGTTGAGCCGTCGACTCCTCAATCCGTTCCAAGTGAATAGGCGTGAACCACGTGTCATAAACCTGTTTCGGCACTTTCCCTTGAACATAAGCCAAAACATCCTGCCATACGTTTACGAGAGTCATGATTTCTGTATCATTCTTCATACACAGACTTATTCACACCTATTGATAACCTGGTTTTTCGCGCGAACTCCCACCCTCTATCAAGATCATTATCAGACTCTGAACAGGACGGCCGAATAACTTTCGCCTGAATCAACACAGATTATAGACTGTGCATGCAGGGGTTACTCAGAGTCAATCCCCAACTATTTCCACAAAGATAGCGCTGTAGAAGCGCTATCAATTCAATGTCTTCGTCGCCATTCACAATATCAACAGAGCCTACTCTTATCCCTACTACTACGACTATCTCTTTATGTACTTACAACAATTCGGAGAAGAGTCATTAATACACCTACACAACAATGACATGCTCCGATGAAAAGATTTTCTCAACAAGATCGTCATATGTCATAGGCGAATGTGTGGAGTTGCCTGCTCTCCCGCCATCGGCAACCAGGAATCCCTTCACGGAAGACGGAACGCTTACCGAGGCCCGTTCGATAAACACAATATCCCCCCCCTCATCGCTCGCTTGAAAGATAGAAGAAGATATAGAGTCGGGGTGTTGTCGAAGAATATAGAGTGTGTTTTCCATAACTATATGATCCAGATCTCAAAAAACGAGACTTCTATCAACGGTACGAATGAGCTGTCTGATCTCATGTGCTGTTCGAGCCGTCACAGAAAAGTGATCAGACCAAGTGTCCATCGCGGTCCCTAGCTCGACAATAAAAGGAATAGACAGGTGCTTAAAGGAAGGGAGGTATTTTTCAAGAATATCGACATCGATAATCTCTTCTGTGTCCTTCATTAGGAGATGAGGAGCACGTCCGAGAAGGACAACAGTCGTCTCATGATCTCCAGCACAAAGCCCTAACGCAATACGAAGGGCTTCAACGGGACGAGCCGTCACAAAAGGATCTTCCGAAATCACCACCGCAACACGTTTCGACATAAAGAACCAACCGCAGTGACAACAATTTCTTATGTAAAAGCGAGAAAGCGATCACACCCATCAATAATTCCAGACAGCACGACCAACCCAGACAACGAAACTCTCGAATCGACCGTGGCTGTTGAAACACCATGTTGCTGACAACCATACGCACACACAGACACCTTCACTCCTGCATCGACCAGATCAAGATAACGACGATCTGTCACCATCTTCACCCCTTCATCGATGAGATAAAGATAGACCTCAACGCCCCGGCGCATGGCAGCCTGAGCCAACCGGATAACAGTCTCAACGCTCGGGTGAGAAGGGGCTGTGGATAACAAGAGACCCAGCTTGCGAGTCGCCATAGTAATTAATTAAAGAAACCAATACAATCAATTACTTATGAAGTGTAGTGTGCACGAGCCTACGGGGTTTTCCACACAAAGTCAATATCAAAAATTTGACTTCTTAGGAGGGGAGATTGCGAGCTTTAAGGAGGGAAACAAGCCCGACCAGAGAGAGTTCCTCCTGGGCCTTTGACTCGAGGTTGCGGAGAATAACGGAGCCACGATGTGCCTCATCGTCACCCAAGAGAATGGCATACCGGCATTTTGATCGATCGGCTTGGCGGAGGTGAGCTTTGAGCGTAGTGGCACGATAGTCACATTGGGCCAACAACCCGGCCTTGCGGAGGTCATCGAGAAGCGTGAATCCCAGCTTCGTCCCTTCCTCTCCGAAGGCCGCAACATAATAGAGACAGTCGTTGAGCGAGGACGACGATATCTCCGGAAGCATCAACGACACTCGTTCGAGCCCGACCGCGAATCCTACGGCCGGAACGGAGGGGCCACCGAGCGTTTCCACCAAACCGTCGTAGCGGCCACCGGCTCCCACCGCGTTCTGTGCTCCTAAGTGGGTCGACGTAATTTCAAAACTCGTCAAACAGTAATAGTCGAGCCCACGCACCAAGCGAGGATTGAGTCGATAGGGAACCCCGATGGCAACGAGACCTGCCAGAACCTGGTCGAAATGTGCACGGGCTTCCGGAGAGAGATGGTCGGTTAGCTTCGGCGCCAACTCCGTCGCAGCCCGGCAGTCCGGTATCTTACAATCCAATACTCGTAGAGGATTCGTGTCCATGCGGCGCCGGCAGTTTGCACAGAGGCGGGATTCCTGTTGCGAGAGAAACGCCAGCAGGACCGGTTTATAGGCAGCTCGGTCGCCTGAACTCCCCAGGCTGTTGATCTCCAGCGTCAGGTCTGGCAAGGCCAGATCGGATAGCAGGCGCCACAAGAGCGCGATGGCTTCGACATCCGCACGAGGGTCCGACGTGCCGAACGACTCGACTCCGAATTGATGAAACTGCCGGAGGCGTCCCGCCTGTGGCCGCTCGTGACGAAACATCGGCCCGATATAGAAATATTTTTGCGGGAGAGGGTTGGCTGCGCGATTATGTTCGATAAAGGCGCGGACCGTTCCGGCTGTGCCTTCCGGGCGCAGGGTCAGCGAGGTTCCATCCCGGTCGGGAAAAGTGTACATCTCCTTCTCGACGATGTCCGTCGCGGCGCCGATGCTCCTGGCAAAGAGCGTGGTGAATTCGAAAATGGGGATCCGGATCTCCTGATACCCGTAGCAGAGCGCCCAGCGCCGCGCCGTATCCTCTATAAGACGCCACCGAGGCGTCTCCTCCGGGAGAATATCTTTGACGCCCTTGATGCCCTTAATCGTGTCCATATCCAGCGACCATTGAGAAAGATTTGGGACTATAGCGACGGGGTACGGGCAAGTCAACGCGGGTCGTCGCGCCTTCTTGCGCCGACCGTCGCGCGGGCGTATAGTTCGCGGCCTGTCAGGAATTCCAGGAAAACCGTATGAGTATCGATCAGCCGACACGCCGCGTCATCGCATTGGCGCCGATGCCGCCCGAGAAATCGGCCTACGCCTTGGCTCGCTACAGCCGCTCGCCCGACTCGATCGAGAACAGCCTCCGCTGGGTGCACGGCCATTCCTCTGAAAAGTTCTGGGATCAGTTCTACTTCGACTACGGCCACGCCTCGATCGCCGACCTAGGCCATGTCATCATCTGCTTCGAGGACATCTCCGAACTCGCCGCGATTCGACTCGAAGACGAGCCTCTGTGGGACGGCCAGGCGAAATCCAGCCGCTATCAGAACTTTGCCTCCGGCGGGTGGTTCGTGCCGGATTCCATTCGCGGGACAGAGACGGAGGGCACCTACCAGGGCATTCTTCGCAGCCTCGCCGAGATCTATCGGCTCCTGCACCAACCGCTGATCCAATTTATTTCTGAGCGTGAGCCGCGCCCCGAGTCGATGAAACCGGCTGATTACCAACGGACGATTGCTGCGCGCGCGTTCGACGTAACGCGGTATCTCCTGCCCCTCGCGGCCAGGACGAACGTCGGACAAGTCGTCAGTATCAGGACGCTGGAAAAACAAATCGCCAGACTGTTGTCTTCGCAACTGCCGGAATTGCGTTCGATCGGAGACGAACTCAAGGATGCCTGCCAACGGTCGCCCGTGAACATCTGGGGCGAACTCTGCGGTCAGCCGGGTGCGCAGGAGCCCCTCGCGCCGACGCTCGCGCGCCATGCCAAGGCGAACGACTATCAGGCCTCGGTCTATCAGGACCTGGCCAAGTATGCGAAGGAGGCCCTCCGGGGAACCGGGTTGGATCAACCAGCCTCCTGGGGCGAACCGGAGCCGGTGGACCTCATCGAGCCCCACGATCCAATGGACGAAATCGTCACCACCTTGCTGTACCGTGTCTCGCATGCACCCTATCGGAGCCTCCTCGCGGTCGTCCGCACCTGGACGGAGAAACAGAAGCAGGAAACAATCGATGTAGCGATGAGCGCACGAGGGCCCTACGACGAACTCATCAAAGAATTTCGCAGCGGCTATGCCTTCACGTTCGACGTGCTGATGGATATCGGGGGCTGGCGCGACATGCATCGGCACCGGCGCTGCCAGCAGATTCAACAGAACTTTACGACGGTGCACGGCTATGAAGTTCCGCCGCCACTGGTGCAGGCGGGATTGGATCAGGAATATCGACAGGCGATGGACGCGGTCCGCTCGGACATCGAGCAGCTCAAGAAGACGAGCGCGGAGGGATCGCTCTATGCCACGCCGTTCGGGTTCAAGGTCCGGTGCCTGTTCAAGATGGACTATGCTGAAGCGGAATACATCGCGCGAATCCGTTCCGGCGTGAAAGGGCACTGGTCGTACCGGACCATCGCCTGGTTGATGAAGCAAAAAATCGCGGCGCGCTATCCCTTCCTCGGGGATCGTATGCTCGCGACCTCGCCCGATGTGGAAGACACCCTCACCAGATAGAGCTACGCCGACTCCAATGACCGACTACCAAACACAATGTGAAACGACTCTGCTGGCAGGCCAATGGGATCAGGCGCTGCACGCGGCACTGACCTGGGCCCGCCATCCCGCCACCGGGCAGGCCTGCGATCCGCGACCCCATTTTGCGTTGAACGTCATCCACCTGCTCCGCGGCGAGTTTGCCGAAGCCTGGAATACTCACCCGAAATGCCTGCAAGAACTCGAAGACATTGCTCTGGTCAAAGAGTGGATCGAAGGATTCGTCGCACGCCAGACGGGGCAGGCCAACGCCCATCTCGTGATGGGATTGTTTCTGGCCCAGTCAGGCCAGTCCGAACAGTCGATCGCCTCCTACAAGGAAGCGATCAAGCTCGCGCCCCAGTCCGCCTATCCTCATTACTTTCTCGCCCAGATCCATGAGCGGGCTGACCATCTTGAAATGGCCATCAAGGAATACCGAGAAGCCGTCCGGCTGGATCCCTCCTATGCGCCGGCGCGCACCAACCTGGGCGTGGCCTATCAAGAGCAGGGCCGGTTGGAGATGGCGATCCCCCAATATCGCGAAGTGATCAAGCTGCATCCCACCGATGCGATAGCCCACGCCAACCTCGCCTGCGCCCTCGCCGAGCAGGGCAAGTTCGAGCCTGCCCTACAGTCCTACAAGGAGGCCCTGCGCCTGAACCCCAAAGACGCAGCCGTGCATTTTGCCCTGGGAGGTTTCTACGAAACGAAGGGCCGTCTGGATCTGGCGCAAAAAGAGTATGATGCGGCGCTCGTCGCCGATCCGAATTTCGGTCCGGCCCATTCGGCCCTCGGCTGGTTGGCGCTGGCCAGACAGCATATGCAAGCCGCCTACGAAGCCTTCAATCGCGCCCTCAAGGCCAACGATCAAGACCCCCGGGCCTACCACGGCATCGCCGAATACTATTCCCAAAAGGG
>JBEGVJ010000008.1:0-56738 GCA_041178465.1 Nitrospirota bacterium
GTGAGCCGGGCGCAGGGGGCTCATTTCACCGAGAAGCCTCTGGGGCTGGATGTACGTATTAAGGAAATCCAGGACGGCCGTTTCAACGACGAATGGGCCAAGATTCTCAAGATGACCGAGAAGGAATTGGCCGATCACTGCGCGACGGTGAAATAGCACAATGAGCCGTCAGCGGTCAGCTCTCAGCTTCTGAGATTGAGGCAGAAGCTGATGGCTGATTGCTGAAAGCTGAAAGCAAAATTATGGACATTCACGCCCTTCAACAGATCGTGCACCAGACGCGGGATGCTCGACGCAAGCAGACCCTTCCCAAGCTTTCTCCTGCCGATCGCGACCAACTGATCCATAAGTATCATCCCGATTTTCGGGAGAGCGCCTTTCGCCCGATTCGTTTCGGCCCCAATGCCGGGGACAAGACGGCGATTGAGCTGGCGACCTTGTTGGAGGGGGACAGCTCCGTCACCGACGGGTTCGATCTGACGCCGGACTATACGACCGATGTGCTGGTGGTGGGCGGCGGCGGCGCCGGCTGTGCGGCGGCGCTCCATGCCCAGGCGGCCGGCGCCAAGGTCATGCTGGCGACCAAGCTTCGTCTCGGCGACTCCAATAGTGTGATGGCTCAGGGCGGCATGCAGATTTCCGTTGCGCCGGAGGACTCGCCCGTCACGCATTTTGTGGACACGCTGAAGGGCGGCCACATGCAAAACGACCATCAGTTGCTCAAGGTGATGGTGGAGGAAGGTCCCTCGATTGCGAAGTGGCTGCTGAGCCTCGGCGTCCTGTTCGATCGCGACGGGGACGGCAACCTCCATGTGAAGAAAGGCGGCGGCAGCTCGAAGCCCCGTCTCCTGACCTGTTCAGATTACACCGGCCTTGAAATCATGCGGGTGCTCAAGGATGAGGTGCTGAATCAGAATATTCAGTTGCTTGAGTTTTGCGCCGCGGTCGAGTTGACGAGCGACGAAAAGGGGCACTGCACCGGCGCCATCTTCAAAGACCTCGACAACCATCGCGACGTCGTCGTGGCGGCCAAGTCCGTCATCCTGGCGACCGGCGGAATCGGCCGGCTCCACATTCAGGGATTTCCAACCAGCAATCACTATGGTGCGACCGGCGATGGGCTCTGTCTGGCCTATCGATTGGGCGCGAAACTCGTGCACGTCGATACGTTTCAGTATCACCCATCCGGCGCGGTCTATCCCGAACAGCTCATCGGGGCCTTGGTCACAGAGGGGATTCGTTCAGAAGGCGGGCATTTGGTCAATGCGAAGGGGGAACGGTTCGTCAACGAACTGGATACCCGCGATGTCGTGTCCGCATCGATTATTCGGGAATGCGAGGAGGGGCGCGGCATCCGCACGATGTCCGGGCGCATCGGTGTGTGGCTCGATACCCCGCTGCTCGATGCCGCGCAGGGCCCCGGGACGATGGAGAAGCATTTCCCGGCAATGATGTTGCAGTTCGAGCGATTCAATATCGATATCAGCAAAGATCCCGTGCTGATCTATCCGACGCTGCATTATCAGAACGGCGGCGTGAAGATCGATACAAATTCGGAAACAGACGTGAAGAATCTATTCGTGGCAGGGGAAGCGTCCGGCGGATTGCATGGACGGAACCGGTTGATGGGGAACTCCCTGCTCGACCTGATGGTCTTCGGCAAGCGGTCGGGGTTGACAGCCGCGGCTCGCGCCGCATCCATGTCGCAAGGGAAGTTGACGGTCGGGCATCTGAAGGGGTTCCGCGCCGAAGCCAAGAAGTACGGCAGCGCCAGCGGCGTCGTGTCCCCCATGATCCTGCCGCCGTACACGCGTAAAGAATAACTCAAGAGCTTATGGCGTATAGCCTGTAGCAGAACACCGAAGAGATATTTTCTTGGTCCGAGCCATTAGCCATACGCCACGAGCCATACGCTCTTTTCAGGGGGAAGCATGAACGTTCATGAGTTTCAGGCGAAGCAGTTGTTCGGTCAGTTCGGGATTCCGATTCCGCGCGGGAAAGAGATCACCTCTCCCGAGGCAGGTTCGGCCTGGGCGGCGGAACTCAATACTCCGGTCTTTGTCGTCAAGGCGCAGATCCATGCAGGAGGCCGAGGCAAGGCCGGCGGCGTCAAGATTACGAAGGACAAGGCGGCTGTTCCTGGTCTGGTCAAGGAACTGATCGGCAAAACGCTCGTCACGCACCAAACGGGCCCCAAGGGGCGTGAAGTGCGGCGGTTGTTGATCGAAGAAGGCGCCGCGATTGCCAAGGAATTATATGTGAGCATCGTCGTCGATCGGGACAGCGGATGGCCCGTGTTTATCGCGAGCACGGAGGGCGGGATGGAGATCGAAGAAGTCGCAGCCCATACGCCGGAGAAGATCATCCGTGAAGCGATCGACCCGGCCGTCGGGTTCCAGGGGTATAACGGCCGCAACATCGCCTTTGCGCTCGGGCTTCCAGGCATGGAGCCAGCCGTCGTGAATCCCTTCATCCAAATGCTGGGGAATCTCTACCGCATGTTCATGGACAAGAATGCAGCGATGGTGGAGATCAATCCGCTGGTCATCACCGGCGATAAGAAACTGATCGCGTTGGACGGCAAGGTCTCGTTCGACGATAGCGCGCTGTTCCGGCATGCCGATGTGCAGCAGATGCGCGACCTCCATGAAGAGGAGCCGCTTGAAATCGAAGCGGGCGAAAATAATCTGAACTATGTGAAGCTGGACGGCAACATCGGTTGCATGGTGAACGGCGCGGGACTGGCCATGGCCACGATGGATGTGATCAAGCTCGCGGGCAGCGAACCAGCCAACTTCCTGGACGTCGGCGGCGGCGCGACCAAGGAGACTGTGGCGGCGGGATTCAGGATTCTCCTCAAGGACCCGAACGTCAAGGGCATCTTCATCAACATCTTCGGCGGGATCGTTCGTTGTGAGCGGATCGCGCATGGCGTGATCGAAGCGGCCAAGGAAGTGAAGATCAATGTGCCGTTGGTGGTCCGGTTGCAGGGGACGAATGCAGAGGAAGGCCGCAAGCTGCTGGCCGAGTCCGGCCTCAAGGTTGAGGTGGCGGACGATTTGTGGGAAGCGGCGCAGAAGATTGTGAAGCTGACCGGAAAAGCAGCCTGAGGAATCGGGAGCGACAGGGTTGAGGCCCTTTTGCTCCCGGAGCGCGCACGATTGGAATGTGCTCGCTCGACGGCCGCAGTCAGGGCCTCAGCCCTGCCGCTCCCGAACGGTGTTTTCCGGTGTTGGTGAAGGTGGAATAAGAAAGAAGAGGGACTTGTGAGCATTCTCGTGAATAAGCATACGCGGGTGGTGGTGCAGGGGATCACGGGCAAGGAAGGCTCGTTCCATGCGACGCAGTGCAAGGCGTACGGAACGCAGGTTGTCGCGGGTGTGACTCCCGGCAAGGCCGGGCAGGAGGTCGAGGGCATTCCGGTATTCAACACGGTGCGCGATGCCGTAAAGAAGGCCCAGTGCGATACCTCGCTGATTTTTGTGCCGCCGCCGTTTTGCGCCGATGCGATTTTGGAAGCAGCCGATGCCGGCGTGAAACTGATCATCTGCATTACCGAAGGCATTCCGGTGAATGACATGGTCAAGGTCAAGCGCGCGCTCTATGGCCGCGATGTCCGGTTGATCGGACCCAATTGCCCGGGCGTGATCACCGTCGATGAAGCGAAGATCGGCATCATGCCGGGCTTCATCCATAAAAAGGGCGTCGTAGGCGTCGTGTCGCGCAGCGGGACCCTCACCTACGAAGCGGTGCATCAACTTTCGACGCTCGGGTTGGGTGAAACGACTTGTGTCGGCATCGGCGGCGATCCGGTCAATGGAACGGGTTTCGTCGATGTGCTGGCCCTGTTCGAGAAAGATCCCGAGACTCAGGCAATCGTGATGATCGGCGAGATCGGTGGCGATGCGGAAGAGAAAGCTGCCGAGTTCATCAAAAAGAATGTGAAGAAACCGGTCGTGAGTTTCATCGCCGGGATCACGGCTCCTCCAGGCCGCCGCATGGGCCATGCCGGCGCCATTGTGTCCGGTGGCAAGGGCACGGCAGCTGAGAAGATGAAGACGCTCGAAGCCGCCGGTGTTCGTGTGGTGAAGAATCCTGCTGAGATTGGCAATGCGGTTAAGATTGCACTCGGGCGGTAAGTAAGAACGTCGTCCAGTCCAAAGGTCAGAAAGTCTGTAAGTGGGGACGGGTGATCAATCACCCATCCCCACTTTTCGTTTCAAGGGCAGCCCTGCGTAGATTTTCCTTACGGAGCAACTAATTTCCATTTTGCCATGATATTCGTGGTAGGCTGGTTGAATGCGGGTATTTCTCATCCACGTTCGCGACCCCCAGTTCTACGCTCTTCCCGCTAAAACACGCGCAAAAAACGGCCGTATCAGGGTCATGGGCTTCCCGCCCATCGGCATCATGTCCCTCTCGTCGGTGCTCAAGCAGGCCGGTCACGAGTGCGTGATGTTCGATCAGGCAAATCCCGACACGCCGAACGAGGTGATTCTCGAGGAGATCAACCGGCAACAGCCGGATCTGATCGGCCTCAGTTTTCTCAGCACCACCAGCTATCCCTACGCGAAGATCTTGGCTCGCCAGATTCGCGCGGCCAACACGAAGGTTAAGCTAGCCTTCGGCGGCGTCTTTGCGAGCCTGAATGCCGGGCTCGTCAAATTACAGTGCCCCGAGGTGGATTTTGTCTGTCGCGGAGACGGCGAGCAGTTGCTCCTTGATCTCCTTGAAAAGTTCGAAGACCCCTCCAGCGTGGCAGGCTTGACCTGGGCCAAGGATGGCCAGGTGATTCAGAATCCAGGCCGTCCGATGGAGCGCCATCTCGATCAATGGCCCTTTCCCGATCGCGAAGGCCTCCCGCTCGACTTTGTGGAGTCCATGCCGCTCGACGTGCCGGCGGTGCTCTCGATGGAGCGGTTCACGACGATGCAAACGTCACGCGGCTGCCCCTGGCCCTGCGTGTTCTGTGACATTCCGATTTTCAACGAAGGCAAGTGGCGCGCGCGGAGCGCGGCGCATGTGGTGAGCGAGTTGAAGTATCTGGAAGAATGCGGCTATGGGTCCGTCTATTTCGTCGACGACCATTTCCTGCTGCAACCCAAGCGGATCGAGGCGATTTGCCAAGGTGTGATGGATGCGAAACTCACGATTCAGTGGGGCATCGAAGGGCGCGTGGACTCTGTCGCCCAGCATTTGTTTCCCGCCATGGCCAAGGCCCATTGCCGGACGGTCATGTTCGGGATTGAAAGCGGGAGCCAGAAGATTCTCGATCGGCTCAAGAAAGAGCAGACGTTGGAGGAAGTGGCCACAGCGGTCACAAACGCCAAGAAGGCCGGTATCGAGATTGTGCACGGTTTCTTTACCGTGGGCAATCCCGATGAAACAGTCGAAGATATGAACGCCACGTTCGACTTGGCCTCCAAGCTGCCGCTCGACACGTTCGGCTTCAACCGGCTCTGCGTCTATCGGGGGACGCCGCTCTGGCAGGAATATGTGAAACGCGGGTTGGTCAGCGAAACCACCGATTGGTACAAGTATTTCAAGTGTTCGGAGATCGATCCGACCTGTTTGCCAGGCGAAGTGATCAATGAGGTTCGCCGTCAAGGGCTCAAGCGGCTGTTCATCTACAAACTCCTGCACTATCCCCTGCAAACGGCTCGGCTGCTACGGCGATTCCTGCGTTTCATGCCGGCGCGGGATGTGGCCTATCTGATCATTAAGCCGTTCCTGGGCCAGAAAAAAGGCGCGACGAAGGCAGAGACGCTCTCGCGGGCGGTCGAGCACGGCGAGATGAAAGATGTCGCGGCGCAGATGACGCAGATGACGGACGAGGTGCTCCATCACGTGCTGGAAGAGTCACGGCTGGAACGGTTACGCATTCAACAGGAAGCAGAAGGCTCGCGAGAGTTGCCCATGGTTCACAGCCGCTAGAGTAAAGACGGTGAAGCGTCCCTCGTGAAGCGTATCTCGTTGGGGATAAGAGCGTATGGCGTATAGCTGGTAGCAAAGACCCACCCCCTCTTCATTCCGGACCATACGCTATGGGCTATAGGCCATATGCTCTTTTGGGGAACGAGATACGAGAGACGAACGACGAACTTTTTGAGCATCCTGCAAGTTGTCGCTCCTGCTAGACCGCAATCCCCCAGATCTGTTTCGCTGCCACTCCAATCCCATAGCTGACGGTCACTGCGACGGTGATGATCGCGAGATTCAGCAGAATCCGGCGTTTCATCTCCATCCCGGACAGAAATGCGAGAATCGTGGAGACGAGGATGACCATCGTGCCGGCCGTCAGGACGGAAACCAGGGCGTCCTTGGCGCCGAAGAGCACGGGCAGTACGGGCACCAGCGCGCCGATGACATAGGCCCCGCCCACAAATACGGCTGAGCGCAACGGCTGTTCCTGCATGTCGGACGAGCCGGTCTCCTCCCCGAGAAATTGCTTCTTTGCCGACTCCATCGCCCGCACTTCTTTTTCGGAGTTCAGCGCGAGAAACGCGCCGGCCCCCATCGACAGCGCGCCGGCCACCGCGGTGGTCGAGGCGGCGATCAAGACGGTCACGGCGTCGCCAAAGGCGCCGAAGAATCCGCTCACTGCGCCGAGAATCTCCACCAAGCCGTCGTTGAGCCCCAGAAAGATATTGCGGATCTTTTCAGGATTGATCTTGCGCTCGGTGAGTTTGGTGACGAGGGCGTCTTCATGCTTGAACTCATCCTGCAGAATGCCCTGGAGCGCTTCGCCCAGCGGCTGGTCTTTATAGGCGTTCCAGAGGGCAAGGTATTTCTTCACCCCATAGACCTCGATCGCTTCCAGGACGAGATGGATCGCCGTGGAGCCGAACAGGCGGCAGAGCCAGGTGAAGCTCCATAGCTTCAGTCGGCGCACTGGGTTGAGGCGATCCAACTGCATGTCGAAGAATTTTTGCCAGAAGGCCAAGTGCCTGGTCTCGATCACCACCAACTGATCCAGCGTGCTTCGGGCTTCGGCATCCGCCGAAATGTCACGCAGCACTTTGTAGAGCGAGAGATCGAAAAGCTCATCGAGGATGAGCAATCGTGCCAGCGCTGGGTCGTATCGGTATGCTGTGGCCATCGGCAGGGCCTCACGGAAAGACGTGGTCAGAAATGTATGGAGAGTCCGGCGGATTATAGCAGAGAAGAGAGCGTTGGCCGATAGCGCGGAGTGTGGAAATCGAAGAGCGTATGGCAGATAGCCTATAGTTCTGAGCAAAGCGGCGCGTGGGAAGTACGAGCGGGCCGTCCACCGCCATTGGCGGCTCCCTGCACACAACTCTGAATGTCCTGACTTCTCCCTGCGGCGTGACTTTAGATTTGCTCGGTGCTACCATTCTTTCGTGTTTCTGTAGGGGAACCACTCGGAGCGAATGCGTATGACAGTGGAAGAAAAATTAAGCGTTTCCAAAGAAACGATTGCGGAGTTCTGCCGAAAGTGGAAGATCGTTGAGTTTGCGCTCTTCGGCTCCGTCTTACGCGATGACTTTCGTCCTGATAGCGATGTGGATGTGTTGGTGACGTTCAGCCCAGATTCAGATTGGGGGATTGAGCATTTGCTGGATATGAAGGAGGAGTTGGAGGCGCTGTTTGGACGAGCGGTTGATCTGGTTGAGAAGCGATTGGTAGAGGAGAGCCGCAACTACATCCGGCGCAATCACATTCTCTCCCACATGGAAGCCGTGTATGCAGCGTGATGACTCGCTTCTACTGGACATGCTTCAAGCTGCCAGGCAAATACGGGAGTACACGAGTGGATTGCAAGAAACGGATTTTCTCAACAGCCGCCGGGACCAGGATGCCGTGCTGCTCCAGTGTACGGTGCTCGGTGAAATGGCCAAGCGTGTTTCTCTCGAATTCAGAAATGCCCATTCCGAGATCCCTTGGAGGAAAATCATGGGCTTTCGGAACGTTGTGGTTCATGACTATTTTCAGGTCGATGTCCACCGGGTATGGAAGATTGCGAGTCGCGATATCCCTTAGTTGATCAAAGTTCTTGAGCCTCTTGTCCCGCCTGATTCCTCATCGTAGCGCTATATGGCGTCCGTCACTTTTGTCGAGTCGACCTCGGCGAATCCACGCGCCTCCGGTGATCTCCGCTCCTGCCAGGCCCCACCACCTTGGCGTCATGAAATTCTGAATGTGTATGCTTTCTTGTCCCTTGGCAGGTGGATATGGGTGCGGTAGAAAGGTAGACTGTTCTGCGGTAAATTGCCGAGCTCTCTTTGCTATACAATTGAGGGGAGCCATCTTCAACATGCCGCAATGTGTCGGAGTGGGAGGCCCGCATAGGCTCAACATATGGACATTCTTTATCACTACTGCTCGACTGCATCGTTCCATGCCATTGTGCAGTCGCATGCTCTCTGGCTTTCATCCCTGTCGCTATCGAACGACACGATGGAGGGAAAGCTGGTCGCGAGTGCGATTGGTCGTCTCGCAGAGAGGGAATCGCTTAGTGAGGATGCCGTTCGCCGTATTCAGGGCAACATTGGGTTTTTCGAGGAACACATTGATGGTCTGGGATTTTGCCTCTCTGAAGATGGCGACCTCCTCAGCCAATGGCGTGGGTATGCAGAGAACGCAACTGGAGTGGCCATTGGTTTTTCTTCCGACTATCTAAATTGGCGCTCCACGGCGAGCCTGGGTCGAACGGAGCCGGGCTTTACTCTTCAAAATGTCGATTACGAATCTTCCGCCCACGAAGCACTCGTCGAGCCGACATATCGTAAAGTCATGCAGCTCATCGAGGCTGGTGCATTCAAGACACTTGACATGGGCGGCCTCGTAAATACTATTGGACTCACCGACCAAGAACTTGAGCAAAGGGCTACGGCCATTCGGGAAGTGAGTTTGGAGCTATATCAGGTGTTTATACCCCTCATCCCTCAGTTGTTTCGCCTCAAGGCGTATGCGTTTCGAGAGGAGCGCGAATGGCGGCTTCTCTCGTATCTCGTAAAAGCTGGAGCGGAAGCTTGTTCGCACCGTGTGGCAGGCAGCCGCATCATCCCTTACCGCAAGGTTGAGCTTGGAGAGTTAGAGCGTAGTCCTATCGTCGAAGTTATCCTTGGTCCTAAGCATGGCACACCACCGAAGATAGTCGAAGACTTCTTGAAACTGAATCACTATGGTCGAGTGAAGGTCAGGCGTTCTGCTGCCAGCTATCGATGATGGGCCACCATGTGTGAGGACTAAATGCGTGGGGGGTAGGCATTGTTTCCTTGAGCGTAAACAGAAAGGCCGCCTTCGAAGGCGGCCTTTCTTCACTCCCCACGAGCAGACTGGGTTGTGGGCTTAATCGCGGGTGGCGCTGATCTGGGCGCCCGTCTTCTGTGACTTTCCCCGATCATAAAGGGTACCGTTTGGTCTCCAACTGCGCGCATGCGACGAGCACCGCCCGTTGTGATCACCATTTGATCAGTCTTGCGTGCGCGTTGCGCGAGCACGGGAGACGAACGGGCTGCCCCTCCTCTCCTACACCGGGCGTGGTGCGAGGACGGACGGACGGGCTGGTCAGCGACAGGACCCGCGAGTATTGTGGGGGAAGGTGTCAGCACTGTTTCCTTGACCGCAAACAAAAAGGCCACCGTTTCCGGTGGCCTTTTCATTGTTTCCTCTCACTGTTCTGGCAGGAGTGGTGCGGGGGTGGTTCCTATTGCGCGCATCGAACGAGCACAGTTTTATCGTGCGCGTTTTGCGAGCACGGGAGCCACCCCGCGCTGCTCCGTTCCTATGTCCCCATCTCCCAACTTGCCAGATACTTCACTTGTTCCTTCGTCAGCGTATCAATCTTCATCCCCATGCCCGCGAGCTTGAGGCGGGCGATTTCCTTGTCGATCACTGGTGGGACCGGGTAGACCTTCTTTTCCAGCTGCTTGTAGTTCTTCACCAAGTACTCAGCTCCTAGTGCCTGGTTCGCGAAGCTCATGTCCATGACGCTGGATGGATGACCCTCTGCCGTCGCCAGGTTTACGAGCCGTCCCTCGCCAAGCAGGCTGACCCGTCGGCCGGTCTTCAGCGTGAATTGCTCGACGCCCGGTCTGATCAGGCGCTTTCTCTTGCTCAATTTTTCCAAGGCCGGAATGTCCAGCTCGACGTTGAAGTGGCCCGAGTTGCAGACGATGGCCCCTTCCTTCATCGCGGCGAAGTGTTCGCTGCGGATGACCTTGAGATTGCCGGTGACCGTGACGAAGAAATCTCCGATCAAGGCGGCCTGTTCCATCGGCATGACGCGGAACCCGTCCATCACTGCTTCAATCGCCTTGACCGGATCGATCTCGGTGACGATGACGTCGGCGCCCATGCCCTTGGCGCGCATCGCGATTCCGCGCCCGCACCAGCCGTAGCCTGCGACCACGAAGGTGGTGCCGCAGATCAAGCGGTTCGTCGCGCGGATGATGCCGTCGATCGTGCTCTGGCCGGTGCCGTAACGGTTGTCGAACAGGTGCTTGGTGTCGGCGTCGTTGACGGAGATCACCGGGAACTTCAGCACTTTCTTTTCGGCCATGCTGCGGAGCCGGATGACGCCGGTGGTGGTTTCTTCCGTGCCGCCGATCACATGTTTGAGCAAATCTTTCCGCTTGGAATGGAGGAGCGAGACGACATCGGCTCCGTCGTCCATCGTGATCTGCGGCTTGTGGGCGATTGCCGACTGGATGTGCTGATAGTAGGTCTTGTTGTCCTCGCCTTTGATTGCGAAGGTCGGAATGCCGTCGTGCTTGACGAGCGCCGCGGCGATTTCGTCCTGCGTGCTGAGCGGATTGGAGGCGCAGAGCCGGACATCGGCGCCGCCGGCCTGGAGCGTCTTCATCAAATTGGCGGTCTCGGTTGTCACGTGGAGACAGGCGGTCATGCGCAGGCCCTTGAAGGGCTGTTCCTTCTGGAAGCGCTTTTTGATCAGCCGCAACACCGGCATGGTGGCTTCGGCCCATTCGATCTTGAGTTTGCCTTGGTCTGCGAGATTGATATCCTTCACATCGTATTCCACTGAGTCCTCCTGCGTGATGCGTGATTGGTGATGAGTCGTTAGGAAAAAAGGGGGGACGGATTGAAAAATCCGTCCCCCCTGTAAGCGGTCCGGTCTAATAAACTACAGACCTGCGTCTTTGCGCAGGATCTTGGCTTTATCGGTCTTTTCCCAGGTGAACTCCGGCTCGCTCCGTCCGAAGTGTCCGTAGGATGCGGTCTTGCGGAAGATCGGCCGGCGGAGCTTGAGGTGATCGATGATGCCGCGCGGGGTGAGGGGGAAATGTTTCCGCACGAGCTTATCTAAGCTCTCCACGGCTACCATTTCCGTGTCCTTCGTGTCCACCAGCACCGAGACAGGATCGGCGACGCCGATCGCGTAGGCGAGCTGCACTTCGCACTTCTTCGCCAGCCCGGCTGCGACGATATTCTTCGCGATGTAGCGGGCCATATATGAAGCAGACCGGTCTACCTTTGTGGGATCCTTGCCGGAGAAGGCGCCGCCCCCATGGCTGCCGTGGCCGCCGTAGGTGTCGACGATGATCTTGCGGCCCGTCAGTCCCGTGTCGCCCATCGGGCCTCCGACCACGAAGCGGCCGGTGGGGTTGATGTGGTGTTTCACGCTCGCCGGGTCGTAGAGCCCTTTCGGCATCATGGGCCTGATGACTTTCTCCATGATGTCGAGCTCGATCTGCTTGTTCGTGACGTCGGGGCTGTGTTGCGTCGAGACGACGATGGTGTCGATCCGTACCGGCTTCCCGTTCTTGTACTCCACGGTCACTTGGGATTTTCCATCGGGACGGACCCAGGGCAGGATGTTCTTTTTTCTGACTTCCGCCAGCCGCTTGGTGAGCCGGTGGGCGAGGACGATCGGCATTGGCATAAGTTCGGATGTTTCGTCGGTGGCATAGCCGAACATCAGGCCTTGGTCGCCGGCGCCGCCGGAATCTACGCCCATGGAGATATCGCCCGACTGTTGATGAATGGCGGTGAGGACGGAACAGGTGTGGTAGTCGAATCCCCAGGCGGCGTCGCAGTAGCCGACATCCTTAATGACGTCGCGAATGATATCGGGAATTTCGACGTAGGCCTTGGTAGAGATTTCACCGGCGACGAAGGCAATGCCGGTCGTCAGTATCGTCTCGCAGGCCACCCGGGCATACTTGTCTTTGGCAATGATCGCGTCGAGGATTCCGTCAGAGATCTGGTCGGCGATCTTGTCGGGATGTCCTTCCGTCACGGACTCTGATGTGAACAGGTAGTTATTCCTCATTGGCTCCTCAAGGTTCGGTTGGCGATAACCCGACGAATTGCCAGGGGATATTAGTATGGGCGCCTCCCTCTTGTCCATCCTTTCATTTCGCCAACCATCTGGCGCGGTCTCGCGGACGGTTTGCTTGACACCCCTTTTCGGGCACTTGTAAGATGACCGAATTCCGCGGCTCTCGCCTCCTTTATCTACGACGCTACAAGGGCGAGTTTGGGACAGGCCCCGTCTCCCGGGGCCATGATCGTTCTATGCGCAAGGCAGCGTATCCAGCGAGCGGTGACACGGTGTGCCCCGTGATGAGAAAGGGATTGTCAACACGATGAATGGTCAGTCGGATGCGGTTCCCGAACAGAACGGTCCCCGCTCACCTGCCCCAGGGCTTGGGTGGGAGGAGTTCTCCCGCGAACTGGTCGAGTTCTTTGCCTCGATCAAGTTGGCGATGTTCCTCTTTCTGTTCATTGCCATCACCGCCACGATCGGGACGGTCATCCAGCAGAATGAACGGCCGGAATCCTATATTCAGGAGTACGGAGAGAATACCTATCGGTGGTTTCTTCGACTCGGGTTTACCGACGTCTATCATACCTGGTGGTTCACGAGTCTTCTCGGGCTTCTCTGTGTCAACTCGCTCACCTGTTTCTATAAGCGTTTCCCTGGTGTCTGGCGGTCGATGAAGCAAGATAAAGTCAGCGTGTCGCTGGCCTTCGTGAGGGGGATGACGCAGCAGGCGGAGGTTTCGATCGCGAGTAGCAAAGAGGTCGTGGCGCAGCAGCTGGCGCAGCACTTCATCGAGAAGGGCTACAAGGTGCTGGCGAAGAATGAGCCGGGCGAAGTGACCCTCTATGCGACGAAGGGCGTCTTGGGACGCGTCGGCGCGCACATGGCGCATTTGAGCGCGACGGTGATCATCATCGGCGGCCTGATCGGGACGTATTACGGTTTTCAGGAATTCGGGGTTTGTCTCGAAGGGCAGACCTATCACATCCCCAGGGGGAACTTCGACTTAAAGGTAGACAAGTTCTGGATCGACTATCATGAGAACGGGTCGGTGAAGTCCTACAACAGCACCTTGACCGTGGTCGATGGCGGTCAGTCGGTGTTGACCAAGACGATTTCGGTGAACGACCCCCTCGTCTACAAAGGCATTTGGTTCTATCAGTCCAGCTACGGAGATGCCTGGGATCAGATCGAGGTGGCGCGGGTCAATATCAAGGATAAGGAAACGGACAAGGTTCTCAAGACCGTCGATCTGGAGTGGCAGAAGGAGCAGGCGGTCGCCGATCTCGACCTGAAACTTTCGATCACAGATTTCGTGGCGGACTTTGCGTTCAATTCGACAGAGAAAAAAGTTTTCTCCAAGACGGTGGAACATGCGAATCCCGCGATTCGACTGGCCGTCAATGAGCGGAACACGGTTCAGTCCACGCCGTGGATTTTCTACCAGTTCCCGGACCTCTTCGACATCAAAGAATCGAAGTATCAGTTCGAATTGGCGGGGTATAAGCCGAAGAAATTCACAGGCCTTCAGATTGCCAAGAATCCTGGGATCAATATCGTCTGGGCCGGCTCGACCATGATCGTCGTGGGCATTACGCTCTCGTCCTTCATCTTCCACCGTCGGATCTGGATGAAGATCCTCCCGGCTCCGGAGGGGGTGACGGTCTATATTGGGGGCACGACGCACAAGAGCCAGATCGACTTTCAGCGAGAATTTCGAAAATTGACGGATAAGCTCCGCACCTTCGCAGCCTCTCCCTCATGAGCCGTGAGGATTGGCCTGGTAGTCAAACCGCGTTTACTTTGAGTATGATAATGACACGCACGCTGGCCTGAACTGAGCGACGGAGGACACGATGGTCCGATCCTTGTTTCTTTTCGACATGACGTTTTGGCTCTACCTTGCAGCCCTGACCCTCTATATCGCCTATCTGTTTGCGCGCCGCCCGGCCATGACGCTGGCTCCTGCCGGCCATTCGCCGGACAGCTTCGATGAGCGAGACGGGGCCTGGGCCACGCAGCTGGGCCAGATTGCCACGTTGATTACGGTGTTTGGGTGGATGGTGAATACCGGCGCCTTGTTCACGCGAGCCTTTGAGCGGATGCAAACCTCGGGGACTTTTGCCCCCTGGTCGAATCAGTTCGAGGCGATGGCCTATGTGTCCTGGGCCATCATCCTGGGTTATGTACTGCTGGAGCTACGCTATAAGATTAAAGCCATCGGCGCGTTCGTGGTGGGGATCGGGTTCATTGCCATGGGCGCGGCCTCGCTGTTGCCCTACCGGTATCAGACCGCGGAACCACTCGTGCCGGCGCTCAACAGTTATTGGATTTACATCCATGTGTCGATCACGCTGACCAGCTATGCGGCGTTTGCGATGGCCGGTGGCCTGGGTGTGATGTATCTCTTCAAGGAACGGGCGGAACGGCGGGGCAGCACGTCCCGTTTCTATGCCGCCTTTCCGGATCTCGAGACGATCGACGAATTAGGCTACAAAGCGATCACGGTCGGGTTTCCCTTGTTGGCCTTCGGTATTATCCTCGGGGCGATGTGGGCCAATTATGCCTGGGGTGGCTATTGGAGTTGGGACCCGAAAGAGACGTGGTCGCTGATCGTGTGGTTGATTTACGGCGCCTACATTCATGCCCGGATGACGCGTGGATGGGAGGGCCACCGTGCCGCCATCTATGCGGTTTTCGGCTTCTTGATGGTGATCTTCTGTTTCTGGGGCGTGAACTTCTTGCTTTCGGGCCTGCACGCCTATGCATGAGTCCGATCACAGCGTGAAAGGCGAGATGGGCGAGAAGGGTGCGGTGCGCCCCCCTGGCGTTTCACGCGAGCCTCGCTCGTCCCGTGTGGCAATCGTCCTGGCCGGCGCCGCCATTCTTGCGGTGGTCTTCGGCATTGTCTGGATGCAGAGCGCCAAGTACGAGCTGCTGGCCGTGGGGAAGCAGGCGCCGGACTTTGAGCTCACCGATCTGAACGACAAGCCTCAGCGGCTCTCGGATTTTCGCGGCAAAGTAGTGTTTCTGAATTTTTGGGCGACCTGGTGCAAGCCCTGCCGCGAAGAAATGCCCTCGATGGAAGTGCTCTATAAGAATTTCGAGAAGGACGGGTTGGTGATTCTGGCGGTCAGCATCGATCGCGTGACGACGACCAAGGATATTCCTCCGTTCATCAAAGGGATGAATCTGACGTTTCCTGTTTTGATCGATTCCTGGGGGAAAACCGACAAACCCTACAAGCGCATGGGTGTGCCGGAAACCTTCATCATCGATCGCGAAGGCATCATCCGCGAGATTGTCATCGGGCCGCGTGATTGGACAAGACTCGACAGTTTGGAGATCTTGACCAAGTTGCTGAACGTAACACCCAAGGCGGCGGACGCCCAACCCTTGGATCGTGGAGCGGGGAGAGGATGACGAAGCTGGCCGTTATTGGAGCAGCCGTCTGTCTGCTGCTTTCGCTCACAAGCCTTGGCCGTGCTGCTGGGCTTGATGCCCTGCCGGTTGCCGAGCGCAAGGTCGTCAAGCTGGGTGAGCCAGCGCCGAATTTCCAGCTTCGCGACTTGAACGGCCGCCAGGTGGCGCTGTCGGATTTGCGCGGCAAAGTCGTGCTGTTGAATTTTTGGGCGACCTGGTGCGGCCCTTGCCGGGTAGAGATGCCGGCGATGGAAAAACTGTATCGGGCGTTTTCGCGGAATGACTTTGAGATTCTTGCCGTATCGACCGATGCGCAAGGCGCCTCGATCACCAGGCCGTTTCAGCAAGAGAACCATTTGACGTTTCCCATCCTCCACGATGCCGACTATCACGTGGGATTGACCTATGGCGCGCGGACCCTTCCGATGACTTTCATGGTCGATCGACAGGGGATTGTCCGCCATCAGATTTTTGGCGCGCGTGACTGGGGCGCGACGGAAGCGCATCAACTGGTGCAGATGTTGATGAAGTCCTAGCCTGGATCGCTCATGAATCATCCCGGTTAGCCATGTCGCAATCGATCACGAATATTTCTCTCGTCGCGGCCTTTTCGGCCGGCCTCCTCTCGTTCGTGTCGCCCTGTGTGCTCCCGCTGGTCCCCTCCTACATTTCGTACATTACCGGGCTGTCCATCGAACAACTCACTGATGCGACGGTGCGGTCGAAGTTCAAGAAATCCATTGTCGTCAACGCGCTGCTGTTCATCGCCGGATTTACCGCGGTCTTTGTGTCGTTCGGTGCGTCGGCGAGTTTTATCGGACAGGCATTGATCACCTATCAAGATCACATTCGCCGGATCGGCGGGATCTTGATCATCGTCTTTGGCCTCTACTTATTGGGGATCTTGAATATTAGTTTTCTGAAAATGGAGCATCGCTTCCAATTCAGAAATCGGCCTGTCGGGTACGCGGGATCCTTCTTGATCGGCGTGGCGTTTGCCGCAGGATGGACGCCCTGTGTCGGGCCGGTGCTCGGGACCATCTTATTGTATGCCAGCACGACCGATTCGATGTTGAACGGGGTGCTGTTGCTGACGAGTTACTCATTGGGATTGGGGCTGCCGTTGTTTCTCACGGCCTTGGGGGTGGATCGGTTCCTCGCCTATTTCAAGCAGGCTCGTCTCTATTTGTGGGGCGTTTCAACTGTGAGCGGGGTCTTGCTGATCGTCGTGGGCGTCATGATTTATGCCAATACCCTCACGATGATTACCAGCTTCTTAGAGCAGCATGGGATAGGCTGGTACCTCGGCCAGTGAGCTGCAGGGTGCTGAAAGCGTCCGCCAGTTTCGTTCTCACCTCGAACACATCCTCAACGTAGCCAGGGGCTACGCCTCCGGTGCTTCCATCGGCTGCGGCCTTGCCGGGCGAACGTTTCGAGCATCCTGCCAGGCATTAGCAATCAGCCTTCAGCAGTCAGCTTCCGAAAAGCTGGTGACTGACAGCTGATAGCTTCAAAACTGCTTGGAGATTAGCACCAGGCGCCGAGGCGGCAGGTCACAAAAGACTGGCCCAGTCCCAGTGCCGCGGCGGAAGGGATGCGGAACGATCCGGCCGTGACAGAGGGGATTAGTCCCGTGGCAAGATTCGGCGGATCACTCGATGGGGGGGTAGCCGATGAATGAGATGAGGGGGCTGGTTCGGTATTTTGAGCCAGCAACGTGGCGGGCTTTTCTTTGTGAATTTTCGCGAGCAGGCTTGCTCCTTCGCGGGAATGCGCATTGTCGGGGTATTTTTCTGCCAACAGTGTCAGCTGTTCGCTGGCCCAATCGTCCGCCCCCAGATCGTGGTAGGTGCGTGCCAGAAAATAGAGGGCCTCGGGCGCGATCGACTTGTCCGGGTATTGCTTCATGATTTGTTCAAAGCGATGTGCGGCAGCCAGATACGAGCCTCGCCGATAATAAAATTGGCCCACGAAGAGATGCATCTGCGCCAGGAGGTCGTGGCATTCCTGGATCTTCTGGAGCGCTTGGCCGTCGTACCGGCTTCCCTGGAAATCTTTCCGCAACCGCTCGAACGCGTCGATGGCCTTCTGGACAGGTTCCGGGTCGCGATCGATCCCCTTGGCCCGTTTCATCTGGCTTTCTCCGATTCGGAATGCGGCGTAGGAGGCGAGGGTGTGGGTGCGATGGAGATCGAGGAAGTGGTTATACTCAACGATCGCTTCCGTATATTCCTCTTTCTCGAAGAACGCCTCGCCTCGTTTCATGATGACATTGGGGTCGTAATTTTTCTCGATCGTATCGCCCAGGAAAATCTGTTCGTCGGTGCCGCTCAGGGCTTTCTTTGCGGTATCTTGATTCTTGGGTGTGCTGGAACAGGCGGCGACGATGCAGAGCGTCCCGGCACAGAGGCCGAGCGCCAATACCTGTCGCAGACTAGAGGGGACGGTGGAAACGGTGCGTATCATGTGTTGCCAAAAATGTATCAGGAGTCCTGGGTGAATGCAATGTTCCGACTCCGTGAGTTGACCGCCGCGGCACCGAGACCTATAATCCCGCCGACATTGCAACGCACCGCATGGTATTCAGACCTATGATACGGACGAAAATTATCGGGACTGGCTCGTACCTCCCCGAACGGGTGGTGACGAATTGCGAGGTGGGGGTTTCGTTGGGCATCGAGCCGGCGGTCGTCTCTCGCCTGACAGGAATTCAGGAACGTCGCTGGGCCGCTGCGTCCCAAGCGTCCTCTGATCTTGCGGTGGAGGCAGCGAGGCGGGCGCTTGAAGCTGCCGGACTTCCGGTTTCGGAGCTGGGGGCGATCGTCCTTTCGACGACCTCCCCCGATTCGGTATTCCCCTCCACCGCCTGCCATGTTCAGCGGATGCTCGGGTGTGCCGCGATACCAGCCTTTGACGTGGCGGCCTCCTGTTCGGGCTTTCTCTACGGACTCTCGATGGCCGATGCGATGATTCGGAGTGGCCAGGTCAAGACCTGTTTGGTGGTGGCCGCGGAGGTGAAGTCTCGGTCGCTCGATCCCACCGATGGCGATACGGTGCTCTTGTTCGGCGATGGGGCCGGTGCGGTGGTATTGCGGGGCGAGCAGGAAACGGGCCCTCCGAGCCGGGGGCTCTTGGGGGTCCGCCTCCATGCGGACGGTTCCCAGCATGGGTTGATCACCATTCCCGCCGGCGGATCACGGATGCCGACGACATCGGGGACGGTGGAGGCGAAGAGTCATATGCTGCGGATGCAAGGCGCGCCGCTCTTTCGTCTGGCGGTCAAGCGACTGGAGCAGGCGATTCGTGAGATCGTGAAAGAGTTCGGTGTCGAGGTGCAAGATCTTGCGCAGCTGGTTTTGCACCAAGCCAACGGGCGGATTCTCGACCAGCTCACGGCGCGGCTCGGGGTTTTGCCGGAACGGGTCTGCTCCGTGATCGGCCGCTACGGCAATACGTCGTCGGCGTCTGTGCCGATCGCGCTCGACTACGCCGTCCGTTCGGGGAGGATTCTGCCCCAGGACATTGTTCTGCTGGGCAGTTTTGGCGGTGGAGTGACGTGGGCGACCGGGCTGGTTCGCTGGTAAGGGCCGTCAGCTGGCCGCGAAAAATTCGACTGTATTTGAACCGAGGAGCGTCACGATGTTATTTGGATTGATCCCTCGCGAGGAAGCCTTTTTCGAGCTGTTCAAGAAGGCTGCGCATAACATGATTGAGGGGAGCCGTCTCTTAAAGGTGATGATGGAGGATTTCCGGTCTCCCGTCGAACAAGCCCAGGGGATCAAAGCGGTTGAACATATTGGGGATGGCATTACGCACGACATTGCGCGCCGCTTGAACAAGACCTTTATTACGCCGATCGATCGGGAAGACATCCATGACCTGGCTAGCGCCCTCGACGATATTCTGGATGTCACGGAGGCGATCGCCGACCGCTTCGTGCTGTACAAGGTGACGCAGCCGACTGAAATGGCGATCAAGCTGGCCGACATTCTTCACCAGGCATCTGTGGCCGTGGGGCGCGGAGTGGACCGTTTGGGGCTCGCGCATCCGGAGCTGAAGGAATGCAGTGTGCAGGTGAACAGTCTGGAGAACGAGGCCGACCGAGTGTCTCGCGATGCGATTTCTGCCCTCTTTGAAAAAGAAACCGATCCGATCGCGGTGATCAAGTGGAAAGAAATTTACGAGAACTTCGAAGCGGGAACCGATCGGTGCGAAGACGTCGCGAACATTCTTGAGCGGATCGCGCTCAAACACCACTGAAGAACGTGACGCGTGATCCGTGATGAGTGAAGGGCCGGACCGCGTTTTGATATGTGCCCTGGATTCACTCGTCACCCATCACTCATGACATATCACGGTGTTGAATGCCTGAACTGACCGGAATGCTGCTTATTGTAGTTGTGCTGGCGCTCCTGTTCGACTTTTCGAACGGGTGGCATGACAGCGCCAATGCCATTGCGACTGTCGTCTCGACGAGAGTCGTGAGCCCCTTTGTGGCGGTCATGGCGGCCGGCGTCCTCAATGTGGCCGGGGCCTTTATGTCCACTGCCGTGGCGAAGATGGTGGGGTCCGGGATCGTCAATCCGGCTTTTGTCACCCAGGAAATGGTTGCGGCGGCGTTGGCCGGTGCGATCTTGTGGAATCTCTTCACGCTGCTACTGGGATTGCCGACCAGCTCGTCTCATGCGTTGATCGGCGGACTGGTCGGGGCTGCGGTAACCCATGGAGGCTGGGCCACGGTAAAGTGGGCCGGGCTCCGTCCTGTGATGGAAGCCATGGTGCTTGCGCCGTTCTTTGGTTTTGCCATCGGGTTATCCTTGATGGTGCTGATCAGCTGGGTCTGTTTCCGTGTGACCCGGAGTGTGGCCACACGGCTGTTCAAGCGGCTGCAACTGGTGTCCGCCTGTTTCATGGCGTTCAGTCACGGCGCCAACGATGCGCAGAAGGCGATGGGGATCATTACGCTGGCTTTGCTCTCTGCCGGGCAGATTCCGTCAGGCGAGGTGCCGGGGTGGGTGATCGGCGCCTGCGCGGTGGCGATGGGATTGGGAACGGCCGTGGGTGGCTGGCAGATCGTTCGTACGCTGGGGATGGGTATCGTCAAGCTGGAGCCGGTGCACGGGTTTGCGGCGGAGACCGGCGCGGCGGCGGTGCTGCTCGTGACGGCGCATATCGGTCTGCCGGTGAGCACCACGCACACCATCACGACGTCGGTCATGGGGGTCGGTGCGATCAAGCGACTCTCGGCGGTGCGTTGGGGCGTGACCACCAGAATTTTGTACGCCTGGATTTTCACCCTTCCTGGCGCTGCGCTCCTCGCGTCGCTCATCTATCTGATCGGGATGAGATTCAGCTGACCGGCGGACTGATCGGTTGGACGGGTAGCCGGACGACAAAACGACTGCCGGTTGGGATGTTGGCTTCGACCCACACCCGCCCGCCTAGCCCCTCGACGATGTGCTTGACGATCGCGAGCCCGAGCCCTGTCCCTCCCAACTCACGCGAGCGGGCCTTATCGACTCGATAAAATCGTTCGAATATGCGAGGGCGGTCCCGTTCGGGAATGCCGATGCCGGTATCGGTCACGCTCAGTTCTACTGCCGTGGTCACCTCGGGTCGTTGGCCATCGTCCGATACTCGGCGGGCCGCAACGGTGATCGTGCCGTTCGCGGGAGTGTATTTGACGGCGTTGTCGAGCAAGTTGGACAGGACTTGCATCAGCCGGTCTTCATCGCCGAGTACAGCCGGCAGATCGTCTTCCATGAAGGAGACGAGCCGGTGCCCCTTTTTGTCTGCCAAGGGTTTGATCATGGCCAGCGTTCGTTCGATGACCCTCTGGATATGCAGCGGTTCTCTCTTGAACAGAATTTGTCCCGATTCGATCCGTGAGAGCTGGAGGAGGTCTTCCAGGATCAGGTTCAGCCGGTCGCTTTGCTTGAGAATGATATCGAGGAATTTCGTGCTGGTCTCAGGATCGTCTTTGGCGCCGTCGAGCAAGGCCTCGATATAGCCCTTGATCGACGTGAGCGGGGTCCTCAGTTCGTGGGAGACATTGGCCACGAAATCCTTCCGGATGTTTTCCAGGCGGCGCAATTCTGTAATGTCGTGAAAGACCAGCACCGCGCAGGCTTCGTTCTCCCGGTCGCATTCAGTGACCGAGGCTTCGATATGGAGGCAGCGCCCGCTTGGGCGCAGGAGAATTTCATCTTCTTCGTTTGCCCGTTTTGACAGGACCGTTGCGACCAGCGTGTCCAACTGCGGATGCCTGAAGACATCGGTGCAGGGGCGTCCCCGCGCCTCCATTCCGGTAACGTCGAACATCCGTTCCAGTGCCGGATTGATTTGCAGCACGCGGCCCCGGCAGTCCAGGACCATCACCCCTTCGACCATCGAGGTCAGCATGGCCAGGAGTTGGGCCCGATCTTCGGAGAGTTCATCGATCTTGGCTCTCAGCTGGTCCGTCATGTGGTTGAGCGTGTCGGCTAAGAGACCGACTTCATCCCGCGACCCGGTCCTGATGCGGACCTCGTGGTCGCCGCTCGCCAGCTGCCGCGCGGCGATCGCAATATCGGACAGGGGCTTCGTGATGCTGTGCGCGAGGCCCACACTCAGCGCAACGGCAATCAAGAAAGCAATTCCAAAGGCGAGGGCCAAGTTCCGGTGCAACTTGTCCACCTCACGGTCGAACGTGGTCATCGGCAGCCCCAGCCGCAAGAAGCCGAACGGCGTCGCCTGATCCGTGCCGCGCAATTCGACTGCCAGATAGAGCGTGCGTTCACCGGTGGTGTGGCTCGTGCGCAGGTCCGTCCCTCGTCCCGTGGCAACCGCTTGCTGAATTTCCGGCCGTGCCAGATGGTTCTCAACCGCTGCGAGGTTGCTCTCCGACACGGCGCTATCAGCCAATACCTGTCCATTCGGAGCAACGACGGTCACGCGGGCGAGGGCGCGCACGCTGAGGTCTCGTACGGCTGCTTGTAGTTGGGGGAGCGAAGACGATGCTCCTGATTGCGTGAGAAACGGCTGCAATCCGTAGGCGACAAGACTGGTTCGCGTCTCGAGTATCTGCTCCGATCGGACGATTTCCTGTTGCTCAAGGGAGCGAATCGCCAGGGCGCGGGCGAGGAGCAGTCCGCAGACGAGGACCAGCAGGGTTCCGAGAGTGACTTTCCATCGGATGGAGAGTGTCATAGGTGTCGTGACGGGTGACGGGTGATATGTGAAGAGGAGTGGGCTTTGCCCCATCACGCTTCACTCATGACGCATCACGGCTCCTTCAGTTTATAGCCCAGGGATTTAACGGACACAATCGCGTCGCTGAGTGAGGGGAGCTTTTGCTTGAGCCTTCGGACGTGGACATCGACGGTTCTCGTCGTTCCGTAGTAATCGTATCCCCAGACGGTACTCAGGAGAATGTCCCTCGTCAGCACCCTGCCAGGATTACGCAAGAGGTGTTCGAGCAGGCCAAACTCTTTCGCGGTGAGGGACACCTCGGCGTTCTTCACGGTGACTTCGTGTCGCGCGAGGTCCATCACCAGATCGCCATAGCGATATTGGGCGGGGGCATCGCCCGGGGTCCGCTCAAGCCGTCGGAAGAGCGCCTTGACACGGGCGACCAGGGTTTTGGGGCTGAAGGGCTTGGTGACGTAATCGTCAGCTCCCAGCCCCAGACCAATGACGGTGTCCGACTCCTCGGCTTTGGCGGTCAACATGATGATGGGGAGCATCGCGGTCTCCGGAGCCGACCGCAGACGTTTGCAGACCTCAAGGCCGTCGATCTCTGGCAGCATCAAGTCGAGGACGACTAAATCCGGCTTTTCGTGTTGTACTTGCCGGAGGCCCTCTGCTCCGGTCGTGGCCGATACGGTTCGAAATCCCTCTTTCTCCAAATAGATTTTGATCAACTGGAGGATGTCGTGCTCATCTTCGACGATGAGGATTTTTTTGTGTCCGGGACTTGGCATGGTTGGTGGCGCCAGCCTACGGGGGAGGGGGCATCGTGTCAAGACTGGCAACGGGAGGATAGTCGAGTGTGTCGGTGATCGATTCTGTGCCGGTTGGTTCCATGGCGGAGCCCACGGTGTTGACGGGGCCGGTTGCTCTGACGTAAGGTGGGCGGCGTTAATCCGTGAGTATATGGGCGCGCATGCGACCAAGTACCGCGTGAAGGAAAGGTGACGGCTATGAAGATCTATCTTGCTAATCCCCGCGGGTTTTGCGCCGGCGTCGATCGCGCGATCGATATCGTCGATCTCTCACTCAAGAAGTATGGGGCACCGATCTATGTGCGGCACGAAATCGTCCATAGCCGGCATGTCGTGAATTCGCTCCGCACCAAGGGCGCCGTGTTCGTGGAGGAATTAGGGGAAGTGCCGGAAGGGTCGGTCGTGATTTTCAGCGCCCACGGGGTTGCCAAGTCCGTCTGGGACGAAGCGAATCGGCGGCGGCTGCATGTCATCGATGCCACCTGTCCCTTGGTCATTAAAGTACATAACGAGGTCAACCGCGACTATACGCAGGGGTATGATCTCATTCTGATCGGTCATGCCGGCCACCCCGAAGTCATCGGGACGCTCGGACAGATTCCGGACAAGTTCCATCTGGTCTCCTCGGTAGAGGATGTCGAGAAGCTGCAGGTAGAGAACGCACACGACCTTTCGTATGTCACGCAAACAACGTTGAGCGTCGATGAGTGCCGGGATATCGTCGGGGCGCTCCATCAACGGTTTCCGCACATCAAAGGCCCGCACCAGGAAGATATTTGTTATGCGACACAGAATCGTCAGAATGCGGTGAAGGCCCTCTCTTCGCTGGTGGATGTCATTCTGGTCATCGGGTCTCCCAATAGTTCGAACTCCAACCGGTTGCGGGAGTTGGGCGAGCGATGCGGGATTGCATCCTATTTGATCGATGCCGCCTCCGACATCAATCCTGCCTGGCTCACGAACGTGAAGGCAGTCGGGATTACCGCCGGCGCCTCGGCGCCGGAAGTCCTGGTTGAAGAGGTGGTGACCTACCTCAAGACGTTCGGGCCCGCAGAAGTCGAAGATCTGACCGTGATCGAAGAAGACGTTGAGTTTCTCCTTCCCAAGGAGCTGATTACCATTGAGTCTTCCAGCAAATCTGTTGGGGCTCAGGCGGGGTAGCAGTTCCTCGCCGCCATTGCACTCCCCCTAAATGTTGTAGGCCTGAGCCGCGATGCCCACCACAGGCAGTATTTTTCTTTGATTTTAACCATAGGCCTGTGCTACACAACTAAGCAGTCTTTCCGTTCGAGTCTTCTCGATACACGCTACCGAAGGAGTTGCCGATGTATCTGAAATCCCTTGAGATGTTGGGGTTTAAGTCGTTCGCCGAAGCCCGGATCGAATTCCCTGATGGCGTGACTGCCATTGTGGGGCCGAACGGGAGCGGAAAGAGCAACGTCGTCGACTCGATTCTTTGGGTGCTTGGAGAGCAGAGCACGAAGGCCCTGCGTAGCGAAAAGATGGAAGACGTGATCTTTAACGGGACTGAGGTGCGGAAGCCGCTCGGTATGGCCGAAGTCTCGCTCGTGATCAGCGGGCTGGATCGGATCAATGTGGATCCCCTGTCCGGTCTTTCGAACCAGCTGTCGGAATATCAGGAGCTGATGATCACGCGCCGCCTGTACCGGAATGGCGACAGCGAATACCTCATCAATAAGACCGTCTGCAGGTTAAAGGACGTCCGGAGCATTTTGCTGGACACCAGGGCCGGGACCAAGGGGCATACCGTCATTGCCCAAGGGCAAATCGATCAGATCCTCAATGCGTCACCGCAAGATAGGCGCGAGTTGATCGAGGAAACTGCGGGCATCGTTCGCTATAAAAAGCAAAAGGCCGAAGCGTTGCGCAAACTGGATGCGACGCAGCAAAACTTGTTGCGCGTGAGAGACATTATTGCCGAGGTGAAGAAGCAGCTGAATTCGCTTGAACGCCAAGCGCGGCAGGCCCGGTCGTATCAAACGTTGCATCAGGAAGCGAAGTCGTTGGAGATTCAGCTGCTCACGAGCGAATATCGCGCGCTTCGGACTACGACCAGGGATGTAGAGTCGGAGCTGCAACAGCTGGAGGATCGCGAGTCCGGGCAAGCCACCGAGCTGGCGCGTTTGAATGCAGAACTTGAGCAGATCAAGTTCGCGATCGCGACGGCGAGTGAGGCGATCGGGCAACGGCGCGAGGAGTTGGCGAAGCTGGAGCAGCAACAGGGGCAGGCGTTGACGGCCGCCGAAGTCGAGCGCAACCGCGGTGAGCTCTATGCGCAGCAGCAGAGCCAGGGCGGGGAGGAACTCGAACGCCTCACTCGGGAACAACAGCAGGGCGCGTCGGAAGCTGCGGCGCTTGAGGAAATGCTGGTCGCGCTGGAGCGTGAATGTGCGGAGCGGGAGCAGGCATTCGCTTCGCTCGAGGGGGAGATGAAAGAGCTGGTTCAGCAACGAACCGCAGCCTTGGCCGAAGAAGAGCGGGGGCGTCGAGACGTTCTCAACCTGGCGGTGCTGGTCTCCAATACCGAACAGACCTTGGTGCAATTGGCGGCCCGTATTCAAGAGGCGCGGGATCGTGAAGCGCGCCTGGCTCGCGAGCGGGAAGATTTTCGCGTGCAGCATGTCACCGCAGCGGACAAGCGCCAGGCGCTTCAGCAGGCGTGTCAGGAGACGGAGCAGTCGATTGCCGGTCTGCGCCGCCAGCGGCAGGGGGTTGAGGAAGAGAGCGAGCGCGTCGCGGCCGAGCTGATCGAAGTCGACCAGTTGGTCTTGCGCCAGTCTGAAGAGTTGGCTTCAGTGGACTCCCATCTCCGGACGCTGCAAGGCGTGTTGCAAGAAGATATGGGGTACGGGCGGCGCGGCGACGAAGAGTCAACTGCGCTCAAAACCTGCTCCGGGGTCCGCGATGCCATTGCTGAGTGGCTGGTCGTGCCTCCCGGCTGGGACCGAGCGGTGGAAGCGATGTTGGGCGAGCGGGTGAAGGGCTGGTTTGTCGACAGTCCCGCAGCGGCGTGCGAGGCGATCGAGTTTCTCAAGGGAAAAGATCTCGGGCGAGGTACGTTCATTCCGCAACAGCCTCGCTGGATGGCTCGGGAGGCGGCGTCTCAGCAATGGTGGCCTGCGATGGAGGGCCGGCCTGGCGTGTTTGGACGCGCGGTCGATTTGATTCCCGTGCAGGGTGAGCGAGCAGCAGCCCGGGACTATCTGTTCGATCGGATCGTGTTCGTCGAGACGCTTACCGATGCCATGGCCTTGTGGGAGCAGCAGTCCTGGGCGGCACCCGATGGCCCCATCCTTGTGACGCGCGCCGGAGAGATTGTCGATGCCGCTGGAGTGATCACGGGCGGACAGGTCAGCGAAACGGGCGGCTTGTTACAGCGCCGGCGTGAGGTGCTTCAGTTGGAAGCCCAGAGGGCTTCGTTGACGGGATTCGTTGAAGCGGGCAAGCAGCGGCGGGAACAGTTGCTGGTGCAGGGACAGGAGTTGCGCGAGCAGAGCCGGCAATTGGTGGAGTCGTTGCGGGATACGGAAATGCGCGGGCTCTCGCTGCAGAAAGACGAAGCCGGGCTTCAGCAGGTGCTGGGAAATCTTACGCAGCGGATCGATACGCTGATGAGCGATGCGGCGCGAAGCACGGCGGAGGTACAGCGGCTCAATCATGACATGCACTCCTCCGAAGCGCAGCTGGCACAGTGGATAGCGGAGAAAGCCGCTCAGGATGCCGAGGTTGGCCGTGTGCGTGAACGGGTGGGGCAGATCGAGCAGGATATGCAGGGGCTCCAACAGCGATTTACCGAGGCGCAATTGGTGGCGCAGGAAATCAGGACGACCCGCGAACATTACCGTCGAGATCTCCTGCGGATCGAACAGCGGCAGAAGGATGCGAGTGCACGGATCGAGACCGTGACGCGGCAGGTCGAGGGGCTCACGGTTTCGATCGAGCAGAGCCGGCTAGAGCGAGAGCAGCAGGAAACGCGATGCCGCGAGTTCGGTGAGTTGGCTGCCCAGGTGAAGGCCCAGTTGGTCGAACTGCAAGAATCGCAGGCACAGGACATGGCGGCGGCACACCAGCTCGATGCCGGATTGGAGGAGGTTCGCCGTGCGCTGTCGTCTCTCCGTGAATCCCGCATGGCGCTGGAGGTGAAGAAGGCGGAAATCCGGGTGCAATTGGGGACGGTCGAATCTACGCTGTTTGGAACCTATCAGGTCGATCCCGCGACGCTGCTTGATGTGCCGGTTGTGGAGATGACGTCCGAGCAGTTATCGCTCGGGGAGGCCCCGACTTCGGAAGCGCTGCCAGGTGTGAGTGAGGCGGTGCTGAAGGAGCAATTGCAGAAAATTCGCGAAAAGCTCGATCGTCTGGGGCCGATCAACCTGGCCGCCATCAGCGAACATCAAGAGCTGGATGAACGGTATCGATTTTTGACGACGCAGGAGCAGGATTTGTCCACGTCAATCGGTTCGCTCAAGGAAATCATTCAGCGGATCAATCGCACGACGAAAGATATGTTTGCCAGTACGTTCGCCGAGCTTCAGCAGAAGTTCAGCGAAGTCTTTGCGAAGTTCTTTCCGAACGGCCGGGCCGAACTCCAGTTGGTCGAGGTGCCGGCGGATGAGGCTGCAGAGGGGGGGGGCTCGCAGGAGCCGGGAGTCGATATCGTGGCGCAGCCACCCGGCAAGCGATTGAAGAGCATCACCATGCTCTCGGGTGGCGAGAAAACGTTGACGGCGATGGCGCTGCTTTTTGCGAGTTTCCTGATCAGGCCGACGCCGTTCTGCATCCTCGACGAAATCGACGCGCCGCTGGACGAAGAGAATATCGGACGCTTTACCGGCGTCTTGCGCGAACTTTCCGAGGGGGCGCAGTTCATGGTCATCACCCATAACAAGCGGACGATGGCCATCGCAGATTCGTTATTCGGGGTGACCATGGAAGAGCCGGGCATCTCGAAAATCGTCTCGGTGAGGCTGGGTAACTTGCAGTCGGTTTCAGCAAGCTAGACTGGCAAAAAAGTTCATATTTCAGAGGACTTCCGCTCTCCGCTTCTTGACTCCAAGTAGGGGGTCTGTTATATACTTCGCACGGTAAATCTATGAGCATGCCGCTCGTATGTCGAGTGTTATAAGGGCGAGGCGGGTCACGTCGCATTGTCCCATCCACCTACAGTTTTGCAGACCAATACATAATTACAATGAACTTGATTCGAGCGCTCCTGGATCGTCTATCGGACAGTTTCTTCGTCTCCGTTCCTGAGAAATTGGGGTTGGCGGCCGAGGTTCCTCCGTTGCGCTTGGTGTCTGACAAGTCCGTGCTTCCCCCTCCGGCCGATCCTGTAACGCGCCGTTCGACCAGCCATTCCGTCAGTCCGGTTGATGCGCTTGACGATGCGGTCAGGCGCAGTCAGGCCTGGTTCCTCTCCAGACAACATGTGTCCGAAGGCTATTGGGTTGCCGAACTCGAGGCCGATACCACGCTGACTTCTGAGTACCTGATGCTGCGGCGGTTTCTTGATCGAGTGGATCCCGAGCGAGAGCGCAAGGCCGTCCGCTATCTCCGCGCCATGCAATTGCCTGATGGCGGCTGGCCGATTTTTTACGGAGGACCCTCGGAGATCAGCGCCTCGGTCAAGGCCTATTTCGCATTGAAACTGAGCGGTATTTCGGCAGACGAACCCTACATGCTTCGCGCCCGCGATTGTATTCAGGCCAAGGGCGGTGTGGTCTGCGCGAATGTCTTCACGAAAATTACACTGGCTCTGTTCGAGCAATACGATTGGGAGGGCATTCCGAGCATGCCGCCGGAGATCATGCTCCTGCCCAAGCGCTTCTACTTCAGTATCTATGCGATCTCCTATTGGTCGCGTGCCGTCCTGATTCCCTTGCTCATCGTGTTTGCGAATCAGCCTGTGTGCCGCATTCCCAAGGAGCAGGGAATCGATGAACTCTATGTCGCTCCCAGGGCGCAGATTCGCTATCGCGATGTGCCGCCCTTCAATAAGGACCAGCGGTGGTTCACCCCGCATAATTTCTTTGTCCAATTGGACGGGGTGCTCAAGCTCTACGACCGGATGCCGCTCAGTTGGTTGCGAGAGAAAGCCTTGCACAAGGCTGCCGTTTGGATGTTGGACCATATCAAGGGCAGCGGCGGGTTAGGGGCGATTTATCCGGCCATGGCGAATTCCATCGTAGCCCTTCGTTGTCTTGGTTATCAGGTCGACGATCCTTTGGTGCGGAAGGCGTTTCACGAAATTGAAGCGCTGGAAGTCTACGACATCGTGTCGATTGGGAATCAGCAGGTTGAGGCGCTGCATCTTCAGCCCTGCCACTCGCCGATTTGGGACACGGCCTTGCTCATGAACGCCCTCATCGAAACCGGGATGCCGCAGGACCATCCTGCGCTTCAGAAGGCGGCGGCGTATTTGGTCTCGCGTCAGACGAAAACGGTCGGAGATTGGAAGTTCTCGTCTCCCAACGCGGAGCCGGGCGGCTGGTATTTCCAGTTTGAAAATGAACTCTATCCCGACGTAGATGACTCAGCCGTGGTCTTGATGGCGCTCTCAAAAGTCCGGATGGCTGAGACCGTCGACTTGCAGGAATCCATCCAGCGTGGGGCGAGCTGGGTCCTCGCCATGCAAGGGTCTGATGGCGGGTGGGGGGCGTACGACAAGGACAATAATCGAATTGTTTTCAACTACATCCCCTTCGCCGATCACCATGCCTTGCTCGATCCGAGCACATCCGACTTGACCGGACGTTGTCTCGAGATGCTCGCCGCCTTGGGCTACGATCAGACCCATCCCGCCGTCGCGCCGGCCCTCCGGTTCCTTAAGCGAGAGCAGGAGGCTGACGGCAGCTGGTACGGTCGGTGGGGCGTTAATTACATTTACGGTACCTGGTCCGTTCTGGCTGGCCTTCGTGCGATTGGGGTGGATCTCTCGGAGCCCTATATCCGTCGTGCGGTCTCCTGGCTTGAGTCGAAGCAGAATCCCGATGGCGGGTGGGGCGAGTCCTGTCATTCCTATGAGGATGATCCTGCGTGGAGCGGGAAGGGCGATAGCACGCCTTCCCAGACAGCCTGGGCCATTATGGGGCTGATGTCGGCCGGGATGATCGATGCCTTCAGTGTCGCGCGTGGCATCCAGTATCTGCTCCGTCACCAAATGAAGGATGGCTCCTGGGAAGAGGTCCGGCATACAGGCACCGGATTTCCTCGGGTGTTTTATCTTCGTTATCACTGGTACTGCCAATACTTTCCCTTGTGGGCGCTGGCGATGTACCGGAACCTACGGACGCGTGGGGAGATGCGGGCCGATGAAGTGCGGCAGCATGTGCTCGCGTCCGGGTGTCATCGGGCCGATCGTTGAACATTCCGCTAATTTCCGACGATGGCGCGGCGCACCCACACTCAGGATCTTCAGTGAATCCCATCGCCATCTTTGTCGCGACCCGCTGGGAGCTCCAGGCCGTTCGCCGCGCGCTCGCTACGGATCGTGTTTCGATGATCGCCGGAGTCCGCTGCCATATCGGGCAGCGGGGGGATCGCTCCTATTGGCTCATTCAGACCGGCGTCGGCCCCGAGGCGGCCAGCATGGCTGCCAGAGGAGTGTTGAAGGAACAGGCCATGTCTCTGGCCATATCGACGGGTTTTGCTTGTGCGCTTGCGCCGGCTCAGGTGGGAGACCTTATCCTTGGTACCGCGGTTTCTTCTGCGGATTTCGAGGGAGCCTGGACGATGCGGGGCGAGCCTGTGCTGTGCGATGAGGCGGTGCGCTCAGGATTTTTCGCCGTCGCGCAGAGTGCGGGGATCGTTGCACGGGTGGGAACGGTCGTATCCGTGCCGACCGTCGTGTGGCAGGCTGAGGGAAAGCGCCGGCTGCGGCGTCTGACCGATGCGGTCGGGCTTGATATGGAAAGTGCGGCGGTGGCGGCGGTGGCTCAGGAACGAGGCGTGCCCATGGCGATTGTGCGGACGGTGTCCGACCTGGTGGATGAAGATCTCCCCCTTGACTTCAACCTCTTTCTCAGGCCCACTGGGTGGCTACAAGGCATGCTAGTGCTCATCCGACGCCCCTCCAGTTTCGTGGGGCTGAATCGGCTACGGAAGCAAAGCCGCGTGGCGGCGGATCGATTGACGGAATGGTTTCAGCATTATGCGGATTCAGAAGGCGCATCGCCTGCCGGGCAATATCTAGGTAATCGATGATCATGAACATGGTTGAACGGCTTGGTGCGTCGGTGGTCACTCGCGTGCAGGAGATGGGCCGCATGCTGCTGTTTGTGTTGTCGGCGTTTGCGTGGCTGACGAGGCCGCCATTTCGATTTTCCCATATGCTGAAGCAGCTTCACTTTATCGGGTACAAATCGACGTTCGTGGTGGTCTTGACAGCCGGGTTTACGGGGATGGTGCTGGCGCTGCAAGGCTACTACAGTTTGCGGAAATTCGGTTCGGAGGGTTTGCTGGGCTCCGCGGTGGCGTTGAGCATGATTCGGGAATTGGGGCCGGTGTTGGCCGCATTGATGGTGACCGCCAGGGCCGGTTCGGCCATGACGGCTGAAGTCGGCATCATGCGGATTACCGAGCAGATCGACGCGCTCGATACCATGGCGATCAATCCGTTGCAGTATTTGATTGCGCCGAAGCTGGTGGCGGGGCTGATCGGGGTCCCGTTGCTCGTGGCCATGTTCGACGTGGTCGGCATCTATGGCGGCTATCTCGTCGGTGTGGATTTACTGGGAGTCAATGCCGGGTCCTATTGGAATTCGATCGAATCGGCCGTGGAATGGAAAGACGTCTACGGGGGGATTCTCAAGTCAATCAGTTTCGGGCTGATCATCAGCTGGATTTGTTCCTATAAAGGGTACCATACGAGGCAGAGTGCGGAGGGATTGGGGACGGCAACGACAGAGGCCGTGGTGTTGACCTCGGTGCTCATTCTCGTCTGGGATTACTTCCTCACCTCGGTCTTGCTTTGACATCATGATCAAACTGATTGGCGTTGAAAAGAAGCTGGGCGGGCAGCCGGTGTTGCAGGGGGTGAATCTCACGATTCCCGCCGGCAAGCTGACGACCATCATCGGTCGGAGCGGGGAAGGAAAGAGTGTGCTGCTCAAGCACATGATCGGGCTCATGCAACCGGATCGTGGCGAGGTGTGGGTCGGCGATGTAGAGATTTCCCGGTTGTCGGGTACGCGCTTGAACGATGTGCGGAAGCGGTTTGCGATGCTGTTTCAGGGCGCGGCGTTGTTCGACTCGTTGTCCGTCTTCGAGAACGTGGCGTTTCCGCTGCGTGAGAAGCTGCGGATGAAGGGGCCGGCGGTGACGCAACGGGTCGAAGAAAAGCTGGCACAGGTCGGATTGGAAGGGATGGGGCACAAGTTTCCCGCTGAGTTGAGCGGAGGTATGCGGAAGCGTGCCGGATTGGCGCGGGCATTGGTTATGGAGCCGGAGATTATCCTGTTCGATGAGCCGACGACCGGGCTGGATCCCTTGATGGCGAAATCGATTCATGATTTGATCGTCACGATGCAACGGCGGTTCGGCTTTACGGCGGTGATGGTCAGCCATGAAATTCCTGAGATCTTTGCGATCTCCGATTGGGTGGCGATGCTTCGGAGCGGCAAGATTGCGGCCATGGCTCCAGCCGGTGAGTTTCAGCGGATTACCGATCCGGACATCCATGAATTCATTTCCGTTGGTGGGACCGTGGTGTTGCCTGGATTGCACGGTGGGTGAGGGAGGAGTACCAAGGATGGAAAAAGCCAAGTTGGAGATGATGGTCGGTCTCTTCGTGCTTGTCGGCAGTCTGTGCCTCGGGTACCTGTCGATTAAACTCGGGAAACTCGAACTGGTCGGGGGCGATGTCTACGAAGTCGATGCGCAGTTCAATACCGCATCGGGGCTCAAGTCAGGCTCGACCGTCGAAATCGCCGGAGTCGAAGTCGGCCGGGTGCGCGGGATTACGCTCAAGGAGGACCGCGCGATGGTGAAACTGGCGGTCAACAACACCGTCAAGCTCTATACGGACACCATTGCGTCAATCAAGACTCGTGGCATCATCGGAGAGAAATTCCTGGCGCTATCTCCGGGCGGGGGCGGCGATCCGCTTAAGCCGGGGGATACGATACGCGATACCGAATCGGGCCTCGATCTAGAGGAGTTGGTGAGCCAATATGTTCATGGCAAAGTGAACTGATCTGCCGAAGACGGCGCCGGGCTTGGCTCTCATAGCGGGGAGGAAAGGATATTATGATGGAGATCATCAAGGGGTCTGCGGTTCCACAAGCGCAGCGGGGGAGTTGGGGCAGAGTTGTGAGCGGGATGGCGTGCCTGTTCGTGCTTCTTGGCGGGATGGCCGTTCAATCGGCAGTGGCGGGTGGCGCGACTGAGGCCATGAAAAGCACGATCGATGAAGTGCTGAAAATCGTTCAGGATAAGGAGCTCAAGCAATCGCCGCGAGCGGAAGAACGCCGGCAGCGCTTGGAACAGGTTGTCGGGGATCGGTTCGATTATCAAGAAATGTCGAGACGCGCGCTGGGGGCTCCCTGGAATACGCTGTCCGATAAGGACAAGCAGGAATTTGTCGCACTGTTCAAGACGCTATTAACGAGTTCCTATGCGGACAAAGTCGAGACCTATTCCGGCGAAGGCGTGCAGTACATCAATGAACGGACGGAAAAAGACTATGCTGAGGTGCGAACCAAGGTGCTCACCGGTAAGACCGAAATTCCCCTCGATTATCGGCTGCTTAATAAGGGTGTTGAGTGGCGGGTCTATGACGTGGTGGTGGACGGGGTAAGCTTGGTGAGTAATTATCGTGGGCAGTTCTCGAAAATCCTCCGCTCTTCGACCTATGCCGACTTGGTGGACCAGCTTCGCAAGAAATCCGACAAAATTAAAGCCCCGTAACTCTCTCCAGGAATTCCATGCTCAGCTCGCGCGGTTGTATTGCCGTTGCTCTCGTGTTTCTTGTGGCGCGTGCTATCGCGCTGCCGGAGCATGCAGGGGCCGACGTCCAATATTTCCCGGTTCCTGCCGTGGGGAGCAGCAAGAACGATGGGAACGATGCCGGGTTGATCGTCCCGATTCTGATCACTGACCCTGATGGAGAGCTCAAATACATCGTCGCGCCGATGGTCGTTCGCAATTCCATCGTCGGGACGCGCGGCGCGCTCAATGTGTTTCGATACGAGCCGGGGGGGCGGGAAATTCGGTTCATCGGATCCTATACGGAGCAGATCGAGCGCAAAGTGGTATTCAGTTACGCCGATCCGGCATTCAGTCAGGGCCGCTACTCGTTGAATTTCGGCGCCTCGTTTTTCAAGAATGCCACGTCGCGGTTCTTTGACTCAGGACAAACGACGCCGCAGTCGAACGAAACGAACTACACGGCGCGTGAAGCGCGGGTGAACTGGCGATTTGGAGTTTATGCGAACGAAGTGACCCAGGTTGCCGTCGGCCAGCGGTTCCGCGATGTGCGCCTGCAAAAAGGCGCCACCGATCTTCCTTATACCGTCGATCGATTCCCTGCGGTGGATGGGGTGCAGGGGGAGTCGCTCATCCTTGGGCACCGGGCGACGTTCTATTACGATACGCGTAACAACCTTGTCTCACCGACCGATGGGATGGCGGTCACGGCGTACGCGGAAGTGAACCAGAATCTTCGCAACGGCGATCATCCCGTCTATTCCCGCTACGAACTTGAGGTCAAGAAGCTGTTCCCCAGTGAATCGAAGCGTGCGATTCTGGTCGTGCGGGCGGACCTTCAAGCCACCATTGGGGATCAGGTGCCGTTCTTCGAGCAAAGTTCGCTGGGCGGGCAAAACAATCTGCGTGGATTCGGCGTCGATCGTTTCATCGATAAGCATCTTCTGTCGCTGAGTGTCGAGGAGCGCATTCATCTGGCCCGCGCAAAGGTTGCGGGCGTCAGCGCGGATTTCGAGATCGCGCCGTTCCTCGATACCGGCCAGGTTTTCAATGATTACAAGGACGTCAGCTTTAAGAGCTACCGCATGACTCCGGGTGTTGGATTTCGTGGAATCGTGCGACCCAACGTCGTCGGACGCGTTGACTATGGCTATAGCCGGGAAGGGGGGGCGATCTTTGCCGGGCTCGACTTCCCCTATTAATCTGTTGCCGCGTGCCGGTAAGTGCCGCGCGATATTCGATCGGGCGCTGCTCGTCGGACTTCTTGCTTTTCTTTGTGTCCGGCCAGCGCTGGTCAAAGCAGAGGGATTCGGTCCCTTCCCTGTCAGAAACTTCCAGCCGATTCAACAACTGGTCTTAAGCATGCCGGGTGATCGCGCGACGGTGCTGAAGAAGGGCGTGCTGGATGTTCGATTGGAGCTCGCTGAAACGGCCAGTGTTTTTTACGATGAAACCCCTCAGGCGAGTGTGGCGATGAAGTTTGAGACCTTGCGGTCCGGTTTGTTCCTCCGGTACGGAGCGACAGAGCGATGGGAACTCGCCATGGAGGTTCCCGCACTGTATCGCTATCGTGGATTCATGGATGGACCCATTCAGGCAGTTGAACGGGCAACAAGCGGCTTGTCGCCTGACCGAAAGGTACTTGGCAAGTCGGGCTATCAATTCAATCTCTCACGGGGGGGGCAGACGATAGCCAGCGGACGCGAGGGCGCTGCCGGATTGGGCGATAGCACAGTGATGAGCAAGTACCAATTGCTGTCAGAGAGTGCATCGATTCCGGCGCTGTCGATCCGTACGGCACTCAAACTTCCCACGGGGGATGCAGGGCAATTTTTCGGGAGCGGCAGTCCGGATGTCGGGATCGGTCTGGCGATTGAGAAGGGTTTTGGCGGTCGCTGGATGGTCTATGGCAACCTCAATGGAGTGGTCCCGACCGGCCGTATCACGGGGATGTCTCTCCAGCCGACGGTATCAGGGCTCGCCGCCCTGGAGTACCTGTGGTCGGAGAATCTCTCCTTCACGGCGCAGTTCGATTACTACTCCACACCTTTTTACGGTGTGGGCACGCGAGTGTTGGATAAGGGCGTGACGGAATCGGTGCTGGGGTTCAGCTACCGCCTCACCCAGCACCTCTTGTGGCAAGGCTACGGGGTAGAAAATCTCGACTTCATTACCGGGAGCGCAGCAGATTTCACGCTCTCGACATTATTGACCTATAGATTTGAGCCATAAGTGATCCGAGCGGTTTGCCGGTGCCGGCTCTAACCGCTTGACAACATGGGCTTCCCATGTGAAAATCGCGCCTGTTCTCTGTCTATTCAAGCCGCCCACTGCTTCGCCAGTGCTTGTCTCACTCAGGCCGTCGTTACCAGGCGCATGCATTCACGCAAAGGAGCATCTGCTATGTCGATTTTGAAGACCATTCAAAGCCCCGCCGATCTGAAACGGCTGTCGCCAGCGCAGTTCCCTGCCCTGTGCCAGGAGTTGCGGGAGCAGATTATCGGCGTGGTCTCCAATGTTGGCGGCCACTTGGCCTCGAACCTCGGCGTGATCGAACTCACGGTGGCGTTACACTATCTGCTCGATACGCCCCAGGACAAGATCGTGTGGGACACGAGCAATCAAGCCTATGCGCATAAATTGCTCACCGGACGGCGTGAGCAGTTTCACACGCTCCGGCAGTACGGGGGCATGAGCGGCTTCACGAAGCGCGAGGAGAGCATCTACGATACGTTCAATGCGGGCCATGCCGGCACCGGCGTTTCTGCCGCCTTTGGCATGGTCGCAGCCCGTGAGCAATTGGCGCAGAAACATAAAGTGGTCTGTGTTGTCGGGGACGGGGCCATGACGGCCGGAATGACGCTGGAAGGCCTGCATCATGCCGGAGGATTGGAAAAAGACTTCCTGGTCATTCTGAACGACAACCAGATGTCCATCTCGAAGAACGTGGGGGCCATTTCCTCCTATTTGAACCGGACCTTCACCGGAGAGTTTTATACCAAGATGCGTGAGGAAACGGGGCAACTCCTGGGAAAGATTCCCCACATTGGACATGACATGCAAAAGTGGGCTCGTCGAGCGGAGGAGCTGGCTAAGGGCGCGATCCTTCCAGGGCTGCTTTTTGAAGAGCTGGGCTTTAGGTATGCGGGTCCGATCGATGGACATAACTTTGAGCATCTGTTGCCCACCTTGGAAAATGTGCTGAAGATGAAGGGGCCGGTGCTGCTCCATGTCATTACGAAAAAAGGGTTGGGCTACGAACCGGCGGTGAAGAACCCCGTGTGGTTCCATGCCTGTCCGCCCTTTGTTCGTGAAACCGGGGTTCCCGCGAAAAAAGCGGCTCGCCCGTCTTATACACAGATTGCCATCGAATCACTGGTGAAGCTGGCCCGAACGGATAAGCGGATCGTGGCGATTACGGCTGCGATGTGCGAAGGGACCGGCCTGAATATTTTCGAGAAAGAGTTTCCGGACCGAATCTATGACGTGGGTATTGCCGAACAGCATGCGGTGACATTTGCGGCTGGTCTCGCGACGCAGGGTCTCCGCCCGGTGGTGGCGCTGTACTCCACGTTTTTGCAGCGCGCGTATGACCAGGTCGTGCATGATGTCGCGACGCAGAATCTGCCGGTGACCTTTTGCATCGACCGTGGCGGGCTGGTTGCAGAAGACGGGACGACGCACCATGGGGCATTCGATTACGCGTTCCTGCGCCACATGCCGAACATGGTCGTCATGGCGCCGAAGGATGAAAATGAGTTGCAGCATATGCTGAAGACCTGCGTTCAGCATGAGGGGCCTGCCTCGGTTCGGTATCCGCGCGGGCTGAGCTTGGGTGTTCCGATGGATCAGGAGCCGAAGGCCTTGCCGATGGGGAAAGGCGAGTTGCTGCAGGACGGCACGGAGGTCGCGATTATCGCGATCGGTGTGCCGGTCTGGCATGCGGTGACGGCAGCGAAACGGCTTGAGGCGGAAGGTATTTCAACCGCGGTTGTGAACGCGCGTTTTGTGAAGCCGTTGGATCAAGACTTGATCCTCGAGGTCGCGAAGAGGGTTCGCTATGTGGTGACGGTGGAAGAGGGCTGCAAGATGGGCGGGTTCGGCTCCGCGGTCCTGGAAGCCCTGTCCGACGGAGGCGTGACGGACGTGAGGACGAAGGTTCTTGGGTTGCCGGACTGGTACATTGAGCAAGGGCCGCAGGACTTCTTGCGCGAACGGTACGGGCTGACGGCAGAAGGCATTTATCAGAGTGTGAAGGAATTGATCGGCACGGCGCCGGCTCCCGCGCGAGAGCCGCGCACGCTCGCGTCATTGGCTGATCGGTTGCCGCATGGAGACGAGCAGGGAAGCTAGTGCAAGGCAAAATGAACCAGTAAAAAGGCAAAAGCACCGGACGAACACCAGTTATGCATATCACGCGACGGAAAACCAGACAGATTCAAGTCGGCAAGCTGAAGATCGGCGGCGATGCTCCCATATCCGTGCAGTCGATGTGCTCGACCGATACGCGCGATGTCGCAGCCACAATCGAGCAAATTCGCCAGTTGGAGGCAGCGGGGTGCGAAGTCATCCGCGTGGCCGTGCCGGACGACGCAGCGGCGGCGGTGCTGCCCACGATCAAAGCGGCGATGACCGTGCCGTTGATTGCGGATATTCATTTCGATCACCGGCTGGCATTGAAGGCTGCCGAGGTCGTGGATTGCGTCCGGATCAATCCTGGTAACATTGGCGCGTGGTGGAAAGTCGAAGAAGTCATCAAGGCGGTCAACGAACGGGGCATTCCCTTGCGCATCGGCGTGAATGGCGGGTCGCTCGAACGGCCGTTGCTGGACAAGTATGGCTGGCCGTCACCGGAAGCGTTGGCCGAATCGGCGCTCAACGCCGTTCATGCGCTTGAGGACGTTGGATTCACAAACATGAAGGTGTCGCTGAAGGCGTCTGATGTGCACCATGCGATCGATGCGTACTGGCTGTTTGCACACCAGTCCGATTACCCCTTGCACATCGGCATCACAGAGGCGGGAACGCTAATGACGGGGGCCGTCAAGTCGACCATGGGGCTCGGCTACTTGCTCTCGCAGGGAATCGGCGACACCTTGCGCGTGTCCCTGGCTGCTGATCCGGTCGAGGAAGTGAAGGTGGGGTTCGAGATCTTGAAGTCGCTCGAACTGCGCCACCGCGGGATCAATGTGATTGCCTGTCCTACCTGTGGCCGCGTCGAGATCGATGTGGTGAAGCTGGCCAATGAATTGGAAAAGAAGCTGGGTCATATTAAGACCTCGCTCAATGTGTCGGTCCTCGGCTGCGTCGTGAACGGAATCGGTGAAGGCAAGGAGGCGGATATTGGAATTGCCGGCGGTGAAGGCAAGGGTATCCTCTTCAAGAAGGGCAAGCTCGTCCGCAAGGTGCCGATCGAAGAGTTGATGGACACGTTGATTCAAGAAGTCGAGCTGATGGCCAAGGAAAAAGAGGCCGAGGGAAACGGAGAGCCCGTGGCCCTTTCGACTGAAGGGTGGGAGCCGATGACTCCGCAGTCGGATCGGCCCTCGACGCTCGGAAAAGAAATTCCTGTTCTTTCCAGTAAACCGTAGATCTTTCCTCTCGCCTCTAGCCTCTCACCCCTTGCCCGGACTATAATGCGCGCGGGGCGCCGTACCCAAGTGGTTAAGGGAGCAGTCTGCAAAACTGCGATGCAGCGGTTCGACCCCGCTCGGCGCCTCCAAAGATTCCCATGTGCGGTGCCTGCGCCATGTGAAAGCGGGGATGGTTCGACGTCCCGGTGAGCGTCGCATTCGCCGCCGCTCATCATCATAACAGTCACAGATGTATGTAGGAGGAGAGAGGAATGGCCGTTCCGATTTCCCAGATGTTTACGGTGACGAAGTATGTGCTCACCCAGAAAATAAACAGGGTGAAGCGGTATCCGCTCGTCTTGATGCTGGAGCCGTTGTTCCGGTGCAATTTGGCCTGCGCCGGCTGCGGCAAGATCCAATACCCCGATCATGTGCTGGATAAGCGGCTTACGACGGAGCAGTGCCTGGCTGCGGCGGAGGAATGCGGAGCCCCGATCGTCAGTATCCCCGGCGGCGAACCGATGATCCATCCCGAGATGCCAGCGATCGTCCGCGGGCTGGTCGCGCAGCAGCGGTATGTGTATCTCTGCACCAATGCGATTTTGATGGAGCGAAAACTCGACGAGTATGAGCCCTCAAAGTTTCTCACGTTCAGCGTCCACATGGACGGACTGAAAGACGAGCACGATCTGGCTGTCTGCCGGGACGGGGTCTATGACGTGGCGGTGAAGGCGATCAAGGCGGCGCTGAAGCGGGGGCATCGGGTCACGACCAATACGACCCTGTTCGATGATGCCAACCCTGAACGTGTGCGCAAGTTTTTCGATGCGATGATGGAGCTCGGTGTCGAAGGCATGATGATCTCGCCAGGGTACAGCTATAACAAGGCGCCTGATCAGCAGCACTTTTTGAAGCGAGAGCGCACGAGGGAATTGTTTTCCCGTATTTTGGGGAGTCCGAAGAAGGGGTGGCAGTTCAATCAGTCGCCGCTGTTCTTGGATTTCTTAATGGGACGGCGGGAGTACGAATGCACGCCCTGGGGCAATCCGACCTATAATGTATTCGGGTGGCAGAAGCCCTGCTATTTGCTTCAAGAGGGCTACGCCAAGACGTTCCGTGAGCTGATGGATAGCACGGCGTGGGACCAGTACGGAACGGGGCGGAATGAGAAGTGCGCCGATTGCATGGTGCATTGCGGCTATGAAGCCTCGGCAGTCGAAGATACGTTCGGCACGCTCTCCGGGTTTGGCCGGACGGTTAAGCTGACGGTGCTTCCGACTTCGCGATGACAGCTAGCGTGAAGCATCGCTCGTCCGAAGAAAAGAGCATATGGCGTATAGCTTATGGCCGATAGCATGCCTGTAGACAAGACGGAATTTTCTTTGTCCGTGCCATGCGCCATTCGCTATCAGCTCCGCCTGCCTGCGAGGCACGATTCACGAGATGCGTTTCACGTTTCATGTCTCACGGTTTTTCATGACTGATACCAAGAATCATAGCGTTGGTGGTGTGGCGGGCTCGCTAGAAGGCCGCGTATTTCAGCCGGCTTCATTTGCTGAGCTGGCAGAAGCGGTGGAGCTGGCGTTTGATTATCGCGGTGATGTGACGGTTTCCTTGAAGTCCGGAGAGTCTCTCAGCGGGTATCTCTTCAATCGTCAGGTCAACGCGTCCGATTCCTACCTCGAGGTATTCCCCTCCGACAGTTCTTCCGCGCGACAAATCCGTTATGACCAGATTGCGACGATTGCCTTCACCGGTGAAGACACGGCGACGGGGAAATCCTGGGAGCATTGGATCGCTAAGAAAGACTCGGAACGGCGAGCCGAAGCGGAGCGTGTCGCCGCCGCCGCAAAAGCGCGCGGGATTCTGTAAATTCTCTGTCTCCCACGCTATCTTTTTTCTCCGCTTCCCCTATACAGACAGATCTGGAATGGCCCTCTCCTGGCGCGTAGAACGGCATTTGCCGTCTTGTCGGATCGGGCCGCCAATTCGTGTAGATAGCAAGTTAACTTGTCCGGTTGATGTAGCCCATGATCTGTCCGGTGTTTCCTGCCTCTTACTGAGTCATCGGCTCGCCCGATGTCGTGTGGGCTGTGGCCGTGTCGTCACGGTGGCCTCCTGCAGTATGCCCTCGGCACTATACCGGGCCAGCCACCGAGGCCCGTGGAACACGGCCAGGGTCCCATCGGGATATTCATGCACCCGCACCGTGACCCGCACATAATGAAACCGATGGGGGTCCTGCGGGATCTGGAGCCGCTGGCGGTGATAGTGCACGGTGTTGTCCTTGGCCACGACTCGCTCCTCCTGCACACACAGCATCTCGGCCAGGGACGTGCCGATCCACGGGACGAAGGCGGTGCCGGCTTCGGGGGCCGGCACCGCAAAGCGCTGGTTGTACGCGGGGAGAAACTGCGTGGTCAGGTACTGGTTGGCCGCCGCCATCTCGGTAAGCCCGGCGAGGGCCAGCTCTTTGGGTAGTCGATCTTGCAGGGTCCGGAAGACCCGCTCCGACCGGCCCCGCGCCTCCGGCGAATAGGCGGGAATGAGCGTGATCCCGAGCTGCTGCAACGCACGATGCACCTGCGTCAGCCGGGTCTTGTCGACTGTGCCCCCGGCCTCCTCGGTATACCAGTAGTGCGAGCCCCGGTCGGTATAGAGCGAACTGAAGAGTCCGTGCGTCTCGATGACCTCCCGCAGGCCGCGCAAGCTACTCAGGGTCCCTTCTTCCTCGACGAAGAAGGCCGAATAGATCTCGGTGGTCGCATCATCCACCGTCACAATCAGATCCCACTGACAGCCGGGGACCCATTCGTGGGTGGACCCGTCTTGGTGCAGCATCATGCCCGGCAACGGTTTGCGGGGCCGCTTTTTGCGGTGGGCCCCGCGTCGAGGCGCTCGGGCCACATGTCCTGCGGCCTGCAACGTCTTCTTCGTCCAGCTATAGGATCGGGTCCCGCCATGCTCGGTGTGCCAGCGTTCGTGGAAGTGCTTGACGGTCCAGCCCGTGTACCGGGTCTCATACAATGTGACCATCCGCAGCGCCTCATCCATCGGCACCGCGCGGGCCGAGGCGCGACCCAGGCGACGGTCCTGCAACCCCTCGGCGCCCTCGGCGTCATAGCGCCCCCGCCACCGGCGAAACGTCCGTTCCGTTACCCCCAGCATCTCGGCCGCGTCCTCCACCGTCAACTCCCGCCGTTGTTGCCGCGCATACAGCTCCTCAAACCGCATCTGTCGCACCTCCTGTAGTACGGTCGCCCGTGTCATGGTGGCCCTCCTTGAGGGCGCACCCTAAACCGGACAGATCACGTGCTACAAAAACCGGACAGATGATGTGCTATCTACAATCGGGCCGCCAATTCGTTGACAAAGGATGGGGGCTATGTTAAAAGGGTCGGCCTCAAAATGGCCGGATTCATTGCTGATCAACCTTTCTATTGTGTGAGGCGGACGCAAGAGTTCGACGACGGAAAAAGGTATCAGCACAGAACACGTGAGGCGCAGACAGACGGCACAGAGTGAATCGCGATGGCGGGAGTGGATTCTAGCCATTGCAATGTTAGGCGGTCTTCCGTCGGTTGTTTCTGCGACGCATGAAGCTGACCATCGGTTTACCGTCGAAGGGTTTGTGTGCGGGGCAGATGGCAAGGCGAGCGCGAATATAGACGTGCTCGTCAAGGATACAAGAATCTCCTACGGGCAGATCGTCAAGACCGATGGAGACGGATACTACAAGGCGGCGTTTCATCTTCATAACGATAATCTTGGCGATCCGCTGCTGATTGAAGCCAGGGGGGAGCAGCAGCAGCAGAAAGTCTCGTTTGACCCGAAGGATCTGGAGGCAGAGCGAAGAATCCAGGTCAATTTCGGAACCGGCTGCATCCACGACAGAGGCAGCGCTCCTCAGTGGGTCTATCTAGGATTCGGGGCTGCAGCGGCAGTAGTCGGTGGGTTCATCGGGGTCAAGCTGATTCGTTCATGGCGGAAACAGGAGCAGAAACGAGGGAAGTCTCAGGGCAAGCGTAAGAAATAACCGAAGCGGTCCGTGGGGCTCATACGCGCCTCGCTGGATTGGTTGTTTGAAGTGGCGGGGGAGTGCGCGTGGCGTCACAGGATTTGTTGAGATCAGCGCTTTTGCAGGGGTGATTATCCCCCAGTGAAAGCGTTTTTTTTCGTCCAAGTGTGAAAGTATAACGTCATCGATGTGGTCGGAAAAAAGGAGCAAGGGATGGTTATGAAGCAGATGAAAGTTGCGCAGCTGGCGGTGGTGTTGGGGATGGGACTTTTCATGGCGGCATGCGGTGGCGGCGAAGGTGGTGGTGAAGGGCCGGTTGTTCCGCCCCCGCCAGCTCCAGCTGAGTATGCCGACAAGCATATGCCTGCCGGTTGGTGGGCCGATGCAGCCAAGTTAGAAGAGGGCCGGAAGCTCTTTATCGGCGAGGCGAACCCCGATGTGAACTGCGCCAGCTGTCACGGCAAGGACGGCAAGCCGGTCAAGGCCGGTGCCCGCGATTTCCGGAACGGCGAGCGGATGAAGCTCTATTCCGATTCCGTGTGGTTCTGGCGGATCTCCGAAGGGGTTCCGAACACCAAGATGAAGGCCTGGAAGAGCAAGTTGTCGGATGAGGATCGCTGGAAGCTTGTGTTGTTCGAGCGGAACTTCGGGTTGGCTGGCAAGGGATGGGATGCGGGCAAGAGCGCCTGGGTTGATGCGGCAAGCGTCTCGGCGGCTCCTGCAGCCGCAGCGCCGGCGGCAGCTCCCGAGGCAGCGCCTGCTGCAGCACCGGCACCAGCGGGCAAGTAAGCGGAATTCAATTCTAGTGAGGAGGGGCGGCGAAACATCATGAAAACGTGGCAGCGCAGTCTCGTGGCGGCATTCGCGCTTCTGGCGTTGTTCGGAGGCGTGGCGTATGCCCAAGCTCCTGGCGCGCCTCCTGTGGAGTTTCCCTATACGGGAAATCGAACCGCGGTGTGGATCGTCGCCCAGCTTCACATCCTGTTTGCCGGGTTCATTCTCGGTGCGCCGATCTTTGTCGTGATTTCGGAATGGTTGGGGTATCGGAAGCAGGATACCCGGTACGATCGCCTGGCGAAAGAGGTCACGAAAGTGACGGTCATTCTCTACAGTATGACCGCCCTTACCGGAGGCCTCTTCATTTTCGTGCTGCTGGCGACCTATCCGCAGTTCACCACATGGCTCATCAATCATTTCTATCTGCTGTTCGCAGTGGTCTATCCGCTGTTGTTCATCAGCGAGACGATTTTGCTGTACATGTATTTCTATACCTGGGACGCCTGGAAGGGTGAGAAGAAGGCCCGCCATATCGCCTTGGGTGTGCTGTTGAACCTGATCGGCACGATCACGCTCTTCGTGATCGACGGGCCGACCTCGTTTATGAATACGCCGGTGAAGGCCGAGGGTATCTCGCCGCAAGAGTTTCTTGCCACGGCGAGCTTGTGGGACAAGATCTTCAATTACAGCTGGATGCCGCTCAATCTGCATCGTCTCGTCGGGAACGTGACGTTCGGCGGTTTCGTGGCGGGCTTGATCGCGGCCTATATGTTCATGGGAGCCAAGAAGGACGAAGAGCGGGCCTACTACGATTGGATGGGTTTTGTCGGCAATCTGATCGGCGTGGGCGCGTTGCTGTTCCTTCCCTTCATGGGCTATCTGTTGGCCTATGAGCTGTGCGACTACGATGCGTCGATCTGCCCTTATATGATGGCCGACCAGCTCTCGATGTTCTTCGAAATGCAGGGTGCGATGATCGGGCTCATCTTTCTGGCCAGTAACTACTATATCTGGCTCAGTATGAAGCGCATCGAAGGAGTCGAGAAGGTTCGCATGACAGTCCTGGCTCCTGTCGTGATGGTGCTGCTCCCCCTGGTCATGACCAAGGTGTTGACCGACTATCCGGTGCCGGATCCGACGTCGCTGGCGTTTTTGCTGCCGATGCTGCTGGCGCCGTTCACCATCGGCCGCTTTATTCCTCTGACTGTCTCGGCGAGCACGGTCATCAAGGTCGGTTTCTTGATGGTTGTTGTGGGCGATGCCATCTGGCTGACGCCTCATGGGTTCGTGCCCACTGGCGCCAAGTTAGTGGCGGAATTGGAGCTGCCGTCTGATTGGAACTTCCTGGCCTTGATGCCGGCCAAGAACTCCGCGGCCTTCACGTTGGTGTTCGTCACGGTCGTGAATTACGTGATTTATAACCGGGCCATCAGTCAGGGCACGATCGTCTGGGGGAAGATCGACTTCGTCTCCCAGTTCGTCCTGATCTTCCTGGCCTTCAGCGCAATTTGGACGATGGGTTTGATGGGCGCCGTCCGCTCTTTACTGCGGAAGTACTACCACACGTACAATCTGCTGCCGGATTTCACCGCGGAGTCTTTTACGCCGACGCTGTCGTACTCCGCCTGGTGGATTACCGGAATTACCGTCGTCTTTTACGCAGTCGTCAGTTTCGCTATTCTCGTGACCCTTCGGCCTTCCGATTCGAAGGGGCACGCACCTGAGGGCAGTCCAGTTCCTGCCGGGGCCAAGTAGCCGGGTCCGGAACGCCGAGTGGAGGAAAGAGGATCTGTATGGGGAATGTGATTAAGAAGCTGGTGATCGGTCTGGTGGTGGGTGGCGCGCTCATAGGTTTCACGAGGGCGTTCGAGTTCCCCGTCATCTTCCAGATGATGTTCTTCGCCTATGCGATGCTGGGGGCCGTCGTGTTCATGATTCTGGATGCGCCGGCGCTCAAGCCGATGAGCGGGATCAAGTCCGTGGCGGTTTTGGTGGCGTTCTATATCGTGCTCTGTACGGTCTACATTTCCGGTGCGTCGATGTGGCCGCAATACGATCCGGAAGATGAGAAGGGGAAGATCGACAAGATCCTGAAGCCCAAGCGGGCTGCGACCGAGCAGGGGAAAGCCGAAGAGTTGATTGCACGGGCGAAGGCGCTCGATGAGCAGGTGAAAGTCTTGTCGACGCGGCTCAAGGCCTTGGGCGCGGATCAGGCGGCGCAGGATCAGTCGGCGGGAACCGCTGGAGCGCCTGGGGGCACCAGCGCGGCATCCGGAGACTTTATGAAGCTGGGCGAGGAGCAGTGGCAACTGCAAGAATGTTACAACTGCCACAAGCTGAAGGGCGAGGGCGGAAAGAAGCGCGGTCCCGAGCTGGACAATATCGCCAGCTATCTGAGTGTCGACGAGATCAAGCAGAAAATTCTCGACCCCAAGAGCTTTATGGCCGAGGGATTCGAGAAGGAGTACGAGAAGGGCAAGATGCCGGACAAGTACAAGGACCTCATGGAGGAGAAGGACGTCGTGGCGCTCGCCTCCTGGCTGGGGACATTCAAGAATACATCGGTGGCCACGCCGAAGCCGATTAAGAAGAAGTAGCATGCAGCCTAAACTGAAATCAAAAGTCCGCTGTACGGATCGCGAAATCGGGGAATTGAGCAAGGTCATCGTTGACCCGCTGTCCCATGAGATCAGCGACTTGGTCGTGTCGCTGACCGAAGGGGGAGATCGGCAAGTGCCGATCTGTGCGGTGCAAAGTGTCACGGACGACCTGGTGCAGTTGCGCCCGTCCTCCTCGGACATCATGGACTTCCCCCCCTTCAAGCGGGAAGACTATGTGACGACGCATGAAGTGGAGATTCCGCATCTGGAGGACCACCTTCATGTGACGCCGGGCGAAGTGCTCGTGCCGTTTCCCGAGCTGGAGAAAAACGTCAAGCGGCGGACGTTCTTCGCGAACCTGACCCATGTGATCGGACTCTTCATCGCATTGCCGATCGCCTTCCCCGTCTTGAAGTACTTGATGAAGCCGATGTATGCCCCGTTCGACAATGGATGGTTGAAGATCGGCAACGTCGGGAAGATCAAGGCCGAAGACGCCGGTACCCAGTTCAAGTTCAAGCGCAAGATCAAAGAGGCCTATCTGCCGGAAGCCGAGATCGAGAAGAACGTCTGGATCTTGAAGGCGACTCCTGCGGTGCTTGAGAAGATCTATCAGGGCAAGGACATGGATTTCCGGGATGCCAACGGAAAGACTGTCTGGACCAACAAGAAAGACGTGCCCTACGTCGCGTTTTCCGGCAAATGTCCTCACCTTGGGTGCGGATTCAAGTGGCGGCAGCACAAAGTGCTCGGGCAGGTGTTTCTCTGTCCGTGCCACTTGAGCATCTATGACGCGGCAGGCAAGGTGCTGGATGGTCCGGCCCCCCGGCCTCTCGACCCTCTCCCGATTCAGGTCTCCGCGAGCGGAGACGTGCAGATTATCGATATGGAATTCAAAGCCGGGACTAAGTCCCAAACGCGGATCGTCTAGATGAGCCACACCCCTTCGACCAACACAGAAGCAACGATCGTTGAGAAGGTCATCGATTTCGTCGACGAGCGAATCGGGCTGAAGCTGCTTGCAGCGAAGATGCTCAATGAGCCGGTTCCTGGCGGTTCCCGCTGGGCCTACGTCTTCGGATCGGTTCTCCTGTTCATCTTCATCATGCAGGCCATCACAGGCGTGCTGTTGATGTTCTACTACGTGCCTACCGCCGACCATGCCTACGCCAGCACCCAATATATCCTGCATGACGTCGACTACGGCTGGTTCCTGTTGAGCTACCATTTCTGGGGCTCCACGGCCATGGTGGTCTGCGTGTTTGCCCATATGTCCCAAGTCTTTCTCTGGGGCGCCTATAAGAAACCGCGCGAACTGATCTGGCTGGTCGGGTTGGCCCTCTTCGGTATCGTCATGGGATTCGGCTTCACGGGCTATTTGCTCCCGTGGGATCAGCGGGCCTATTGGGCGACCACCGTCGGCGTCGAAATTATGGATAAGACGCCGGTGATTGGCGATTTCATCGCCCGGTTTCTGAAGGGTGGCGCCACTCCAGGGCAAATGACGTTAAGCCGGTTCTTTGTCATTCACGTGATGGTGCTCCCGGCAGCGTTGATGGGGTTGGCCGGGCTGCATCTGTTCCTCTTTAGGTCGGCCGGACCGGCTGGTCCATTCCGGGGCACGCCGGAAGAGTTGAAGGCGAAGACCGATTACTTTTTCCCGCGGCAGATCTGGAAAGACATCGTCGGGATGGCGACCGTCTTTGCCTGCATCTGCGCCTTGGCCTTCTGGGAGCCGGTGGTCTTGTTGGAAGAGGCGACGCCGGACCCTGGCGATTATCACCCGGAGCCGGAGTGGTACTTCTTGTTCCTATTCCAGTTGCTGCGCTTGAAAATGTTTTCCGGCGAGCTCGGGCAGTTTGTCGGGGCGATGGCCCTGCCTGGAGCCTTTATGGCGCTGCTGGCCGCATTGCCCTTCATCGACAAGGATCCGGAGCGGAATATTTTCAAACGTCCGATCGCGCTGATCGGATGGGTTGTGGTTATGGCTGCGATCCTGATTTTCACGATCTCTGCCATTATTAATCGAGAGTTTTTGGACTAGCGGCATCTCGCAGAACGGACTCTGCTGGCTATGACAAACGAACGCGAATCAATGTGCCCTTCTCAGCTCGGGCTCGGCATCCTGTGGCCGGCATTCTGGACCGGGTTGCCCATCAAGCTCGTCTTCGTTTTGCTTTTCTTGTCGCTCGGGATGGTGCATTTCGAAACCAGAATCGGTCTGGCGTTCTTGATGCTCCTGGCGAGTCCTGTCACCGTGTTTGCCCTCCCAACCATCACGTTTGGATTGGAGTCGCACATCGGTGAAGGGGTGGGCATCGCCTTGCTCTTCTTGCTGGCGATTCCGATCGATATCTGGGCGCTCGGGGTCGTGGGGCGAACATTTTTCCTCGAACGGCTGAAGCGCGAACCGCAAGAGGGGTTGGGGCTGACGCTCTGGTGGAAGTGCGCATTGGTCGGGGGCATCTTTTTGCCGATCCTGTGGCTGGCGGTGAGTTTTACGACGTCAACCGCGATTTCTACCGTTCATTCCCTGTTCGAGACGGATCTCCTCAAGGTCGTTCCTGTTGCGGAGAAGATCAGCATTGAGCTGGTCCTCTGGGGCACGGTGGCCACAGGGGTGCTGCTGCTCTTGACCGTCGCCGGCTTTTGGCTTGTGGGGAAGTTCATCGGTGGCACGGTGGAGTCGGCCAGGCCTGCGTCGGAGAATTATCAAGGGTTGATTACCCGCTGGGATCTGATGCGGGTGCCGGCTGACCAAGGTTTGATGTTGGCGGCATTGACCGGAGGCGCTGTGGTCTTGTCGCTCCTGTTCTGGTCTTCGTTGCCGGTGTTCACCCCGCACCCGCATGAATGTTGTAAGAAGCCTGAAGTCAAGGCAGAGCCGGCGTTCAAACCGCTGGATACGCTCAATAAAGACGAGAAGATGCTCGCGCAGCTTGCGGTGCAAGTCGAGGCGCTGGAAAAGCAACAGGCAGAAGCCCAAGCGGCAAATAGCAAGAGTAAGGGCAAGGGCCAGGCAGGCAAAGATGCAGTGAAAACGCCGGCAGCACCCGCACCGGTTCCGCCTGATGCCAAGAAACCGTAACGTGGAGATGATGAGGTGAGGGCCATGCAACAACAGGGTGGATGGATTCAGAGACTTCTCCGGGCCGGCCGCGGTCATGGGGGGATGCTCTCGGGGTTGTTGTGGGCCGTGGGCCTCCTCAGCCTTCCCGCGCTGGCCTTCGGGGCAGATGTCGCACCGGCAGCCGCGACCGAGTATCGCGACATTCCATATGTCGGGAGCCGCAATCTTGTCTGGGTCGTGGCGCAGCTCCACTTGCTGCTCGCGGGTTTCGTGCTGGGCGTGCCGATCTTCGCCTGGCTGTGCGAAGTCGTCGCCTGGAAGACCGGCGAAAAACGCTATGACAAGCTCGCCAAAGAATTCACCAAGCTGCTGACATCCGCCTATGCCACGACGGCCCTCTTCGGCGGCATTCTGTTGTTCCTGCTTATTTCGTTCTATCCCAAGCTCATGAACTACCTGACGGATATTTTCTTTCCGTCGTTCATCGTCTATTGCCTGCTCTTTTTGGTCGAGACGGCGACGTTGTATCTCTATTGGTATGGCTGGGATGCGATGCAGGACGGCGGCAAAAAGAAGTTCCATATTTTCCTCGGCTTCATGCTCAACTTCTTCGCCTTCTTCATCATGATCGTGCCGAACTCCTGGGCCACTTTCCAGGCGAGTCCGGTCGTGCTTGCGGAAGGGTCGGATATCGCCAGGGCCTGGGCTGCGACCTGGAATCCAACCTGGTGGCCGGTGAACATTCACCGTCTCATCGCCAACGTGGTGCTCGGCGGCTACATTTGCGGCGCCTATGCCGGCATCCGTTATTTGTCCGCCAGGAACGCGGAAGAGCGCGACCATTACGATTGGATGGGCTACGTCGGAAACTTCATCGGAGTCTTCGGGCTGTTGCCGCTTCCCTTCGCCGGTTATTGGCTCATGCGGGAAATCTATCAGTACAACCAGCAGATGGGCATTACGCTCATGGGCGGTTTCCTCTCCTGGCTGTTCATTCTTCAAGCCATGCTCATCGGCGTGCTGTTCCTCGGATCGAACTACTACTTCTGGCTGGGGATCACCTACCGCATTCCCGGCTCTGAGTTGAAGTACCGGAAGCCGATGTTGTCGATGCTGATCATTCTCTTGCTCTGTCTCGGTGTCTGGATGACGCCGCACTCGCTCGTCGCGAGCTTGGAAGAGGCGAGAAAGATGGGAGGCACCCACCATCCGCTCCTTGGCGTCTTCGGCGTCATGTCGGCCAAAATGACCGTGTCGAATTTGATGATTCTCGTGACGTTCATGAGCTTTATCATGTATTGGCGCGCGGGCAAGGAAGAGACCGCCGGATGGGCGAAGGCTGCAAAAGCGGTCATGAGTTCCTTGTTGGTCCTTGCCGGTATCGCCGTCGTGGTCTTGGGCGTCTGGGGTTATTTCGTGCCGGCCATCGTTCGCATCAATTACTTCTCGACGTCGCAGGTCATGATCGTGCTCTTCGTCATGTTGACGATTACGCCGCTGACGGCCTTGCTGCTGAAGAGCGCCAAAACCACGACGGAAATGGTCTGGGGCAAGATGCCGCCCCGTGCCGGGTATGCCCTCGTGCTGAACGCCATCATGGTCATTCTTCTCATGACGTTGATGGGCTATGCGCGCTCCTCCTCACGCGTCCATTGGCATGTGTATGGCGTGCTCCGGGACTCGTCGCAATACGCGTTCTCACCGGCGCTCGGCTACGCGGCTGCGATCATGGCGTTGAACACGTTTGTTTTCTGTATGATTGTCGCCTTCATATTCTGGGTAGCCACGATGAGCGATAAGGCGAAGGCCTCGCACAGCTAAGGCGATCGATTTCGCAAGAGGAGTCTTATGAGCGAAGTTGTTAAATTGCAGTTGATTGGTCTCACGGTCGTGGGATGCGGGGCTCTGATCCTCCTCTTCGTTCGAGCCCAGTTCGCCCGTGTCATCGGATTCGTCGCGATCGTCCTCGGGCTCTTTACGCTCGTGGCGCTGTCGGTGCCTCAGATGGCCTCGTTGCCGCCAGTGGAAGAGAAGTTCGATATTGCGACGGTGAAGACGCCGACCGACATGGCGACCATCGGGCAGAAGATTTTTTTCAGCAAAGGGCAATGCGCGCTTTGCCATACCATCGGCCCCAGCGAGTCGGCACGATGCCCGGACTTAAAGGGGATCGGCGCCAAGCTGAGTCGCGAGTTTCTGTTTGAAAGCTTGACGCAGCCGCAGGCCTATATCTATCTCGACTATCGCCATGAGGGCCAGCCGAAGGAATATCCGGCCCGGATGCCGTACATCAATAAGAACCCGATCGGCTTGTCCAAGAACGAGATTCTCTCGGTCATCGCATTCTTGCAGCAGATGAGCGGGGAGCCGATTTCTGTCAATGTATCTGAGCTGGAAGTTCCGGGGCAGGCACCTGCCGTTCCGGTGAAGGCAGCCCAGTCAGAACCAGTAGCCGTGGCGCAAGCGCACTGAGGAGGAACGTATGGGGGGCTCGTTACTCAAGCCGGTCATCCTAATCGGGATCGTATATGCGATCCTGAAGTTCGTGGTGCCCAATATTCCTGGCTCGGCTCCGCTGCCATCCAGCTTGATTTTTCTCTATTTGATGCTGACCACATCCGGGATTGTCATCTTCGCCACGTTGAGCGGAGAATCCAAGGATGCCTTCTGGGGCCCGATCCAGCGGTTCCTGACGGGAGAGAATATCGGCGGGTTGCAAGTCTTACGATATGCCGTTTTGTTGCTGTTTCCGCTGATCGTCGGCTGGCAGACCTACAGCAGCACCGCGACTAGCGATGCGCCGCCATCAGAAAATCGAACGATTCACCCGGCCCCGCCCGGTGAATACACAGGCTTGTCGAATCCGGTCTCTAAGACGCCGGATGCCATTCAGCAGGGGAAGGGGTTCTACGCCGCATTCTGTTCCCCCTGCCACGGCGGAAACTTCGATGGGAAGGGCCCGGCAGCCAGGGGATTCAATCCTCCTCCGGCAAACTTCTCCGACCCGACGACGATCGCCATGCTTCAGGAAAGCTATCTCTTCTGGCGTATCAAGAAGGGTGGCGTCGGCCTCCCGATCGAGGGGATGCCCTGGAAATCCGCGATGCCTCGCTGGGAAGTCGAACTCCCTGACGAATGGATCTGGAAAATTATCATGGGCGAGTACGATGGAGCGCATCAATCGCCGAGGACGTGGGAATAGTCGAGGGTTGGCCTCTATGCCTTCTGTGCTGCGCACCGCGCATGTCAAGAAGACGGCCGGTGAACGCGCCCAGTGGAAGGCCCACAGCCCCACCCTCTGAGAAGTGAGTTGAGAGAGGACGGAACTTTATGACACAGAGACTGAACCACATCGCTCCGAATGTCGTTGCCGGTGTATGGCTAGCTATGGGATTGCTGACTGCGCCGGTTGTCTCAGCCGAGGAAAAGGCCGCAGCCACCGCTCAGCCTGAGTCAGCCCTGCAAAGCGTGTCGGTCAGCGCGCCGATGGTGAAGGGGACCCTGCCGGTCGATGATCCGAATGCCGCGGTGTGGAGCAGCGCAACCCTGGCACGGTTTCCGATGTCGCCGCAAGTTCATTGGCCGAACCGCATCCTGGAAGCCACGGTCAGAGATTTGTCTGTGCGCGCCCTGCATGATGGGACTAACGTCGCCATTCTCTTGGAGTATGCCGACCCCACGGAAGACCCGGACGATTCAGCCGCAATTGAATTCATGGTAGGCGACAAGAAGGCCCACTTTGCGCATGGTCAGCCGATGGCGCAGGTGGAAGGAGGCCCGGTCAATATCTGGTTTTGGAAGAACAAAGACGGCAAGGGCGTGGACATGAACGCCAAGGGCTTCGGCACGCTCACGGTGCAGCCGCACCAGGACGTGAAAGCCAAAGGCGCCTACGCCAACGGCACATGGAAAGTCGTGTTTACGCGTCCCCTCGCCACCGGACATCCGGACGAAGATACACAAATCGCGCAAGGCGGCTTCATCAATATCGCCTTCGCCGTCTGGGACGGCAAGAAGGACGCAAGCGGCGAACTGAAGGAAAAGGGCTCGCAAAAGGCGGTCTCTTCCTGGTGGTATTTCCGCGCAGAGGCACCGCCTGATTATTCCGGTTATTACTACGCGGCTCTCGCCGTGGGCCTGGCTCTCGGATTTCAGTTCATTCTGATCCGCAAGCTAAAGAAAGGGCATTCAGCATGAAGGCGGCTCGCCTCTTAGCATTAGGAACGGTGGGTGGATTGATCGGCGTCTGGGCCATGGTGGCCGGGGGCTGTGCCAGCGAGCAGCAACAGAAGGGGCATGAACTCTACAGCCACTACTGCATGCACTGTCACGGCGAGAACGGTCGCCAGAACGAAGGATTCAATTGGTCCTCGATGCCTGATCCGAAGCCCAAAGATCTTTCGAACAAGTCGGAGATGGGTACCTTCAAAGACGAAGATATCTTCAATACGATTTCACGCGACATGAAGGATACGAGTCCGGGCGGCGACAAGATCGGCGACGACGATTTTGCCGTGCCGACCATGCCGACCTTCAAGTACACCCTGTCGGAAGACGAAATCTGGGCCATTGTCGGCTATGTCCGCGGTCTTCACGGCATGAAGCTGGAGTTTAAAGTCGAAGAGCGGAAAAAAGAACTCTCGGCGGCGCTCCAAGCGGCTCAAGGGAAGTCCGATCAGGCCAAGCAGGCCTATGAGGCGGCCGAGAAGAAAGCCAACGAAGAGGCGGAAGCAAAGAGCGAAGCCCTCAAGAAGGACGTCGAAGTGGACGAATCTTCTTATGCCAAGGAACTGGCAGCCATGGTGCAGGCGAAAAAAGAGCTCGATGCGGCGCAAGTTGCACTGAACAATTTCGGGACGAGGCCAGGAAAAGGCGTCAACGTCGCCCGGCCGGATCTGACGGTGAAGCCAGAGCAGGTCGCGGAGATGGTAGAGCTGGGCAAGCGGCTCTATTCCAACAAGTATGGCTGCAACGGTTGTCATAGCATCGGTGAAGAGGGCGGCAAGGTCGGGCCGGCGCTCGATCGCGCAGGATTCAGATTGAACGGGACCTGGATTTATCGTTGGGTCAAGAACCCCCAGGCGATGAAGCCGGAAACCAGGATGCCGGCGCTCGGGCTGAGCGATGCCGATGCCAAGGCCGTGACGATGTACCTCGGGACGTTGCGTGCGCCGAAGGCAGATGCCCCGACAGAAAAGCCGGCCGGCTGATCTTAGAACAGAAAACCAACGATCATCCCGACCAAGACCGCGGCTCCTACCCACACATGTTGCTGAAACATGTGGAAGGCAGTGGGGGCCGGCACGGTCCCTCTGAGCTGCAGAACCTGCCTCAGACACCACATGCCAATGGCGGCAAGCGTCGCATAGTAGATCCAGCCGATATGGGCGAGCCAGCCTGCGACTCCCAGCAGCATCAACATCGCGCAGAAGACCGTGCCGACGGCGATCCAGGTCGATGCACCAAACAGCAAGGCCGAGGATTTCACGCCGATCCGGCGATCGTCCTCCCGGTCTTGCAGCGCATAAATCGTGTCGTATCCGATCGCCCAGCAGATCGTTGCAGCGAACAGGCACCAGGCCGGCGCTTCAATGGCCCCCCGTGAGGCGGTCCACGCCATGATGGTGCCCCAGCCGAAGGCGATACCCAGCATGGCCTGCGGGATGTGGATGACGCGTTTCGCAAAGGGATAGAGGCCGGCCAAGAGGATCGCGATCGGACTCAAGAGGATCGTGAGCTGGTTCAGGAGCAGCACGAGCATGCAGGCCAGCGAAAGAAAGAGACCGACGATCAGCAGCGCATGGGTGACGCTGAGTTCGCCAGAGGCGAGCGGCCGCACCTTCGTGCGCATTACGTGACGATCGAATGACCGATCCGCTAAATCGTTCAGCACGACTCCCGCACTGCGCATCACAAAGGATCCGGTCACGAAGATCGCGATCAAATGAAGCGGAGGCCGTCCGCGCGCTGACAAGACCAGGGACCAGAGCGTGGGGAGCAGGAGTAGCCAGGTGCCAGTCTGATTGTGGAGACGAATGAGTCGGCTGGTAGCAGACCAGGAAAGTTGCGGCGGTGACCCCAGTGTATGCGAAGAAGATTCG
>JBEGVJ010000009.1:0-33717 GCA_041178465.1 Nitrospirota bacterium
AAATCCAGGCGCCGCGAACGGTCGATCAATTCCGTGTCCGCAATCGTATCCGCGGCCCTGGCAAACAGATAGCCGAGGCTGACTTGATCGCGCACATCCGCCGGGACCACGACCAGCGTCGTGTAAAACAGACGGGACACTTGCTTGAGGAGATCGCGGAGCAGTTCCTGTTTGGAGGTCTCTCTGTTCGTCGCCATACCTATCGTACTTCCAACGTCCCTTCCATCCCTTTGTCTCGATGGCTGGGCATGGGCCAGAGCCGTTTGTCGCAGTAGATGGGGAAGATGCCGGGCTGAGTCGGCGTAAATGTAATGGTGACCGTCTTGCCGGCGCTGACGTCCTGTTCGACGAGCAGGCTTCCAGCTGGGTCCTTGATGATAAAATTGTGCGGCGTGATCGTCGTCACACTAATCAGCGTCAATTCAACCGGCTTCCCGGCTTCGACAATCAAATGCTTGGGACTATAGGAATAGCTATCCAGCGTAACCCTGGCCCGCTGCACCCCATCTGGTGCCACCGGAACCACCAGGGGAGGAACGGGCAGAGCAGGCTCCGCTGCAAGAGCGACCGCCGCACTGACAGCGGCCAGCAACCAAACAGCCGCCATTCTATGGGGCCATCGCCGCATCGCCTTCAACATGAGCCACTTCTAACAGGATGGGCTTGAAGGGTCAACTTACCAGAAACTTCAGCCACTTCCGGCACCTTGACCTTGGCGTCTTAAGCGTTATGTAACATACCATCGCCGTGGGTTGTCGCGATTGAGATGCATTTCAGGGAATCGGTTAGTATAATCTCTCTCACTGGTGACTCGCCCGAATGACAAGGCGAGTCGATGGTCTTGAAGGAGGATCTCGATGAAGTGGATGAAGGGTACGTTCCTATTGTTGGCCGCCAACATTCTGATCATGGTGACGCTCTCGCTCACCGTGCCGCTACTGATCAATATCGTGCTGCCTCTGTTCGGGATCGATCTCCGAGGGTCGGTCGATCTGAGCTCGTTAGTCTGGGCCCTCGTGCTCGGCTTTGGCGGCGCCTTTATCAGTTTGGCCTTCTCCAAGCAAATGGCGCGGGCGATGCTGGATTGCCGCCAGATCACGCAACCGCAATCTCATGCCGAACAGGTCATTTACGGCTCCGTCCAGGAGATCGCACAACGGCTCCACATTACGATGCCCGAAGTCTGGGTCTACGAATCCCCCGATCCCAACGCCTTCGCGACAGGCCCCAGCAAGAACAACTCCATGGTGGCGGTCTCAACCGGCTTGTTAAGCCACTTACAAGAACAAGAAGTGCGGGCCGTTCTCGCTCACGAAATGGGGCATGTCTACAATGGGGACATGTTCGCGACGACCGTGTTGGCGGGGCTGATGAATACCTTCGTCTACTACATCTCGATGTGGGTACGCCGGTTCTTCGCAGATCGCGATCAAGCGATGCTCGGGTTCGGGCTCTCGATCGTGCTCCAGATCATCGTCAGTGTCCTCGCCTCGATCCTGATCAGCTGGTTTTCACGTCAGCGCGAGTATGGCGCCGATGCCTTTGCCGCCAAGGTCTACGGCAAGGACTCGATGATCTCGGCTCTTCGCGCGATCGATCGCTGGGTCACCCGTTCGCAGATCGAATACTCGACCCAGGATGCGCTCGCGACCATGAAGATTTCCGGTAATTCTTCAGGATTCATGCATATCTTTGCCACGCATCCGCCGATTGAATCGCGCATTGACGCCCTGGAGCGACTCTAACCCGAGGTACGCAATGGGAAGATCATATCATGCATGGGTGGGGTTGCTTGTAGGAGCCGGCTTAATCGCCAATACTGGTTCGAGCAACCTGTTCAATCCGAGTTCTGCTCAAGCGAGACAAGAAGGGACCGTCCTCATGGCAACACAGACGCCCATGGTCTACGACTTTACGCTGAACGATATCGACGGGAAACCAGTCTCACTAAGCCAGTTCAAAGGCAAGGTCCTGCTGCTGGTCAACACGGCCAGCTTCTGCGGCAACACACCGCAATACACTGACCTTGAAAAGATGTATGAGCAGTATCGAGAGAAGGGCTTTGAAATCCTGGCGTTCCCTGCGAACAACTTCGGGCAGCAGGAGCCAGGGACGAACGTAGAGATCAAAACATTTTGCTACACAAAGTACAGCCTGTCGTTTCCGCTCTTTAGCAAAATCAGCGTGAAGGGCAATGACAAACATCCGCTCTATCGGTATCTGACTGAACAGAGTCCATTCCCAGGCGAAGTGGAGTGGAACTTCCAGAAGTATCTAGTCGATCGTTCAGGAAAGGTCGTCGCAAGATACCATCACCGCACAAAGCCGTTGGCGCCGGAGATCGTGCAGGATATCGAACGACTGCTTGCGACCCGCTAACCTTCCTAGCCTTTTCGATAAAACGAAATGCTCTCTCGATATTCCTGAATCGCGGCAGCCAGAGCCTGGCTGCCGCGAGGGATGTTCGCCTCCAGGGCATCTTCAATCGCAGGATCGTCGATTTCCACATCATAGCGATCTTGCACGTTCGTCCGGACAGGACCCTGCGTCACGTCCCGCGGCATGAAAATCTCTTTCCAGACTTCCTTCTCGACCAGACAGACATCTCTGAATCGCTCATAGAGCAGCGTCAACTTCTCCTGATCCGTGACTTTACTGCGATCTCCCATCCTGTTCCTTTTCTCCCTTTAATAACGCTACTTGTGCGGACTCACGCCGGCAGGAGCAGTAGCCTCGATGATGGTAAACCGCATGGTGCCCACTTGATTGGCCGCGTGAAACGACTGTTGCCCGAGCGGCGTGATAAACAGTTTCACCAGATAGGTTCCGACGTCCCAGACGTCTCCCTGTTTCTTGAGTTCCAGGAATCCATACCGTTCATGCCCCGGCAATTCCACGGCATCTTTACCGAGCGGCGCGGCTGATAGGACACCCTTCTCCCCCTCCAAAAACCATTGCGCGCTGAACTGGGTCGGATCTTCCAGCGGAGCCGACTCGAACACAATATAAATCGCGGGAATATCGGCAGGGAACACCGATCCAGGCTCGACGGGCTTCAGCCGTGGATCTTGCGTATACCAGCCTTTGCGTCCGAACGTATCCCACTCAACGTCATACCCCTTGGCCATTTTGATCCAGGTAAACAGGGATTGCGGGATCCCCTTCTTCTGTTCGTCGAATGACGGACTTTGCGTAGGATCGGCCTCGGTCGTCGCTTGTTCCTTTGGCGCAAACAGATCCCGCGCCTCGACTCCTTGCCAGACACAGAATCCAACGCCCACTCCGACACACACGCCCGTCAGGACCTGCGTCCAGATCCCTCTCCGCGCGCTCATCGAAGTCACCATCAAACACCATGCACTCATGTCGTCATGGTATCGAGAGCGCAGCAAGGGGTCAACAACCAACATGGAATCGCTTGATCGCCAACCGCAGTTTCTTTGCGCTCTGCGGGACCTGATGGATCCTCGGCCTCTGACAACATTCCATCGTTGGCGGGAAGCACGCTAAGCGGAGCGAGCACCTCGCCAGCAACTCCTCAGGGAGTTACGCCCCTGAAACCGTTGCCCGATTAGCAGTCTGGCCCCCTGCTCAAATCAGGGAGAGTGCCAGCCCCGCTACCTGAGCACTGGAGGCTGGGCAGCTCGATCTTGTTCCTCTTGTTTGAGTTTCTCGAATGCCCGATCGGCATGACTGCGTACTTGGTCCGGGGTCGGCGGTGGAGAGCTCTTCGGTGCATTGCTGGCGCAGGCTCCGAAGACCGAGCACATCACTACACTCATCACGCCCGCAACCGCGGCTCGATGCCATCTCGCGACGATTCCATGATAACGCAGCATGTAACCCCCTCCCCTCTTCACGCCCCTCGCTCAGAAGCTTGCTCCCGCGCCTAATTTTACGCCCCTTGCCATCAGAACACTACCAGCCAGGCTGTCCTGACGAGGCATATACGATACATCATTGACTGGATCTTGCCGACACGGTATTGTCACCGTCACATCATCTGAACCCCCTGAGGCTCCATGTCGCTACACGACCGCCTGACAGAAGATCTCAAGCTCGCCATGAAAGCCCGCGACCAATTGCGGATGGACGTGATTCGCATGGTCAAGGCCGCCGTGATGAACAAGGAGCTGGAGGTCAAAAAGGATCTCGACGATGCCGAAATGAGCCGCGTGATGACGACCATGATCAAACAACGGCGAGAGTCGGTCGAGCAATTTGAAAAAGGCAACCGCGCAGAACTCGCCGCAAAAGAACGACAGGAAATTGCCATTCTCGAATCCTATCTCCCTCAAGCCCTTTCTTCCGAACAACTCTCCGCCGTCGTAGACGCAATCCTTCAGGAAACTGGTGCTCGATCGCTGAAAGAAATGGGTACAGTGATAAAAGCCGTGATGGTCCGCGTGGCAGGCCAACCCATCGACGGCAAGCAAATCAGCGACCTCGTCCGCGCCAAGCTCCAGTAGCCAAATCCGCGTCTGCTATACTGGAGGCAACGGTTCGCGCACAATGTGCGAACCGGTAACAGGATCGACATGGGCATTCTTATCGTCGATGACTCTCCAGACCAACAGGCACTCCTCCGAGTTATCCTCGGGAGGGCCGGACATACGGATCTCCTGAGCGCCGACTCGGCAAAGACCGCATTCCCCCTGCTCGGCATGGATGGCCAGGAACCGCCCGCCCGGATCGACTTGATTCTGATGGACATCCTTATGCCGGAACTGGATGGAGTCGAAGCCTGTCGCCAGATCAAGAACCGACCGCATCTTTGCGACATTCCGATCATCATGGTCACGGCCAAGAACGATCTCTCCAATCTCCAGGCGGCCTTTGCGGCCGGAGCCATCGATTTCATCACCAAGCCTGTAAACAGCGTAGAGCTCCTGGCACGCGCTTCCTCCGCACTGGCGCTAAAAAAAGAAATGGACTGTCGCAAGGCACGAGAGGAGGAGCTCCGTCGAAGCAATGCCGAACTGCAGCAGGCATTGCGGGAGGTCAAAGTCCTCAGAGGGCTCATCCCCATCTGCGCGTCTTGCAAAAAGATCCGCAATGACGACGGGTTCTGGCAACAGCTGGAGGAGTATATCGGCGAACATTCCGAGGCCGAATTCAGCCACGGCATCTGTCAGCCGTGTGTCAAAAAGCTTTATCCTGGAGTTTACCAGGACTAACTGCTACGTTTCGGCGGGGTCACCCGCTCGCATCACTGGATACACAGCGCATGGGCATCTTGATCGTTGACGATTCGGCAGACGATTGCCTCTTGGTTCAGTCGATCCTCTCTGCTAACGGCTACGACCATATCCTCGTCGCCGACTCGGCGGCTGCCGCATTCCGTTTGCTTGGCCTCGACGACGGTACCCACGGCGCCTCGCAAGTCGACCTCATCCTCATGGATATCGTCATGCCGGGAATGAACGGCATCGAAGCCTGCCGCCAAATCAAAGCTGTCGAACGATTCCGCGATACACCCATCATAATGGTCACCGCAAAGACCAGTCCCGTCGACCTCCAACTCGCTTTTGCCGCAGGCGCGCTCGACTACATCGGGAAACCCCTCAACAAGATCGAGCTTCTGACTCGCGTCCGGTCGGTCTTGCGGCTCGTCCGCGAAATCGATCGACGACAGGCCCGCGAGCAGGAACTCCTTGAGGTCATGCGGCAACTCCAGAACGCGAATCAAATGCTGCTGCGCATGTCCTCGCTTGACGGCCTCACCGGCATTACCAACCGTCGGCAATTTGACGACTTCTTAAGCCAGGAATGGCGCCGTGCCGTCCGCGAATTGACGCCGCTCTCACTGATCATGCTCGACATCGATTATTTCAAATCCTACAACGATACCTACGGCCACACATCAGGCGACGAATGTCTCAGGCAGGTTGCCGCCGCAATCTCAGGCGCCGTCAACAGACCGGGAGACCTCGTCGCTCGATATGGCGGCGACGAATTCGTAGTCGTCCTTCCTGGCACCCATATGGATGGAGCGGCACAGGTGGCGGAAACGCTTCGGCATCGAATTGAGTCCCTGGCCATTGCGCACACGAACGGTGGCGGCACCACCATCAGCCTAGGCTTTGCCGGCACGATCCCACGCTTGAACACCTCCCCGACTGATCTAATCAAGGCGGCGGATCACGCGCTCTATCAAGCCAAGCAGGAAGGCCGCAATCGGGCCAAGCAAGCCGACATGCCCGCTCTCGCCCCGCACGCTCACGAGGAGTGACGATCGATCGGACCGGCCCAGGCACGCATCAACGGCTTCGATCGTGACCGCCTGCTAACTATGCCACGGACCACAACCTCTTCCGGATACACCTCTCCCCCCAAAGCACGCCGGCCTCAACCGTCGTTGGCAGACGTGCAAGCCGCGCTCAAACGGGAGCGGGCTGGCCGGAAGCGCGAAGCCCTCGCACGGCAGAAAGCAGAGCAAGCCCTCGTGATCGCACAAGAGGCCACGGAAGTGGCCGGCCGCGCGAGGAGCGAGCTCCTCGCCAACGTGAGCCACGAGATTCGAACACCCATGAACGCCATTATCGGCATGGCTGATCTGTTATGGGAGACGGATCTCGCCCCCGATCAACGAAAATACTTGCGCATTTTCCGCCGAGCCGGCAGCAACCTCTTGAATCTCATCAACGACATTCTTGATCTATCGAAAGTCGAGACCGGCCATCTGGAACTGGAATCAACCGACTTTGACTTGAACGACTTGGCTGAAAAAGCCATCGAGATTCTCGCCATGCGGGCCAATGAAAAGGGCCTCGAACTCGCCTGCCACCTTTCGCCTGACGTCCCCCGTGCCGTGCTCGGAGACCCTAACCGATTACACCAGATCCTCATCAATCTCATCAGCAACGCGATCAAATTCACCGACAGCGGATCTGTCACCGTGCGGGTCACACAGGATCCTGAACGCCCCACACCTGGCGCTATTCGATTTTCTATTAGCGATACCGGGATCGGCATTCCCTCCGACAAGCTTGCTGCAATTTTTGAAAGATTCACACAGGCCCACGCCTCAATCACGCGCAAATATGGGGGGACTGGTTTAGGGCTGACTATTTCAAGGCAATTAGCCGAGCTCATGAACGGACGAATCTGGGCCGATAGTACCCTCGGTCAGGGCAGCACCTTCCATTGCTGCGTACAGCTGGGAGTACAATCCCATCCATCGCCCGCACACGACACCGTTCCAATCGATCTTCACGGGGTCAGAACCCTCGTGGTCGATGACCATGCCACCAACCGTCTGATCCTTCGAGAAACCCTGTCCGCTTGTGGCGCAGACGTGACAGATGCAGCATCCGGTCAAGAAGCGCTCGATGAATGGCGGAACGCTTCCGCTTCGGCAAAGCCCTACCACCTCCTGCTCCTCGATTGCCGCATGCCGGAAATGGATGGCTTCCAAGCCGCCGAAGCGATCAGGCAGGCCAGCCCCTCCCGCAATCTAGCGATCGTGATGATGGCTTCCCATAATTGGGCTGACGACATCGCCCGCACCTATGACATGGGACTAAGCGGTTATTTGATTAAACCGATCCGAAAGTCTGATCTGCTCCAGACCATCACCATCGCCATCGAACGTTCGAGAAGCGCCCAGCATACCGCCGGATCTAGACCGGCGCCTCCTGCCCCTCCCACCCACGTTAAGGCGCTTCGTATCCTGCTGGTGGAGGATTCTCAGGACAGTCAGGCGCTCGTCCGCTCGTATTTAAAACAGACCCCCTACCACCTGGACATCGCGGATCACGGAGCCATCGCATTGGAGCGATTCAAGAAAGGCGACTACGACCTGATCCTGATGGACATGCAGATGCCGGTCATGGATGGCTATGAGACGACACAAGCAATCCGGGCGTGGGAGCGTGAGCATGACATCCCCCACACGCAAGTCATTGCCTTGACCGCTCTGACACTGAAAGAAGACGTGGTCAAGATTTTCGAAGCCGGCTGCAATACCCATATGACAAAGCCCATCAAGAAGCAGACCCTTCTGGAAGTCCTCCGGGCTTGCAAAGGACGGCCTATCTCATGACCACGAAACCGAGTGCGAACGAAGCGAACCCCTTCACCGTGCACATCGACCAGAGCCTCGAAGACATCGTGCCGGGCTTTCTAGCGAACCGCCACCGTGACGTGCAAACACTCAAAACCGCGTTGGAGCAGAACGATCTAAAGACAATTCATGTGATCGGACATCGGATGAAAGGGGATGGAGGAGGGTACGGGTTCGACATGATCAGCACAATAGGAGCCGCCCTAGAGCAAGCGGCAGAACAAGAAGACCGGAACGCGATTCGACAACAGGCCACCAAGCTCGTCGACTTTCTCGCCCGCGTTACCGTGGTGTATCAGAGATAAGAGAAAATACACATCGAGGAAAGGGAGTCCAGATACGGGATGGTTTTATCCGCGCGCACGAAGTGCGGCTTGGTGGAGGGCAGGGGAGTTGAACCCCCGACCCCTACGTTGCGAACGTAGTGCTCTCCCAACTGAGCTAGCCCCCCACTCGACCGACAAACAACCGGTAACCCGAACGCCTCACCGTCCTTTGCATTATACACAACAGCTTCCTGAGTCGCTACCCGAAACAGGTTGCAGTCCCGGTTGAAACCGATGAAACATGATTCTGGTCGCTGAGCTTCAGCCGCGTCCTCATCTCGCCCCTGCACAGCGTTACGACGGACTGATCACGGTCTCCCCGGCCGGCACCCCCTGCTCGATGAACACGCGCCGCCCCTCCACCCGCAACCGTCCCTCGGCGAAGAGCTGGACTGCGCGCGGATAGATCTTGTGTTCTTGCACAAGAATCCGAGCGGCCAAGGCATCGGGGCTGTCGTCATCGAGAATCGGAACCGCCGCCTGTGAAATGATCGGCCCTTCGTCAACGCCTTCCGTCACAAAGTGCACCGTGCAGCCGGCAAGTTTGCAGCCCCAGTCGATCGCTTTCTTCTGCACATCCAACCCTGGGAACGAAGGCAGCAGGGACGGATGGATGTTCATCATGCGATTGGCAAAGGCCTCCACGAGGACCTTGGTCACGATCTTCATGTACCCGGCCAGCAGCACCAACTCCACCTCGTGCTGCCTGAGCACGGCCAGCAGTTCGCGGTCGTAAGATTCACGGCTATCGGGTTTGCCTGCATGGGGCTTAGGATCGATAAAAAGTCCGGACAGCCCATGTCGGCTGGCGCGCTCTAACGCTAGCGCGTCTTTCTTATTACTGATAACGGCAACAATATTGGCCTGGACCGTCCCTGCTTCGATCGCGTCGATGACCGCTTGCAGATTCGACCCGCGTCCGGAGGCCAACACGGCGACGCGCAACGCATCCGTTCGCTTAATCGACATACTCCACCAATGGCCCCTCGCCGGCCGATGGCACGATCGTTCCAATCTGATAGGCCTGATCGCCCAACGCCGTGGCCCGCGCGATAACCGTTTGAGCCGCTGATTCAGGCACCACCAAGATCAAGCCAATCCCCATATTGAAGACGCGATACATTTCCTCTCGCGCCACCTCTCCAAGCCTGGCCATCGCCTGGAAAATAGGCGGCACAGACCAGCCACTGCGCCGCACCTGCGCCCGCACACCAGGAGGGAGCACTCGCGGGAGATTTTCCGTAATGCCGCCGCCGGTGATATGGGCGATGCCTTTGATGGGACAGTCCTGGATCAACGTGAGGACCTGTTTGGCATAGATTCTGGTCGGCGCCAGCAAAACATCTCCAAGAGGCTGATCCAGTTCAGGCAGGCGACTGGTCATGCTGAGCTGAGCCTTGTCCAACAAGACCCGGCGAGCCAGCGAATAGCCGTTGCTATGGAGACCGGTCGAAGCCAATCCGATCAGGGCATCGCCCGGCACAATGCTGCGTCCATCGATGATCTTGGGCCGATCCACCACACCAACAGCGAACCCTGCCAGGTCATACTCCCCCTCCGCATAGAAGGAGGGCATCTCGGCGGTTTCCCCGCCGATCAAGGCGCAGCCAGCCTGGCGACAGCCCTCGGCAATCCCCTTGAGCACCGCCTCAGCCTTGGGAACGGCAAGCTTCCCTGTCGCAAAATAATCCAAAAAGAACAGCGGCTCGGCCCCGCTGACCACAATATCGTTCACGCACATCGCCACCAGATCGATCCCGACCGTATCGTGCCGATCCGTGAGAAAGGCGATCTTTAGCTTCGTCCCGACGCCATCAGTGCCGGACACGAGGACCGGCTCGGCATAGCGGTGGGCCTGCAGCCGAAACAATCCGCCGAATCCGCCAATGTCCGTCAGGACCTCCGGACGGAACGTGGACCGCACCAACGGTGAAATACGGTCGACGAATTCGTCGCCCGCATCCATATCGACTCCGGCATCTCGGTAGGTTGTCATAGGAGGGCGCATCTTAGCGGACGACTGTTGCAGAGGTCAACGCACAGCTACGAGGACTATTCGAGAGATGATCGTTACCGATGCGAAGCCGTTCGTGAAAGAAACGGGCCGCCCGCCTCGCCATCTCTCTATGTTTCCGGCCGCATCTCCACTTCGAGCAGCTTGATCTTTCGATGCAAATGACTCCGTTCGATTTTCAAATCTTCAGCCGTACGAGAAATGTTCCACTGGTGCTCGCGCAACTTGCGCGCAATGTACTCTTTCTCAAACGCGTTACGCGCATCCCGGAGCGAGTCGTACGACTGCATGAAGAGCGGACTGATCGCAGGAGCCACAGACTGGGACACCACCCCTCCAGGACGCGCCTGCAACGAAATGCCCGCTTGCGCCGCTTCGATCACGGGTCCCGGCACCATGATCATCAATCGCTCGATCAGGTTCCGCAACTCACGAATATTCCCCGGCCAATCATATTGCTGAAACACCGCCATCGCCTCCGGCGAGATCTCCTTCATCCGCAACCCCTGCTCCTCCGCATGGACCTTCATGAAGTGACGAATGAGCAGCGGAATGTCGTCCCGGCGCTCCCTGAGCGGTGGGACGACGATCGGCACCACGTTGAGCCGGTAGAAGAGGTCTTCGCGAAACGCGCCTTTCTCGATTTCCTTGAGCAAGTCTTTATTGGAAGCGGCCAGGACACGAACGTCCACCTTCAGCAGCTTGGTTCCACCGACACGAGTAAACTGCTGCTCCTGAAGTGCCCGAAGCACTTTCGCCTGGGTGTTCAGGCTCATGTCGGCGATTTCGTCCAGGAATAGCGTGCCCCCGTCCGCCTGCTCGAACTGCCCGCGCTTCATCGAGGTCGCGCCGGTGAAGGAGCCCTTTTCGTGTCCGAACAATTCACTCTCGATCAAGGTCTCTGGAATGGCTGCGCAATTCACCGCCACAAACGGCCGACCGGCCCGCGCGCTATGGAGATGGATCGCCCGCGCGACGAGCTCCTTCCCTGTCCCATTCTCCCCTCCGATCAACACCCGGCTGTTGGTCGGCCCGGCGGTCTCGATCAACTGCCGAAGCTGCTGCATCACGGACGACTCCCCCACCAGCTCGAACTTTCGCTGGACCGTGGTTCTGAGCGTGCGATTTTCTTGTTCCAGCCGGTATTGGTCTAACGCGTGCTTGACGCGAAGGGTGACGTTTTCAAGCGATAAGGGTTTTTCAATGTAGTCATAGGCCCCCAGCTTAATCGCCTTGACTGCTGTCTCGATCGAGCCGTGCCCGGACATCATCATCACTTGTGCCGTCGGCACCAATTCCCGAACCCGGCGCAAGGCTTCCATGCCGTCCATTTCCGGCATCCAGATATCGAGAATCATGAGATCGGGTGGATCCGTCATGTAGGCGCGCAACGCCTCTGCGCCATTCTTAGCCACCGCGACCTCGTAACCCTCATCCCGGAGAATGCTGCTCAAAGACGTCAGGATCGACTCTTCGTCATCTACCACTAAAATCGATGCGGCCATGAATCCCCCTTGATGCGTGATCGGTGAGGCGCGATGAGTTGGACTGCACGGGCTTCAGCCGCCCCGTCACTCATCACCCATCACTGGTCACTTCTTCTTACACCGGCAATTCGAACGTGAACACGGCCCCTTTCGGCTGATTCTGGCTCGCATAAATCTGCCCATCGTGATCGGTAATGATGCGTCGCACGATCGCCAACCCCAGCCCAGTTCCCGTCTTCTTCCGCGTAAAGTATGGCACAAACAGCTTCTCCTGATCTTCCGGGGCAATACCAGCACCTTCGTCCGCCACACTCACAACGGCCCGCCGACGCTTCGCATCATACCTCGTCGAAAGCCACACCCGTCCCTTCTGGTGCATCGCCTGAATCGCATTATCGAGCAGATTGACCAGCACCCGTTTGAGCTGTTCACGATCGAAATTGAGCGACGGAAGGTCTTCGTCCAAAGCGACAATCAGCTCCACATCCTTATGCGCGCCTCGATAGAGGATCACGACCTCATTGATCACATCGTGGAGCGACTGATGCGCCATCTGCGGCGTCGGCAACCGGGCAAACTTTGAAAATTCATCGACCATATGCTTGAGACTCGTCACTTCGTTGACAATCACGTTGGTCGCCTCGTCGAAGATCGTCTCGAAGTCCGGCGACTTCTCGAAAAACTTCTTCCGCAACCGTTGGGCGGACAATTGAATGGGCGTCAACGGGTTTTTAATTTCGTGGGCCACCCGTCGCGCCACCTCCTGCCACGCCGCTACTTTTTGCGCCTTGATCAGCTCCGTGAGATCTTCAAACACCAGCACAATACCGAGGTCTCTATTCGCTTCGTCCTTCATGCGCGACCCGTGAAGCCCGATGGTCAAGAATCGGCCCTCGATCTCCATCGGCCCCTCGAGCGCCAACGTATCGCGCTGATCGGCCAGCATCCGATCGTAGACCGTCTGAAACAGATCGAGCCTGAACTCTTTGAACACCTCATTGGCCGGCCTGCCACGCAATCGATCAGCCGCAAGACCCAGGATCCGCTCACCGGACGGATTGAAGTTCGTGATCAGCCCGTTCTTGTCGATGGAGAGCAAACCCGCGGCAATCGTCTCGACCACCGTCTCGATGTAGGCACGCCGGCGATCGAGTTCAAGATTGCTATGCCGCAACGAGATATTGGCCTCTTCGATCTTGGACTTACTCCCCTGTAAATCTTCCGTCATACGGTTGAACGAATCGATCAGGGTGCCGATTTCATCCGTCGCCTTGGCCTCGATCCGGACAGAGAGATCGCCCTGGGCGATCGCCTCCGTCGCTTCAGCCAACCGTTGAATCGGCACCGTAATGCTCCGCGCGACATAGAACCCGAACCAGGTCGCCCCGAATAAAATGAGCACCGTGATGACGGCGACGAAGAGATAGGCCCCGGCCTTGATCGGATTTTTCATCGCCTTGGTCTGCTTGTATTCGTCGTACTGATGGCCGATCCCTTCCATTTTCGCCAACAACGATTCGGGGACGAACGCCTCCACCACCACCACGCCGCCGATCTCGCCCCCACGCCCGCTTGCGGCGATGGGGGCCGCAGCCCGCACCAAACGCCCGGTTTGGGCCTCCTGCACCGCATTCACTTCCTGCTTTCCGTTAATCACTTGGAGCACCAGTTGGCCAATCGGCAAGTCGAGCGCCGACGAAGGCACGTCGAGATCCAGCGCCTTGGTCAGCGTTTCCATTTTGGCCGAGAAGACTTCAATCCCTGCTACGCCGAATTCAGCCCGCTTGCGAGCCATGGCGGCCACCAGCAGATCGCGTTGTTCCGCCAGCAGCATATCCTCCCGGTAGATTTCATGGCTGATGGCTCTGGCGCTATTCACGGCAAGGGTAATATGGCCGGCATGCTGCATCCGCGCCACGTCATAGGAGTCCCGCATCACCTGCTCGATCTGATCGCTAAACCAGACATCGACGGCCTTATTCACCAACCCGCTCGCGACCAGCGCAAGGAGCACCGTCGGAATCAGCGAAAATCCGATGAAGGCCGCCACCAGCTTCGTGCGAAATCCAGCCCCAAATAGTCGGTGCCGCCGCTCGAAATAGGCCTTGATGAGATTGCGGGAGAGCAGCAACAACAGGACGACAAACCCGATCAGATCGAGATTGAGCAGAAGAAGCACAAGTGCGTAACTGGTCGTCGGCAGAAAGGAATCCGTTTCCTCGCCACCGGGAATCACGACCTGGGAATAGTAGAAAGTCAGCGCCAGACAGGGCAACAGCAGAATCAGGACCATCCAGACCGGCCGCAAATGCATCTTCTGCCGTTCCGGCTCCGGCGTAGCCCCGCGCCCCCAGGAAGACCGGCTGGCCCCGGCCACCGAACTACGGTTCATCCTCGCCGAGGAAAGGGGACCTATTTCTTTTTTGACGTGACTCACATCCAGTATCCCCGGTTGTCGGCGACTCAACGTATGGAAGACCCCATACTCACGATCATTGAATCAGGGAACGGTCGTATCATGTCGCATGAACTAGGGGAGCGGACAACTGCGCTTGGGAACGACGCGCGGCAGGCAGGACTATTGTTTGGCAGTTAAACTCACGTACTTCATCCGAAGAGCGTAGAGCATATCCCGCAGCACCGCTTGTTCGTCCGTCGTGAGATTGCCTGTGGTCTTCTGTTCCAAGACCGACAGCAAATCGATAATGTCTTTCGCTTGCGGTAGATTCGCCGGCATCGGAGGCTGCTGAGGATCCAGTTGCTCCCCCATCAACATCATCGAGGAACTGCCCAAAGAAATAACGAAGGATGAAAAGGTGACGGGGATTCCAGAACCGTGGGATGAGTCAGCGGGGGCGGCCTCTTGACGGGGCTGCGCCTCCGACGCGGCAGGCGAGGGAGTGGATGGACGGTCGGATCCACTTCCGCCCCGCCGATCCCGAACGACAAATCCTTCTTCCTGTTCTGTTCCCACAGGCCTTTCCCCGCTCCAGATGCAGCGGCGGTACAGTACCATAGGCCCTGAAGCGGCGCAAGCCGCGCAGACAGAGGAGTACACCGCGCCGGCCGATTGAAGCCTATTGAGAACCGGGTATAATGGGCACTCGACTCCACGTCACGAGAAGGAACCCGATGTCTGAACAATTTCATAAGCTGGTCAACTTGATGGCCTCATTGCGCGCGCCGAACGGATGTCCGTGGGACCGCAAACAAACGCATGAGTCGCTGAAACCCTATCTACTCGAAGAGACGTACGAAGTGTTAGAAATCCTAGACCGGCAGGACCGGACGAAACTGCCGGAAGAACTCGGCGATGTGCTGCTCCAAGTGCTCTTCCACAGCCAGATTGCGTCAGAAGCCGGCAGCTTTACCATCGAAGATGTGCTGGGGCAATTGGCCGACAAACTGATCCGACGGCACCCCCACGTATTTGGAAACGGGGCAACAGACACCACCCCGACGAATGCCGACCAGGTGGTCGCACGATGGGAAGACATCAAGCGCACCGAACGCCAAGCTTCAGGCCGACCGGATTCGGTGCTGGATGGGGTGCCGCAAATGCTACCGGCCCTCCTGAGGGCCTACCAGGTTCAAGCGCGCGCCTCCCGCGTCGGCTTCGACTGGACCCACGACGCGAAAGGCTTTGATCAGGTCCTCGGCAAGATCGAGGAAGAGATTCAGGAGCTCCGCGTCGCGATCCGCCCCCTTGCATCGAACCAGACAGAGCCGGACGCCGGGGCCGTCACAATGCGACAGGAACAAATCGTCGCGGAGTTCGGCGACATCCTGTTTTCGCTCGTGAATCTCGCCCGCTTTATCAAAGTAAATCCGGAAGACGCCCTGCGCCAAGCCACCAACCGATTCGTCGAACGGTTTCAATTCATCGAGGGCCGGGCGACCGCATCTGGCCGGACGGTTGGAGAACTCTCGTTCGCAGAAATGGATCGACTATGGGAAGAAGCCAAGAAACAGAATGCCGCCACCCTCACCGAGGAAACGCCGTCATGAGCGATGAGTCGCACCCCTACGAAGAAGGCAAACGCGCCGGAGTCCACCCTCTGATCGTCATCTTCGGCATCTTGTTCGGACTCTGGCTGTTTGTGGCTCTCATCGTGCCCAGCTCAAAGAACAAACAAGCAGCCGGGACGGAAGGACCGGCTGGACCGGTCATCGAAGATCCCGAAGCGGCGCCGGTCCTGTTCAAAGTCCACACCACCGTCCCAGACATGAACGCGATCAGTCTCACTGTCCCGCCGGAAGCAACCGACAGCCAAGTCGCCGGACTCTTGAAGCGGTTCAAAAGAGACCGGCTCGCCGGCACCCTGACCGAGCTCCTGCCTGCTACAACGGCCGGGCACACTCTCGGGGATCATGCCGTCGCCGACATTTATATTGTGTCCGACGCCCAGTACGCGCAGGCCGACGTGATCCGCACCCTGACGCGCGGCGCCCATGCCCCGGGCGATCTCTATCCTCAAGCTGTTCCTTTTGAAGTAGCGATGGAGCAAATCCGCGGGCACTATAGGATCGATCTCAACAACACCAGCAATCCCGACAGCGCCTCCCTCGGCTTTGCCGACGAGTCGGGCGTGCATTCGAAGCAATACAGAAAAGTCTTTTAGCGGGATACACGCGCGAGACAGGCGGGACGAGCGAGACGGGTCACGTGAGATGAGAGCTTAATCCATTCACGTCGCGCACGTCTCGCATATCTCGCCCGTCGCGCAGCGTAACTTGGCTACAGCCCCACCAGCTTCTTGATTTCAGCCCGCAACGTCTCTTGCTGTTCACCAGCCCAGGTATCGAGCCGTGGGAACAAATGAGCCATGGGTCCTGTGAAAGGAGCCACGACGGTATCGCGGCGTTCGGACAGCATGCCGTCGGCCTCGGCGATGCGGATTTTTTCATCCGAGATCTGGCGCGACAAGAACTTCGAAATCATCAATTGCTGACCCGGCGTCCCGACGACGTCCCCCAACACCTTGGCCCGAACGAAATCCAACTCCTCCGGAATCGCGACCTTTACGCGAATTGCCTGGGCCGTCGGCCAAGAGGCCCGCTGAATCGAGTAGTCGAAAGAGAACACCTGCTCCCGCGGCTCTCGGAAAGGTCCAGTCACATTCGCAATTTGCATCCGGGCATCCATGGTGACCCTCGTTTCTTATGACGATCGTTCTCCGGACAGATGGCGCACGACCCGATCGGCCGCAACTGCCCCGTCACGGATACAGTCCGGAATTCCGACGCCGCGGTAACCGGCGCCAGTAAGCACCAGGCCCCCGTAGCGGCTGAGCGCCGCGTCAATCTGATTCAACCGGTCTAAATGTCCGAGCGTATATTGCGGCATCGCCTTCATCCAGCGATTCACTTCCACATAGTGTGGTTCTGCCGTCACGCCACACATGCTGGCAAGTTCTTCCCGCACGCGTGCGACCAACGCCCGGTCATCCAACTGTAAAATTGCCTCGCGCCCGACTCCTCCGACATAACAACGGACGAGTAGCTGATCAGCCGGGGCCCGATGGGGCCACTTGAGCGAGGTCCAGGTCGCGGCAATGAGGTCGCGGCCTTCCGCCCTCGGCACGACAAAGCCGAATCCTTCTGCCGCCCCTGCGACCGCTACGCGAGGATAGGCCATCGCAATCGTCGCCGTAGAGGCATAGGGAATCATGTCCAGCAATCCTCCGGCAATCGGCGTGAGCGGGCGCACCAACTCAGCCGAGACATAGGCCGGCGTGGCCAACACGAGGCTGTCCACGGACAGGGCCGAACCGTCGTTGAGGATGACATCGTACATCCAGCGGCCTGGCTGATGGGATCGTACACGAAGGGCATCCACGACAGTGTCGCCCATCAATGTCACGCCTTGCTCAGTCAGTCGATGGACCAGGGCTGTGACCAGATCCGACAAGCCGTTCTTGAGGCTCACGAACATCGTGCGCTTCGGGCCGGCAGGTGCGGCGGATGAGCTAGTCTTTCGCGCCGTCATCATCCCGCGAAGCACACTGCCATATTGCTGTTCTAACTCGACAAATCTCGGGAAGGTCGCCTGGACACTCATCTGCTCCGCATCTCCCGCGTAGATGCCGGCCATCAAGGGCTCCAACATTCGCTCGAAGGCCTGCCGGCCCATGCGCCGCCGGAAAAATCCTGCCAGCGACTCGTCGCCCGGCGACCGTTTCACGGGCATCACCAGATCCAGCCCCATCCTCGCGAGCCCGGACCAACTCAAGAGGCCGCTCCGGAGAAAGGGCCCCAACTGATTAGGCGCGATGACGACCAATCCCTCCGGAAGTTCGCGCAGACGACCCTGCGAAAAGACACAGGCCCTCTTGTTGGTCTCGTTGGTGTTGATGAGCTGATCGGTCAGCCCCAGCTTAGCGCAAAGTTCGATAGCTGCAGTTTTTTGAGACAGGAAGGAGTCGGGACCGGCTTCTGTGACGAGATCGCCAATTCGATGGGTGACGATCTTCCCTCCCCAGTCTGAGGCGGCATCGACCACCGTGCAACGGATCGGGACGCCAGCTGCTGCCGCCCGCTCATGCAAAGCATAGGCAGTCGAGAGACCGGAGATCCCTCCACCGATAACGGCGACTGAGCGAAGATTGTTCACGAGATACTGCAGAGCGATGATTCGTGCGCCTTGAGCACAGACACGAGCGTATCGACGAGCGCAGCCGAATCGTTCAACATCGCGATGCGTTCGAGCTGAAGTCCCAGACCGGCTGCAAACCGTTTCAATTCGATATCGATGTCATACAACGTTTCCACATGGTCGCAGAGAAACCCGATCGGCGCGACCAATACCTGTCGATGCCCTTCGCGAGCCAGCTCTTCCACTGCCGACTCGACCGTCGGCCCCAGCCACTTTTCTCCAGACCGGCCCTGGCTTTGATAGGCAAAACGCGCAGGCCTATCCCCCAGCAGCGCCGTCACGGCTTCGACCGTGCCCTTCACCTCATCGGGATAGGGGTCCTTCATCGCCACGATGCGCTCAGGCAAACTATGCGCGGTAAACAACACCGGCACCGTCGCCCGCTGGTCGGCAGGAAACGTGAGCAAGGCCTGTTGGATATTCCCGACAATGGCCGCGATGAGCCCTGGGTGCCGATGCCAACTGCCGACGTAACTCACCGGACAAGTACTCTGCAACGCCATCTGCGCTTCTTCAACTTTTTTCCGGTAGGCGCCGGTGCTCAGCGCGGATTGTTGCGGAGCCAGACAGAGCCCGATGATCTGTTCGGGCTCGTCGCCCAACAATTCGGCATAGGTCTCTTTGATGAAGGGATGCCAATGCCGCAACCCGACATAGACCCGATACCGTTCACCGCCGGACTCGTTCAACCGCTGTTGGAGCTTCTTCGCGACGTCTTTGGTGATCCCAACCGCCGGGGACTTCCCGCCCGTGGCCCGGTACCGTTCCCGAATCTCTTCGACCAATTCTGACGGCGTAGGGCGACCGCCCCGCACATCCAGCAGAAACGGCTCCACATTCTCCAAACTGTCCGGCCCGCCCATGGCCATCAACAGAACGGCAACGGGTCGTTGTGAGATCGTCATAGGCCTTGCTCCAAGGCAAAAGTAAAAATGTAAAAGTAAAAAAGGAGCCCTCCAATTGCCATTCCCAATTTTACCTTTTGCCTTTTTACTTTTTACTTAACCGATGCACCATGTCGATGGCTGCTGCCACATGGTCGATCGGTGTCGTCGGCAAGATCCCATGGCCTAAATTGAAGATATGTCCAGGACGTCCGCTAGCCCTGCGCAAAATATCTTCCACGCGCCGTTCGATTTCAGGCAACGGGGCATACAACGTCAAGGGATCGAGATTCCCCTGCACCGCCACGTCATGCCCCACGATCGCCCACGCCTCATCAAGAGGGATGCGCCAGTCGACCCCGATCACATCGCCGCCGGCTGCTCGCATCTGACGCAGCATCGCCGAGGTTCCTGTGCCGAAATGGATCATCGGCACGCCTTCCCGCTTCAGCCCCTCGAAAATCAATTGAACATGCGGGAGCACATACTCGACATAGTCGCCGACCGAGAGACAGCCCACCCAACTGTCGAACAGCTGAATCGCCTGCGCGCCGGCCTTGATTTGCTGCCGCAGATAACCCGTGATGACCCGCGCGAACTTGTCCATGAGCAGGTGCCAGGTCTTCGGCTCGCAATACATCATCTGTTTGGTGAGGAGATAGTTCCGCGAACTCCCGCCCTCAATCGCATAACTGGCGAGAGTAAACGGGGCCCCGGCAAATCCGATCAGCGGCACCCGCCCGTTCAAAGCCCGTCGAGCCTGCCGAATAGCCTCGGCCACATAGTCGAGTTCGCCGCCATCGATCACGTTGAGCCGTTCAACCGCCGCATGGTCCCGCACAGGATTGTGGATGACCGGCCCCTCGCCCTCCGCGAACTCCAGGCTAAGGCCCATCGGTTCGAGCGGCAACAGAATGTCGGCGAAAATAATGGCGGCATCGAGCGGAAAGCGATCGATCGGCTGAAGCGTGACCTGGGCCGCCAACTCCGGGGTCTTACACAACTCCAGCATCGAATGTTTCGCCCGAAGGGCTCGATATTCGGCCATGTAACGGCCAGCCTGGCGCATGAACCAGACCGGCGTACAGTCAACCGGCTCTCGCCGGCACGCTTTGAGGAAACGATCATTCATCATTTTGGCATTCTAGAGACGAGGGGGCGAGAGTGTCAATTCACAATGAGACGGAGACGTCATCACGACCCAGTTGCCTGACAGGGGTTGTAAAATCAAACAGATAACCCGTTTGATTCCGTTAGAACGATGACGAACGACGTGCACTAAACGCCCTGTTTCAATTTTCGAGAGATTACGTGTATAATGACGGCAATCATTGCTCAACTGGACTGCCAGAGTATCGTCTTTGCGGGCCAGTATCTGCGGCCTACCTGAACGAGTTATTCCCCAAGCGCCGCGATGCCACTCAACCTAACCGGAACGCCGGAGCCTAGCACCACGCCCCAGTGAACCACAGCTCCCTGACCTGGAGGTAAGCGAATGTCCCACGTGTCCACTCTACAGACCACCAAAACCCAGAACCTTAAGCTTACGGTTCTCCGCTGGTTCGACTCCTGGGCTGGAATTGAAAACATGAAGGTCGAAGGACCTCCCAAGATGGACTGGATTCGCTGCATCCCGCTCATCGCCGTACATGTCATGTGTCTCGGCATCATCTGGGTGGGATGGAGCTGGACAGCGGTCGCCGTCGCAACGGCCTTTTATTTCGTGCGGATGTTCGCCATCACCGGCTGGTACCACCGCTATTTCTCTCACCGGACCTTCAAAACATCTCGCGCCTGCCAGCTTGCCTTTGCCGTCCTTGGAGGCTCCTGCGCCCAGCGCGGTCCGCTCTGGTGGGCCGGTCACCATCGGCATCATCACATCGCATCGGACACGCCGGATGACGTGCATTCCCCGCTCCACGGAGGGTTTCTCTGGTCCCACATGGGCTGGTTCACCTCACAAACGCACTTTGCCCCTCGCTTGAAGAACATTGCAGACTTCGCGAAGTTCCCTGAGCTCCGCTTCCTCGACCGATTCGACATCCTCGTCCCCACCCTCGCCGGGTTCGGGATGTTCGGACTGGGGATGTTGCTGGAAGCCTATGCGCCTGGCCTTGGCACGAATGGCCCACAGATGTTGATTTGGGGCTTTTTTGTGTCGACGGTTGTGCTGATTCACGGCACCTGCACCATCAACTCGCTGTCGCACGTCTATGGCTCACAGCGCTACGAAACAGGCGATACCAGCCGTAACAACTTCGTTCTTGCGCTAATCACGATGGGCGAAGGGTGGCACAACAACCACCACTACTATCCCGCATCCACCAGACAAGGCTTTTACTGGTGGGAGATCGACATGACCTACTATTGCCTGAGGGCGATGGAAATGGTGGGACTCGTCTGGGATATCAAAGATGTGCCGATTTACGTGCGCGAAGGAAAGAGCAAGCAGGACGCCATCGCGGTCTAGATTGAGATCGTCGTTCGTGAAGCGTCGTTCGTCTCTCGTTCGAAGAAAAGCGCATATGGCGTATAGCCAATAGCGTATGGTTCGGAATGAAGCGAGCTGCCCATGCTTCAGCTATACGCCATAAGCCATACGCTCTTCTCCCCCGCGAGATACGCTTCACGAGGAACGAGAGACGGTCTCTCCCCCGCTACACCCACTCGGTCGGTTCCTGAGGCGCTCGATCGGTCACCCGCCCAGCGAGCGCCGCGCGAATCACCCGGCTCACCTGATCGATCTCTCCCAGCTCAGAAGCGGGCACGACCCAGGCATCCGCCGGTTCGAGTTCAATCCGATAGTGATTCTTCCTCGTCGAAAACCATTCGATGTACGGATGCGGAACGAGATTCGGATGGGGATCGAACGAAATCAAGTTCACATCCCCGATCTGCGGGCTTTCCATGTCGCCGATGATCTGTCCGGCAAGATCCTCATCCTCAAATCGGTGATTCCGAAACTGAATGACCTGCCCCGCAATATCGGGCTTGAAATTACCCCGTAAATAGACATCGACCGGACCGATCACGGCAAACACGATCCGCCCCACAATCGTGCCCTCGACGCGATTATCCAGAAATCCCTCTTGTACCCAGCGGCCGTTGCCGAATTTTTGCGCCATCTGACTCCTTGCCCCTCGCTACACCGGTTGAACCACCCTGGCCGCAGGCTCTGGCGAGTCAGCACCACCGCCCCAGGAACCCAACACCACCGCTGCTAAAATAAGGGCGCTTCCAGCCCACCCCTGCAGATCCAATGTTTCCCCCAAAAAATACCAGGACAGCCAGGCGGCATACGCCGGCTCCGAAGCAAAGATCAAGGCCACCTGTTGCGCGGGCAAAATGCGCTGTACCCACATTTGAATGGCAAAGGCCCCGGTTGCCAGTCCTCCGGTGATCCCAAGCCCAATGAGCAACATCGACGTCGGGGCAAAGGCCTCAGTCGGCGCTTGCTCCACCAGAAGGACGGGAAACAACAAGACGACCATGGCCATCATCTGCCAGGCAAATAAGGACGGGGCATCGACCTCGCGGGTAAACCGTTCGAGACAGGCGATGTGCGCGGCAAAGGCAAGCGCACAGCCCAGCGTCAACAAATCGCCCAGGTTCCCGGCTGCGCTGGGCTTCACCAATAGCCAGAGCCCAACCGTGGCGATCCCGGTGGCTACCCAGACACGCCGGTCGAATCGGCGCAGGATCAAGGGCACAATGACGACATAGAGCGCCGTAATGAAGGCGGAATTCGATGCCGTGGTGTAGCGAAGGCCAACCGTTTGGAGAACATAGCCGAGAAAGAGCCAGCAGGTCGCGATCGCGCCAGCCCGCAAGACGGCTGGCTCACGATGTATGCGGCGCCGCCACAGCAACAGCACGGCCCCGACCAGGAGGGCACCCAGAAGAAACCGAAGAAACAGAAACGAAAGCGGAGGGATTTGCTCCAACGCCGCTTTGGTTGCAGGGAACGTCGCACCCCAAATGAACGTTGTCAATAGGAGCGCGAATCGTGGCATGGAGTCGTGTGAGGGGTGAACAGTGATGAGTGATAGGTTGTTCGGATTTGAGCTTCTGGGCCAGTCACTCCTCGCCCATCACTCATCACCCGTCACTGCTTTAGGGCTTGCACAGAGCGCAACGCCGTTGATCCGTCGTCCCCGCCTGCTCCATCGCCGCTAACGCTCGCTCCTTGTCAGGGTAATCGAACCACCCGCCTTCCCAAAAATCTGTGGAGGAACCGATCGACGTAGACGGCACCTCCGCGCAACGATCTTTGTGGAGCGTCACCCGATCGATCGACCGTGCAATGTGAATCCAATAGGTCATAGCCATCGCGCCTCTCAGACAAACTTCGACCCAGCCCTCTTCTCACTGCTTGAGGCTCGGTCGCATGCACAATCCGTGATCAGATTCCGATTCGATCCGCGATGACGTCTCATCGACGATTGAGACAACTTACGGCAGGAGCTGCCACTCATCCTTCTCAATGAAGACCTTGACCCCGGTCTCGAGCTTCTTAATGTCGTCCTTGTCGAAGAGCCGCATATATCGCTCGATCCGATCCTCATCGTCGATCCGCTCTTCCTGCATCATTCCACCGGCGCTCTTGTACTTCCGAATCAACAGGGGCATCGAAATCCTCCTCTTAAACCACTAGAACTCATGTCAGCAAGATGTGTACAATAAGGCAAAGCTCAACGGTCGGTCAAGAGCGCATTCGCGTTTTAGTCGGCTTTCATCCAGCTTGCTCGAAGGATACGAACCATGCCGATCTACGAATATCGCTGCGGAAAGTGCGAGAAGCAGTTCGACGCCACCCAATCCGTCCATGCCAGGGCGGAAGATACGGTCTGCCCTCATTGCAATGCCCAGGACGCGACGCGACTCATGTCCGCCAGCACGACCGTGGTCAAAGGCACCCACAAGACCGGTTTTGCGGAACAAAAAGCCTACAACATGCTGGATGAGCGGATGGACAAGTTTGCCAAGCTTCCGCCGCTGATGGGGAAACGCGCCGCCCCCGAAACTGCAGCACCGCCAGACGCTGCCGCCGGTGGCATCACGGACAACTAACTCAGACCGTGGACCGGCACGTGAACAACCGTCATCGACCTCTCACCATCCACCCCAACCCCAGGGAGACCCCATGATCGCGAGACTCGTGCTCTCGCTCAGCGTGAGCCTTCTATGCAGCGTGGGCATGACCCTTGCCGCCTTTGCCGAAATTGCCGGCAACCTCATCATCGCCGGCAGCGGGCCGGAACTGACGACCATCGAACCCCTCGCCCGGGCATTTGAAAAAGCCAACCCTCGGGCCTATCTCGATGTCGTCTGGGATAGCCATTCGAAGCCGCTTGAGATGGTCAAATCCGGACAGGCCCACATCGCCGTCACCGGCACTGAGGAGCCAGGCCTCTCGGCCACGACTATCGCGTGGGATGGAATCGGCGTGATCGTGCACCTCTCCAACTTCACGAAAGACATCACAAAGCAGCACGTCGCCGACATTTTCTCAGGCAAAATTACAATGTGGTCCGAACTCGGCGGTCCCGATACGAAAATTCTGGTCATCGACCGACCGCGCAACCAAAATGTCCGCGATACATTTGAGTCGCAGCTTGGCATTACCGGCAAGATCACCGGCAACGCGAAAGTCATCGGCCCTGACGAACAGGTCGTGAAAACGGTCGTAGGAACGCTGCCCCCCCTGTCTGCCATCTCCTACCTCTCCCTAAGCCATGGACTATCCGTCGTCTCCAGCGGCGTCGCCGTCAAACTCTTGCCCATCGACAAAATCGAGCCGGAAGTCCCTACCGTCAAAGACGGCCGCTATCCGCTCCGGAGGCCGCTCCTTCTCTTGGCCAAGAAGGAGCCTCATCCCCTGGCTGAGGCCTTCACCCAGTTTGTCCTGTCCCAAACAGGCCAGGACATCATTGCCGAGACGTACATACCGCTCAAAGAAAAATAATCGTGCGTCGTTGTGATTGAAGGAGGTGCCTATGCAGACATGGCGATCATCAAGGCTCATGTTACTGGGACTCATCGTATCCATGGCTTCACCCATGACCGGATCCTATGCGGAGGAGCCAGGCGCGATGGTGGATGGCGCAGGCTTCACCCTCTACGGGACCGAGTCGATCAAGGGGTCCGACGCCGCAAAAGTCGAACGGGACCCGGTCTGCGACCGGAGCAAACGGCCCAAGATCTTCAAGGTCGAGCCGGATGAAGCCAAGCCTGGGCAAAAAGTGACCATCAAAGGCGAAAACTTCGGGGCCAAAGAATGCTTTCACGGGGTGGCGTTTAGCGCAGCGGGACCGGCCAAAATCGACTACATCTTCGTCAACGAAACCACCATCGAAGCCACGGTTCCTGACGTCCGGGCCGGCATGTCGTTCATCGATGTCGTCGCCGGCGGCGGCAACGCCCGGTCAAAGGGCTTCCTCGTCCAAGCCAAGTAACGACTCTGACGATCTCCGCCTGAGGAGCGGCACCAGGCCGCTCCTCAGACGACCTCAATCAGCCCCATTTTCAGCCTCGCTCCCTCGACAAGACTCTTGATCCTATGCTAGCTTACGCGCTCATTTTCACCTGAGAACGCTCGCAGAATCACCAGTGATCTGAGGAGACAGGGACCGGTATGTTCAAGAAGATTCTGGTGGCCAATCGCGGCGAAATCGCCATGCGGATTATCCGCGCCTGCCGCGAATTGAATATTGCTACTGCCGCCATCTATTCCGAAGCCGACTCGACCGGGATCTACGTCAAAAAGGCAGACGAGGCCTACATGGTCGGTCCGGGACCGGTCAAAGGCTTCCTGGACAGCCAACAGATCGTCAGCCTGGCACAACGAATCGGCGCCGATGCCATCCATCCGGGCTATGGGTTTCTCTCGGAAAATGCGCAATTCGCGCAACTCTGCCAGACCTCCGGCGTGACCTTCATCGGCCCTTCGCCTCATGCTATCGAATTGATGGGGAGCAAGGTCAAAGCCCGCGAGCTGGCCAAACAAGTCGGCGTCCCGATCGTCCCCGGCACCGAAGGCGGCGTCACCGACGTCAACGAAGCCTTGGCCTTTGCGAAAGCGACCGGCTACCCCGTCATGATTAAAGCCAGCGCCGGCGGGGGAGGACGCGGCCTCCGGGTGGTACGGTCGGACACCGAACTCCGCGAGAACATGGCCGTCGCATCACGGGAAGCCCTGGCGTCGTTCGGTGACGGCAGCGTCTTTCTTGAAAAGTATATCGAGCGGCCGCATCACATCGAATTCCAGATACTGGCAGACAAACACGGCAATATCATCCACCTGGGTGAACGGGATTGCTCGATTCAGCGCCGGCATCAAAAACTCATCGAAATTGCCCCATCCTTGATTCTCACGCCCACGCTTCGCGCCGAGATGGGTAAAGCGGCCATCGCCATTGCCAAGGCCGTCGATTATGACAATGCCGGCACCGTCGAGTTTCTCCTCGACCAGGACGGGCGCTATTACTTCATCGAGATGAACCCGCGCCTTCAGGTCGAACATACTGTGACGGAGCAGATCACGGCGATCGACATTGTGCGCAATCAGATCGCCATCGCAGCCGGCAAGCCGCTCGGCATCACGCAGCAGGAAGTCACCCTCCAAGGCCACTCCATCCAATGCCGCATCAACGCCGAAGACCCCAAAAACAACTTCCGGCCTTGCACCGGCACCATCACCGCCTATCTCTCGCCGGGCGGGATCGGGGTGCGCATCGACGGAGCGGTCTACAAGGACTATACGGTGCCGCCCTACTACGACGCCCTCTTGGCCAAACTCACCGTGCGAGGCCGCACCTGGGAAGAAACCGTCAGCCGCATGAGGCGATCGCTCGAGGAGTATGTCTTGCGCGGGGTGAAAACGACGATCCCCTTCATGATGGAGATCATGCAGGATCCGGACTTCCTGGCAGGACGTTTCGACACCTCCTACCTGGAGACGCATCCCGACCTCTTCAACTACCACGAATTCGAGCAGCCGGAGGATTTGGTGCTGGCGCTTTCCGCCGCCATCGCCGCCTACGAAGGGCTCTAGCAAACCGGCCGCCTATTCACTAACCACGAGATACGATAACGAGAAGATCATGGCAACACGACGCCCTTCACGTAAACAAGCCTCCAAAAAGCGAACCGCGGCACCAGCCGTCCGGACGTCGAAGACACGCGCCCAGCGCGGCGAAGAGCTGACGATCCAACCTGCAGCCGGCAAGCCCATCCTGATTACCGATGTCGCCTTGCGAGACGGCCACCAGTCGCTCCTGGCCACGCGCATGAGGACGGAGGACATGCTGCCAATCGCCCAGAAGCTCGACGCCGTCGGCTATTGGTCGCTTGAGGTGTGGGGTGGCGCCACCTTCGATACCTGCCTGCGCTTCCTCAAAGAAGATCCCTGGGAACGGCTTCGCGCATTGCGCGCCGCCATGCCCAAGACCAAACTCCAAATGCTGCTTCGCGGACAAAACCTGGTCGGCTATCGGCATTATGCCGACGATGTGCTGGAGCGGTTCATCGAACGGTCCGCGGCCAACGGCATCGACGTCTTCCGCATCTTCGACGCGCTCAACGATATCCGCAACCTCGAACGGGCCATGCGAGAAGTGAAGGCCTGCGGCAAACATGTCGAAGCCGCCATCAGCTATACCGTCAGCCCCGTCCACAGCGTAGACCGTTTTGTCGACATGGCGAAAAAGCTGGAGGACTTGGGAACCCATACCCTCTGCATCAAGGATATGGCTGGCCTCCTGGCGCCGCTCGACGCCTATCATCTCATCCGGCGCATCAAAGCCGCAGTGAAGGTTCCGGTCCATTTGCATTCACACTACACCTCGGGGATGGCCTCGATGACCTCCCTCATGGCGATCCTGGGCGGCCTGGACATGCTGGATACGTCCATCTCGCCTTTGGCAGGCGGCACCTCGCATCCGGCGACGGAAACCATGGTGGCCTCGCTGCGCAACACGCCATACGACACGGGACTGGACCTCGCCTCGTTTCTCCCGATCACCGAACACTTCCGTACCGTTCGACGAAAGTACCGGCAGTTCGAAAGCGAGTTCACCGGAGTCGATGCCGAGATCCTCACCTCGCAGATCCCCGGCGGCATGCTCTCGAATCTCGCCGCGCAACTGACCGAACAGAACGCGCTCGATCGGATCAAAGAAGTCCTGGACGAAGTGCCGCGCGTCCGAAAGGACATGGGCTACCCCCCGCTCGTCACCCCGACGAGTCAGATCGTGGGCACCCAAGCCACACTCAACGTCCTGACAGGCGAACGGTACAAAGTCATTACCACGGAAACCAAAAACTACTTCCTCGGACTCTACGGCCGGGCACCGGGGCCCGTCGATCTCGACATTATGTCCCGGGCGATCGGGAACGACCAACCGATCAAGACAAGGCCCGCCGACCGGTTAGAGCCGGAACTCGAAGCCATCAAAAAAGATCTGCCGGCCTCAGCTAGCACGGTGGAAGATCAGCTGTCGTTCACCCTCTTCCCCGCCATCGCGCGAGACTTCTTCGAGGCGCGCGAGAAGGGGGACCTGACGCTGGCGCCCCTCGAAAGCTTCTTGCCCAGCGGGCCGGCTGCGGCGACCGAACTCCATTTGGCCCCGGCCGAATTCAACGTCACCGTCCACGGCGAAACCTACCATGTGAAGGTGTCCGGTTCCGGGCGGAAGGTCGATGGGCGCAAACCCTATTACATCCGGGTCAACGACAAACTCGAAGAAGTCTCATTGGAGCCGATCCAGGAAATCCTGGCCGGCGTGCCGGAAGCCCCCGACAGCGGCACCGGCGCCAAGCCCAAACGGCCCAGGCCGTCCAAACCAGGCGACGTGGCCCCCCCGATGCCTGGCCGGGTTGTCAAAGTGCTCGTGGCGATCGATGCCATGGTCAAGGCCGGCGCCCCGCTCCTGATCATTGAAGCCATGAAGATGGAAAGTCAGGTCCCGGCGCCGATCGACGGAAAAGTCGTCGCCATCCTGGTCGCCGAAGGCGACAACGTGAAGACGGATGAAACAGTCATCCAGCTGGAGTAGCTCCCTTCACGACGGCCCGGCGCCTCCACCTCTCGGCTCATGTGCCTGGCTGCTCACCTCATTCATAGGCCTGTCGCTCATGCTGACTGCTTGCACGTCGACTCCTGCCATGCCCCAATGGTTCGATGCACTCGGGCGACTTCCGATCAAGACCGTCACGGTCCACGACCAGCGCATCGCGTATCTCGACATAGGACAAGGGCCGCCCGTCATACTCCTCCATGGACTCGGAGGCTCGATGTGGCAATGGGAACATCAACAAGCTGCGCTCTCCGCCCATTTTCGCGTCATCACCCCCGATCTGGTCGGGGCGGGACTCTCCGACAAACCGGATATCGAGTATCGGCCCGATCAACAGCTGGAGTTTCTCGTAGGCTTCATGGACGCGCTCCAGATTCCTCAGGCCAGTGTAGTGGGCAACAGCATGGGCGCAGGACTCGCCATCGGGCTCGCCCTCGACCAGCCGGCACGAGTCTCAACGCTCACCCTCATCGACGGGCTCCCGGCTCACGTGCTGGAGCACCTGGCCAGCCCCTCGCTTCGCCGCGCCTTGACGACGAACGCCCCGTCCTGGCTCGTTTCGTTCGGCAATTGGCTCTTCGGAAGCCTCGTGCTCGAGTCCACCCTGCGTGAGTTCGTCTACGATCCGGCCCTGTTGACACCGGCCGTCCTGGACCGATCCAACCACAACCGTCAGCGGCCCGGACTCTTTCGGGCTTTGCTGACCGTCGGCACGAATCTTCCGCTGTGGGAACAACACTTCGCGCCGCGCATCGGAACGATCACCCATCGCACCCTGATCGTCTGGGGCGAGGAAGACCGCGTGCTTCCCCTCCCAGCCGGCGACCAGCTCCACCGAACCATTGCCGGCTCGACCTTCGTCACAATCCCCAAAGCGGGACACATCCCGCAGTGGGAACAACCGGATGTCGTGAACAAAATACTCCTGGACTTTATGAAACCCTAGCCGCACCAGTACAGGCTACCGGACTCTCGCGAAAATGATTACCGCCGCCATACCAAGGAGAGCATGATGAGGGCAGCACATCGAACAATCAGCGGTGCCACAATCTGCATGGCGCTCTGGCTCACCGGATGCGGAAGCACCGGCAGCTTCGGCGAGGCCAGCTTTCTCTATAAAAATATCACCATCGCAGAGGGCAGCACCATGGCCGGTGAAGGCCATACGGTCCTCTTCAAGGGAAGCCCCCTGCCCCTCTCGGGAACCGGCATTACAGCCGGCGACCCCCTCCGGGACGTGACGCTGACGCAGACGGACCTGTCGCCGATCAACATCACCGACACAAAAGGCAAGGGCAAGGTCCGGATCATCAGCATTGTGCCGTCGCTCGACACCAAGGTCTGCGAACAGCAAACCCATTATCTGAGCGAGAGGAACAAAGGCCTCGATAGAATGGTCGAACTGATCACCGTCAGCATCGATACGCCATTCGCCCAAAAACGATTCGCGGAAGAAGCCCATATCCACAACATGACGTTCCTCTCGGACTATCGAGGGGCCGAATTCGGGAAGGCTTATGGCCTTTTTCTCAAGGACCCTCACATTCTGGCTCGTGCCGTTATGGTCATCGATGCCCACGGCAACGTACGCCATCTCCAGATCACGCCGGAGCTGGCTCACCTGCCGGACCTGGATGAAGCCTTCTCCGTGGCCAAGGCCTTGATCACCGCAGGCTCCTAGACAAAGAAATCTGATGGCTCATTACGATCTTCTCGTCATCGGGACCGGGCCAGCCGGCCAGAAGGCTGCGGTCCAGGCCGCGAAACTCGGCAAGAAAGTCGGCATTATCGAGCGCAAAGAAGTCGTCGGTGGCGTCTGCACCAACACCGGCACCATCCCCAGCAAATCCCTCCGCGAAGCGGTCCTGTATCTCTCGGGGCTCCGCCAACGCACCCTCTACGGAGCCGCATATCGCCTGAAAGAAGCGATCGCGATGGAAGATCTCGCCTTTCGCACCAACCACATCATCAAGAACGAAATTGAGATCGTGCGGAACCAGATGGCGCGCAACCGCATCGATCTGATCTTTGGAGAAGCCCGCTTCCTCGATCCCCACCGGCTCCTCATCCAACAAGCCGGCACGTCGACTGAGCATCGGGCGCATGTGATCGTCATTGCGGTAGGAACCGAGCCGGCTAGGCCTGGCGACATTCTCTTCGATGATCGCACGATCATCGATACCGACGGCCTCCTCACGCTCACACACCTTCCGACCTCGATGGTCATTGTCGGCGGCGGCGTGATCGGCACGGAGTACGCGTCGATCTTAGCCACGATAGGCGTACCGGTCATTCTGATCGACAAGCGGCCGCGCTTGCTGGAATTTGTCGACGCCCAGATCATCGACGCCCTGCAACGGCAGATGAAGAACATCGGCGTCACGCTCTACCAGGAAGAAGAAGTGGTCGCAATCCGGAAAGAGTTCGACGGTCAGATCACGGTCTCGCTCACGCACCGGCCGCCGATCACCACGACGACACTCATGTACGCTATCGGCCGCATCGGCGCGACAAGGCACTTGAACCTGGAGGCCGTCGGCATCACGCCGGATGCGCGGGGCCGCGTGCCCGTAAACGAGCATTTCCAAACATCAGTCCCCCATATCTATGCGGCCGGCGACGTCATCGGCTTTCCCGCCCTGGCCTCCACCTCCATGCAGCAAGGACGCCATGCCGCCTGCCATGCCTTTGGCCACCCCAAACACACCGGCACAGACCTCCTGCCGTACGGAATCTATGCCATCCCGGAAATCTCCATGGTGGGACGGAATGAGGAAGAGCTGGCCAAAGCAGGGATTCCCTATGCTGTCGGCACCGCACACTACCGCGAAATCGCCCGCGGGCAGCTCATCGGCGATGACACCGGCATGCTGAAGCTGCTCTTTCATCGACAGACCCGTGCGCTCCTGGGCGTCCATGCCATCGGAGAAGGAGCCACGGAGCTCATTCACATAGGCCAGGCCGTCATGGCCTACCAGGGAAAGATTGATTACTTCATCGACACAGTCTTCAACTACCCGACCCTGGCGGAATGTTATAAAGTCGCTGCGCTCGATGGCATCAATCGTATGCCCAGGCCCTGGGCGCCGCACAGCGAAGCGTGAAGCATTCCTCGTGACACGTGAAGCGCAAAAAAACAATCACGACCGTCGAGCTCAAAGAGGACACTATGTCGTTTTCTGACCATCTCCGTACGCTGGCTCAATCAACCTGGGACGCCCAACTCACCCATCCCTTCGTCATCGCACTCGGCAAGGGCACGCTGCCCGAACGGAAGTTCAAATACTACATTCTCCAAGACGCGCGGTTCCTCGGCGATCTGTCACGTGTCTTCGCTGCCGGAGCGCTCAGAGCGCCGGACTCGGACTCCGCACTCCGCTTCGCCACACTCGCCGAGGAAACCATCACCGTGGAGCGGAGCCTGCACGAGAGTTATGGGAAACGCTGGAAGATGACGGCGAAGGAAATGTCGTCCGTGCCGATGGCGCCGACGAACTACGCCTACACCAGGCACATGCTCACCGTTGCCCATACAGGGTCGGCAGCGGAGATCACCGTCGTCGCCCTCCCCTGCGCCTGGATCTATTGCATCGTGGGCCAGCATTTACTGAAGAACGGCCCGCCGAAAAAGAATCATCCGTACCGCGATTGGCTCATGCTCTACGCTTCGCCGGAATTTGCCGAAGTGCAGGAATGGATGAGGAAGAAAGTGGACCAGTGGGCCAAGACAGCGGGCAAAGAAGAGAAGAAACGGATGGAAGAGTCGTTCGTGATCAGCTCGCGCTATGAGTGGATGTTTTGGGAGATGGCGTGGAAAGAAGAGGAGTGGCCGGTGTGAGAAGCGGGCAGGCCAGAACTGGGAGGCTCTCTCCGCTCGCAGCCACAGTGCGCCGTTGGCCGCTCTAGCAGGATGCTGAAAAAGTCCGCCAGCGGCGTTCTCACTTCGCTGAGAGGCTCAACGTACCGAAACGTACGACGCGCCTCTTCGCTTGCTGCGGCCTTGCTGGACGGCCTTTTTGAGCGTCCTGCTACGCTTTGCCTCCGCTTGGCGCCGAAAACTTGCGACACCGGCGCGACGGTGTCTCGTCGAACATTCGTCGCCACTGCCTGCGGCAGACGCTACGGCTTAGCATGAGCGGTTACCCAACGGCGCTCTGATCACGCTACGAGAGCCTCCCAGCCCTGGCCCTAAGATTGAACACCGGCCCGA
>JBEGVJ010000010.1:0-25810 GCA_041178465.1 Nitrospirota bacterium
GCTTCCGGCTGGCGTTTGGCGATTTCCTCGTACACTTCATCCAGCCAGCGGCTCGCGTAGCCAAGGATCTCCCGGACTAACGGCTCCGGATGGCCCGTGCGCTTGATCGTCCATTGGCAAACATATTCCAGCAGCACCTCCCGCTCGAAGCGTGCCGACGATTGCGTAGCCAGCGCCGTCATCTCCCCTAGCCCCGTCGTAAGAATATCGGCCACCGTGTCGCGCCCATAGGACGTGCTCGCGGTGACATATTGAATGGCCCGGTTCAGTTCTTGATCAGTCATGAAAGCTCCCATTATTCTTGGCCATCATAACGAGAAAGCCACCGCAGATGAAAGATTTTCCCGGTCTCGACCACGAGAAAATTTCTCCGGCCTCGCGGATGAGAATGGTATGATCGTGCCAAACAAACCGCCCCGCATGACGCCCAAAAGCGAGACGAGGAGATGCACCTATGTCCGTGAAACCCGATCGGAAAAAATCGACCTCCCGCAAAACCGCTTCCCCGAAACGGCAGACACTCACCTATGCCGAGCGCTGGGACCTCTCCCATTTGGCCCAAGAGCCGGTGAAACGGTTCGAGACCCTGTTGGGAGAGATCGAGACCAATGTCGCAAAATTTGAAGCGGCGCGTCCCCAGTTCAGTCCGACGATGGAGGCAGCCGTCTTCCACCCGCTCCTGACGCTCAGTGAAACCATCGCAGCAGCCTCGTCCAAGCTCAGCGCCTACGCCTACCTCTGGTTCTCCGAAAACACCAAAGACCTCGCCGCTCGTTCATTTAAAGACAAGGTCGAGGAGCGGCTCACAGCGCTTCAGAATCGCCTGGTGTTTTTCGACCTCTGGTGGCAGAGCGTCGATACGGACAATGCAAACCGGCTTATGACCGGAACCGGCACGCTCCGGTACCACCTCGAAACCATCCGCCGGTTCAAGCCTCATACGCTCTCTGAACCGGAAGAGAAAATCGTCAACATCAAGAACATCACGGGCCGTAGCGCCGTCCATTCACTCTACGACGTCGTGACCAACGCCTTCACCTTCACGCTCACCGTCAACGGCAAGCGGAAGACGATGACGCGCGAAGAACTGACCGCCTATCTCCGCCATACACAAGGACGGGTGCGTGAAGCCGCCTATCGGGAGCTGTACCGTATCTACGCCGGTCAACACGATCTGCTGGGCGAAATCTACAAGACCCTGGTCAACGACTGGAAGGCGGAGAATCTCCAACTCCGCCACTTCGCCAGCCCGATTGCCACCCGCAACCTCGGCAACGACATTTCCGATGCAGCCGTGGCCTCGCTCCTCAAGGTCTGTCAGAAGAACGCGGGCATCTTCCAACGCTACTTCCGCATCAAGGCGCGCCTCTGCAAGATCAAGCCGATGAGCCGCTATCACATCTATGCGCCGCATCGCACGGAGCAGAAATCCTATCGCTATCAGGATGCCATCAAGATGGTGCTGGAGGCCTATCGAGGCTTCTCTCCCCAATTAGCCGACTTGGCGGAGCGAGTGCTGCATGAACGCCATATCGACGCCCGCACGAGGCCCGGGAAAATCGGAGGCGCCTATTGTTACAGCGTCGTCCCCAGCATGACCCCTTATGTGCTGCTGAACTTCACCGGCGAGGCACGCGATATCGCGACGATGGCCCATGAGCTCGGCCATGCCGTCCACGGCATGCTGGCGCAACATCATTCCATCTTCACCTTCCATTCCACCCTTCCGCTGGCGGAAACCGCCTCGGTGTTCGGAGAGCGGATCCTGTCGGATGCCCTCATGAACCAGGAACGGGACAAGAAGGTGCGGCAGGGACTCCTGCTCAACCAACTGGACGACATCTACGCCACGGTTCTCCGGCAGGCCTATTTCGTCCAATTCGAAAGCCAGGCCCATGAGATGATTGCCCAGGGCGCGACCGTGAAGGATCTGGCCAAGACCTATCTGGCAGAGGTGCGGCAGCAGTTCGGGAAAGGGATCAAGGTCCCGGAAGAGTTTCAATGGGAATGGTTGACCATTCCCCACATCTTCGCCAGCCCCTTCTATTGCTACGCCTACAGCTTCGGGAACTTACTGGTCCTCGCCCTCTATCGGATGTATCAGAAAGAAGGGGCGACGTTCGTGCCCAAATATCTAGAGCTGCTGAGCGCCGGTGGCTCGGAGTCGCCACAGACCATTCTCGCCAAAGTCGGCGTCGACATGGCGTCCGAAGAGTTTTGGCAATCGGGATTCGATACGATCAGCGAGATGGTGGATCAGTTGGAGCAGACGCTGTGACAGCTACCAGGCTGCTGAAAAAGTTCGCCAGCATGAAAGCCGTAAACCGTCCCTCGTGAAGCGTATCTCGTGGGGGATAAGAGCGTATGGCGAATGGCTATACGCCATAGGCTCTTTTCTTCGGGCGAGATACGAGCGACGGACACATGAAATAGCTTTTCAGACACCCTATGACGCGCTGGGCGAGAGCAGGAACTCGAAGTCATCTTTCGTCAACACCCCCTGCCCGGAGCCGCGCACGACGCCGCGCATCACGGCATCGTACAGCTCGAGCTTCCGCTGCTTGAGCGCCATCATCTTTTCCTCGATGCTGTGGCGCATGAGAATCCGCACAATGGTGACGGTGCGCTGTTGCCCGATGCGGTGGGCGCGGTCCGATGCCTGGTTTTCCACCGCCGGATTCCACCAGGGGTCCAGATGAAATACATAGGTCGCTTTGGTGAGATTCAGCCCCTGCCCCCCCGCCTTGAGGCTTAAGAGAAACACGCTCGGCTGTTCGCCTCCCTGAAACGCCGCAACGCGGGTCTTCCGCGCGGTCGCCACCGTGGAGCCGTCCAGCCTGTGATACGGCAGCGCGTGCCGGACGCAGGCCTCCTCCACCAGATCGAGAAAGCTGGTGAACTGGGAAAACACCAGGGCGCTGTGCCCCTCGTCCAGCAAGACTTGCAGCCGCTCCACCAGGAAACTGAGTTTGGGGGAAGGCTCGTCGGCCCGGCTCGTCAGGAGGCGGGGCGACAGACACACCTGGCGGAGCTTGAGGATCGCCGTCAGCGCGATGAACTGCGCCTGGCCGGACGTCTTGGTGCGGTAAGCGTCCTCAATCGTGGTGCGGACCTGCGCGACCGTCTGCTGGTACAGCGCCTTTTGCCGATCGGTCAAATCGAGGAACACCTCGCTTTCGATCTTCGGCGGCAAGTCGTGGAGAATCTCCGCCTTGGTCCGCCGCAAGATGAAGGGCCTGGTCCGGCGAAGCAGCCGTTCCAGCGTAACGCCCTGAGCACGCTTGAGACCGGACTTGAACCGATCGTGCTCGCCGAGCAACCCCGGCATGCAGAGATCGATCACCGAGAAGTATTCGCCGAGATGGTTTTCGAGCGGGGTGCCGGTCAGCGAAATCTTAAAGCGTCCGGTGAGACGGCGGGCAGCACCCGTCGTGTTGGCCTGAATGTTCTTCACTGCCTGCGCCTCGTCGAACACGATGACATGAAACGGCATGCGTTCCAAGCGATCGATGTCCCGCCGAACCAGTCCATAGGTCGTGATGACGACCTCGCCATCCTTGGCATCGAGCGTCCGCTCGCTGCCGCTGTAGACATGGACCTTCAAGCCCGGCGCAAAGCGCGCCAGTTCCTGCTCCCAGTTGAAGAGGAGACTCGTCGGCACGACGACCAGATGGGGCCCCTTCACGCCCGCCGACGTCTTGATGCGCCCGTCCTGGATGGCCGCCAGGAGACAGATGGCCTGAAGAGTCTTGCCCAGCCCCATGTCATCCGCCAAGCAAGCGCCGAAACGGTGCTCATAGAGAAAGGCAAGCCAGGCATAGCCGTCCTGCTGATAGGGACGGAGCGTGGCCTGCACGCTCTTCGGCAAAGGCCGTGCGGCAATCCGCGTGAATCCCATAAGGCGAGCGAGGACCGCCTCGTCTTCAGCAGGCAACGAAACCGTAATGCCCTGCTCGCGCAACGCCAGCCAATCGAGGATCTGCAAGCGCGGCACTCGCACGATTTTGCTGGCACCCCGACCCGCTTGCGCCTCTCCGGTCAGGGCAAAGATCGCACGCAACTGCTCCAGCGTCTGTCGATCCAACACCCGCAACCGGCCGTCGGCGTCGATCAGCCCTCCCTGCTGGAGGGCGGCCCGCCACTCCGCTTCGTCCAGCACCACGCCGTCGCACCGGATTTCCGGACGGATTTCAAACCAATCGATCCCAGCCCCTTCCGGCTCGACATGCTCTACCTGAGCAGTACATTCCCATCGCGAGGGCTTGAGGGGCTTATCCTCGTACAACACTTCGATCCCGGCAGTCGTGAGCCTGTCCAGGAGATCCGGCAAACCTTGGAACAACCGCGGCCCGTCGATCACCATCTCGTCACAACGCCGCATACCGCGAAAGATTTCCGGGCCGAATACGTCAAAGGGAATCCTGTAGAGCCAGACCTCGCGAACCTTGTCCACGGGCTGCAGCTCCCATCGCCCTGCATGAATCTCCAGCCGGACATCGGTCCTGGCATAGCCAGACAGATGCTGTTTGAGCCATTGCGATGCCTCGTCGCTGACGGCGCGGGGCCAGTCCTCCAGGCCGAGGATCATTTTGATCCGCTGGTCCCGCTCCTTGGCCTCACGTACAGCAAGAAGGCTGAAAAACGTGTCATACAACACGGCCTTTCGTTTCTGCGAGCGCAGCGAGCTGGAAACGGCACGCCCTTGCTCCAGCGCTGCGATGAACCCAAAGGTTGAGACGCTCGGCGCAAACCGGGCATCCCCGCGGCAACATTGCGCCTGCAACGTCCATGATCCAGGCGGAAGGTCTTCGTCGCCGGACGGAGGCTTCAGGATCATCGCGCAGGACAACGCGTCACCAGTAATAGGCAGGGCCGGGCGAGGCACCGACACCTCCTGGCCCGCTACTTTCAAGATGAGATCACGCACAATCCGGTTGATCTGTTTGTGAGCGACCTCGATTTGCGCGGCCTGAAACTCCTCCAGCAGGAGCGTGAACTCCATCTCCTCGTCGGCGCTTGCCCATCGCCCATACCCGGACTGGCCCGATAATGGCACCGCGCGGAATCCTGCATCGAAATCGGCATAGGGATCAAAGAGCGGCTCGCCCCCCTTGAAGCGTTGCCGCAGGGAGCGGAACAAATCCCACCCCTGTTCGTCCTTCAAATAGAGGAGCCGCCCGCCGCTCAGATCGGCCACAAACGTCCTGAAGCGAACGATCCGCTCAAGCGGAACCTCGTCGGCAAGGCAGACGGCGCGAACCCTGATCTGGCCGCCGACGAGGTCGATCTCCGTCTTACTCCGGCACTTGACCGATTGGTTCCAGTGAAGCGGGATCGATTCATGGCCAGACACCAGCACGATCGGGTAGGGCTTCTCGTGAACCCTGAGATAATGGAGCAAGGGGTCTTCCCCGAACCCGGACAGGAACCAGGATGCATTGAGGAGAGGAACCAGTTCGGATGGGATGTCAGCACCCCACCCCCCGGACAGCGGCACGCCATTCTTATGGATCAGGAGCTGCGGATGCAGGTGGCGGGTATCAATGACGATCTCATAAGCCGATCCCTTGCGGGCCGCCCTGGCGAGAGGCGCTCCCGGCGCCCTGGCTGGCTCCTGGATGCTGCCGAGCAACTCAGCTCGGAGCCAAGACAGCTCACTCTGCTGCCTGCCCGGCAATCTGAACATCTCCGGTGAGAGCAGATGCTTGGTCGTGAAGTAGGCGCACAACACATGTTTGCACAGCCCGCTGGGATCCCATGCCGGACAATCGCAGGAGGCCGCAAGGAACCCGTCGCCAATGGAAAAGACGACCTCGTAGAGCCTGGTCCCTTCTACCTGCGCCGTCAGCGTCGTACGGTCCTGGCTCCAGACATAATGCTGCAGCCGCTGCTCTTGATAATAGTTGTACCCCTTGACGACCGATGCCTTCGGAGCCAGCGTGTACACCGTGTTGGCAGAAATGGCGCGAAACGCGGCAAGGAGCGCGAATGATTCGGGGGCAGGACGCGGAGCGACAATCCCATGTCCGGACATGGGACTGTCCCCCTGCCCGCGACGGGATGAAGTCTTCTTTCGCATAGCCCATCACTATAAGCGGGAAAGAGGAACAGCAGCAAGGCAGGGGAACGGATGATGACTGGATCGGGCACCTCTGCCGATCCCATCGTGCAAACCGGCTGCTCGCCGTTCGAGGCACGCCGTGGAAACCGGACGGAAGGGACTACTGTCCTGAGCCGGCCTTGAATTTCGCTGCGACTTCGGCGACCCGCCGGCCTAAGGCTTTCGCGTCGGCCCATTCCTTGTTATCGATGCCAGGGCTGTCGCCTTCCGTGGTGGCAGAGGCGCCGAAGGCTCCTCCCCCGCTGACGATAATCATCTGATTGCCCAGCATCGCGGCAAGGATCGTCAACATCGTCACTTCTTTGCCGCTCGACACCTGACCGCCTGTGGCAAAGGCCGCGCCGATCTTGTTCTTCATCTTGAATTCCGGATACACCCCGAACTTGAACTGCCAGTTGTCGAAAAAGGTTTTCACCTCTCCCGACATGTTCGACCAATAGACCGGCGAGCCGACCACGACGGCATCGGCGGAGAACAAGTCATCTGCTGTCACCTGGCCGACTCGTTTCAACAGAACCTCGGCGCCGGGAACGCTCTTCGCGCCCTCGACCACCGCTTCAGCCATGCGTTCGGTATTGCCGGAAAGAGAATGGTAGGTCACCAGCACCTTCACCAACGGGGCCGGCTCGTCGGCGAAGGTTTCGCCGGAGCCGATGCCCGGTATCAGAAGAAGGACACAGAGGAATAGAGAACCACTGGAGTAGAGTCGTGAAATGGAGGTACGAGCAGAAAACATCGACTCACAGAGAGCAGGAATCGGCGCACCAGCTTGCCGCCGGCTCAACGACGGACAATTTCTTCTTCCATCCGTTCTTCGACGGAGACGTCCGTGAGTGCCCCGCGGTAATCGCACTTGTGGCAGCGAACCCGCCAGGCTTCGATCCACTTTTCTTGCACATAGGACTGCCGGCACTTCGGACACACAAACACGCCTTTGACGTAATGGACTTTCCTGACCTCTTTCATGCGCCCCTCCCTTGCGTAAGTTGGCCGAGGATGGCATAGGCAGCCGCGCGATTGCAAGATACCCCCACGGCGATTTCATGCCCAGTATATGGATATGGCCTCCGGCTTGACTCATCGAAGACTGGCCGATAGGATGCCGCGATGCAACGGCCACTTGCGCTTCTATTCATGCTCCTCCTGTCCTTCACCTGCTCCACGCAAGCGGAGGCGGATCAGGCGATGCCGGGGCTGATCCCGATCACCCTCCCTGGCGGCGCCATCATTCATGCGGAGCTGGCTGACACACCCCAAAAACGCGCAGAAGGGTTGATGTACCGGGAGCGCTTGGCGCCCGATCACGGAATGCTATTCACCTTCCTCCAGCCGCAGGCCTGGACCTTCTGGATGAAGAACACAAAAATCTCGCTCGATATCATTTGGATGAATGAAAAGAAGCAGGTGATCCACATCGAGTCGAACGTCCCGATCTGCACGAGAACGGACGACAGCTGCCCTCAATATCGGCCGAACAACGAGGCCCTCTATGTCCTGGAATTGGCAGGGGGAACATCGGAGAAATTGAAGATCGAGCGAGGCGTGAAGCTGCGCTTTCCCCTGCCCTAACCCGCATTATTCATGAGCGCTTCTGCTGCAATCGCCGATCCGCTGCTACGACGAGCCTTCGGCCAGCGGGCTCGCCCCTCGGACCCTCACCGTACTGCACGAGTACGCATCGGGTCCTCAAGGCTCCGCGCGCCGGTCTCGCGACGCGGCTCAGCGATTTCGCAACGAACCGTCATGAATAATGCGGGCTAGCTCGTCAGCCCTTTGGCTTTCCCCACAGGTAGATCTGCATCCGTTCAACCAGCGATCGCCGCTGCTTGTCTATAGCCATGCTGGCACTCTCGCGGCTCAGTTGCTCGCGGGCCGCTTGGCTCCTGCCCTGCCGTTCCGCCACAACCGCACCGATTCGCTCGATCAACCCATCATCCTGCTCGAGCAAATGCGTGATCGCGTGCCGTCCCAAGGCAAGGAGTTGCAGATGGCTCGTCGCCACGACCGTGGCAGAACGGCAGGCTCCCGTTAGCAGCGACATCTCGCCGAAAAACTCCCCCTCCTCCATCATCGCAACCGTCGACTCCAGCGCGTCATGTCGGATACGCACTTCGGCGCGCCCCTTGAGAATCACGTATAAATCTTCGCCCGGCTCCCCCTCCCGAACGATCCGTTCGCCGGGAAGATAGTCCTGCACCACTGCATCGGCTACGAGCAACGCGAGTTGCTCCGGACTCAATACCGCAAAGAGATCGATCGCACCCAATCGCGAAGCAATGTGCGATGACGCCGGCACCGCAGCGGCGGGCTGGAAACTGACCGGTTGATGCAGCACGCGCTGTGGAAGCGGAATCTCGATACCATGGCGATGAAATGCGTTCCACACGTAGGATCTCACTGTGCTGGAGAGGGTCTGATGTCGAGCATAGTCACCGATGGAAAACCTCAGCCGATACTGAATCCCCGATTCCTTGAATGATCCGACCAACGCCTCCGGCCTCGGATCCGGCAAGACCCCTTCGACAGCCGCTGCGGCTTCCACCAGGACGAAGCAGACCTGCAAGGGGGACTTCTGATAGGTCGCCTCCACATCGATAACGCACACGTGGGTCGTCGACGGGCGGCTATAGTTGGCGATGCCCGCATGGATCATGACATCGTTCGGCAACGTGACATGGTCCTGCTCGAGTGTGACGAGCGTCACATGCTCCATCCCGATATGGGCCACGCGCCCTTCCTTTTCCATCGTATTGATCCAATCACCGACTTTGATCACCTTCCCCAACTCCACCCCAGCGAAGAAGCGCGCGAAGGTATCCTTGAGCGCCACCCCGATGACCGCCGCCGCGACCGTGGGCAAGGCCACCAATGCGAGGACATCGATGTCCATGACAACTCGCAGCACGACCAGCAACACAACGACGAGTTCCGCACCGATCAGCAACGTCCGTATCACGTCGGGAATGTACCGACGCCGGCGTTCGATCAAGTATTCCCCGATGACCAGCGCATCCAGCACCACGAGAAGAAACAGCGCCGCACCGAGGTAGGCCGCCACCGTCACCCACGCCACAACCGTTTCAGGCAGCCGGACGAAGAGTTCGCCCTGGCTCATGAGCCAGGAGCCAACGCTCAGCAGCGCGACAATCGCCGCACCGATGACCTTTCCGGAAACTGTCTGTTGACGGCGATGCGCGAGATTGGCTACGCCCAAGAAGGCGCCCACCAGAGCGACGAAGAGCAGGATGAAGCTACCAAAGAGCGTGCCGGCAGTCATGACGTTCTTTTACGGCTCCAGGATTCACGGCACCGGGGAGACAGGTCTGCGCATCACTTTTCCTGCCAGGCCCGCATGCGCCTGGCCGTAATCACCCCGTCCACTCGCTCAACAGCTTTCAGCACCTGATCGAGATGCTGGGTGCCTGAAATTTCCACGACAAAATCCAGCACAGCTTTCTGATCCTCCCGCGTCGTAATTTCGGCCCGGCTGATGTTGGCATGACACTCTGCAATTGCGGAGGAGACATTTGCCAGTACGCCGGTCTTATCGACGGCCATGACGGACACTTTGACCGAGTGCGTACCGGGCGTGGCCACATCCCACTCCACGTCCACCAACCGCTCTTTATCGTAGTCCAGGGCCGCAAGATTCGGGCAATCGATGGCATGAATCGTCAGCCCGCGCCCGCGGGTGATGTAGCCGAGAATGCGATCGCCCGGCACGGGATGACAACAGCGCGACAGCTGCATGAGCAAATCACGAGACCCCTTGACCTGGACGCCGGTGCCGTCGCTCTTCCCCCCCACGGCCTTGTGCACGGTGGGGCGCTCCTGTACCGGCTCCTGCGCTCCGGATGGCGGGACAGTGAGTTTGCCGATGACCTGCGACGTCGACACGCTGCCGAAGCCCACGGCTGCGGTCAACTCCTCGGTGCTATCGAATCCCGACTGGCGGGCAGCCTCCAACAGCTCCGCCGACTTGAACGTCTGAGCCGGCGCCATGCCATGACGGCGGAACTCCGACTCCAGCAGGCGGCGGCCGATCTCGACGCTCCGCTTCTGCTCTTCAAGCTTGATCCAATGTTTGATCTTGGTCTTCGCCCGCGAGGTGCGAACAAACTTCAACCAATCCTTGTGCGGCGTTTGCGTGGGCGAGGTCAGAATTTCAACCGTATCTCCGCTGGTCAGTTCATGCTTGAGCGGCACGATCTTTCCGTCCACCTTGGCGCCGACACAATGATCTCCGACCTCGGTGTGAATCGCGAAGGCGAAATCGACGGGGGTCGATCCTTTCGGCAGTTCTTTCACAACCCCTTTGGGCGTGAAGACATAGACGACATCGTGGAAGAGATCTAGCTTCACCGAGTCCATGAACTGCCGGTTATCCGCTAAATCTTCATGCCATTCGACGAACTGGTGGAGCCAGCCGAACGCCTTGCTGTCGCGATCGGCGACCTGTCCCTGCTCTTTATACTTCCAGTGCGCGGCGATGCCGTGCTCGGCGATACGATGCATGTCCTCCGTGCGGATCTGGAATTCGACATGCTCCCCCTTCGGGCCCACCACGGTCGTATGCAGAGACTGATAGAGGTTGGACTTCGGAATCGCAATGTAGTCTTTGAAACGCCCCGGCACAGGCCGCCACAGTGAATGGATCACCCCGAGCACGGCATAGCAGTTCATCTTGAGATCCGTCACGATCCGTAGCGCCGTCAGGTCGTAGACCTCTTCGAACGTGATCGACTGCTTATTCATCTTTTGGTAGATGCCGTAGAGATGCTTGGGGCGGCCGTAAACCTGTCCGGCCAATCCGTTCTCCTGCATGGCCTTCTGCACAAGCTGGCGGACTTCATCGATGTACTGCTGCCGATCCTCATCCCGTTTCGCCACGCGAACACGCAACATCTCGTAGATATCCGGCTTGAGATGCTTGAGACAGAGGTCTTCCAACTCGTTCTTGATCCACCCGATCCCGAGGCGATTCGCCAACGGCGCATAGATCTCCAGCGTCTCCTGGGCGATCTCTTGCCGCTTGGCCACGCTGAGGTGTTCCAAGGTGCGCATGTTATGGAGCCGGTCGGCGAGCTTGATGAGAACAACCCGAATGTCGTCCGCCATCGACAGCAGCATCTTGCGGAAATTTTCCGCCTGCTTTTCTTCATAGCTCCGGAACGTGATTTTGCCGATCTTGGTGACCCCATCGACCAGATGCACCACGTCCTTCCCGAACTCCCGTTCGAGCTCATGAGCCGTGGCGACGGTATCTTCCAGGGTATCGTGCAGGAGTCCCGCGACGATGGCGGTCACATCCGTTTTGAGCGAGGTGAGGACTCCGGCGACGGCAATGGGATGTTGAAGGTAGGGCTCTCCGGACTGACGCAGCTGCCCTTCATGCGCTTTCGCAGAAAATTCATAGGCCTTGCGAACTAGGCCGAGGTCGGCATCGGCCGCATAGCTCTTGATCCGATCCAGCAACTGGTCGAGATCTGTAACAGTTTCGTACACCATGGCTCACTCACTCCGTCACACTCGGACGAACATCGCGAATGCGAAGCTGAATCCGGTCACGGCCGTTCCAGTGGTTCAGTTCCGGCGTGAAGGCCAGATCGACCGGGGTACGGGACGGAATCCCACGCTCCAGCAGCGACTTCATCCCGAACGCAATGCTATCGAACGGCAGCGATGTTCCCTGCCGCACGGTCATTTTCAAATGTTTCTCACCGACGGTACGCGCCTCCATCACTTCGAGCCTGGTGACGGCAAACGTAGGCTCCGGATTGCCGGCCCCGAACGGATGCAGCGAGCAGATTTCCTTGATCAACTGCAGATTCACTTCGTCCAACCGCACCTCGGCATCGACGTTCAACGTCGGCACCTTGGCTCCCTCGTGAGTCCAGCCTGCCACCACATCTGAAAATTTTGCGCGAAACTCGTCGATGCGAGACTCGCGAATCGTCACACCGGCGGCACTGGGATGGCCGCCGAAGGCCTCCAGCATCTCCCGACAGGACGCCAGTCCTTGATAGAGGTCGAACCCGCCGGTCGTCCGTGCCGAGCCTTTGGCAATGCCCTGTTCGTTGATCGCCATGACAATCGCCGGACGCTGAAACCGATCGACCAAACGCGCCGCGACAATGCCGACCACCCCAAGATGCCAGTTCCGTGAAGCCACGACCAATGCGGGCGGCAATTCTTGATCTTTCAGCGAGGCCAGCGCCTCCGCCATGATGTCCACTTCGATGCGCTGCCGCTCCCGGTTCAGCTGTTCAAGCCGGTCCGCCAACTGCTGCGCCTCAAGCGGATTGTCGGTCGTCAGCAACCGCACACCCAACATGGCATCGTCCAATCGCCCCGCGGCATTGATGCGGGGCGCCAGCTTGAAAGCGATCGTTTCCGCCGTGCAATCCCGCGTCACGCCCGCCACCTGCTTCAACGCCCGCACGCCGCAGCGCGCGCCGCGCGACAACTGAACCAGCCCTTCACGCACAAAATTTCGATTCTCATCATGCAACGGCACGACGTCGGCCACCGTCGCCAAGGCCACGAGATCGAGCAGCGACTCCAACGGCACCCCGGCCACTCCATAGCGCAGCTGGTAGGCCTGCGCTACCTTGTAGGCCAGCGCCGCGGAACAGAGCCCGCGGAACGGATAGAGGGCGCCGGCTCGATGGGGGTTGAGCACCGCCACAGCCGGCGGCATCTCCTCATCGCTCTGGTGATGGTCCGTCACCACCACGTCCATGCCGAGCTTGGCCGCCAAAGCGATTTCTTTATGGGAGGTCGTCCCGCAATCGGACGTCACCAGCAGCGAGATCCCTTCGTCATGCAAGCGCTGAACGGCGCTGAGATTAAGTCCATAACCCTCGCGAAGACGATGTGGCACATAGGCACGCACGTTGGCGCCCAACCCGCCAAAGAACGATATGTAGACGCTGGTCGCCGTAATCCCATCGACATCGTAATCGCCGTAAAAACAGATCGGCTCCCGAGTCGTGACGGCGCGATGCAACCGTTCGACCGCCTGCTCCATGTCGGGAATCAAGAACGGATCGTGCGGCGACTGCAGCGACATCCATGACGTAGCTTCATCCGGCGTGGTCACGCCACGAGCCAGAAACAGCGAAGCGGTGGCAGGAGAAATGGAGAGGGCCTGGACTAACGAAGCCTGCTGGGACAGATTGATGTCACGGAAAACCCACAGCTTGGATTTCATGAAGACCTTTCGAATAGTTCCGAGTCTCGGCAGAAGCTAACTATGTGAGAATTAAAGGGATACTAGCCGCTCAGTCCTTCGTTGTCAAACCAGCAACTGAGACGCCGAACCAGGGAAGGACGGAGACTGCCCCGTAACGAGCGAAGTGTATGGAAAGGAAGGAAAAGGGGGGAGTCGATCACCGGATGCCCGGCGCTACTCCCCCCCTTTTTGCACGTAGTTTTTGACGAATTCTTCTGCGTTCTTTTCAAGCACGTCGTCGATTTCATCGACCAGTTTGTCGATGTCTTCTTTCATCTTCTTGCCGGCTTCGATGACCTTCGGATTGGCCTTAACGTCGTCTTTCCCCTGCGGCTCTCGTCTGGGCTCTTGCTTACGCTCTTGTTTCTCCATCCGAGCACCTCCCGTGTTTCTGGGAAACTCTCGTGGATCAGCCACCAGCGTGATCACTGCGATCACCTTACTCCAGGGGCATTTCAGCCGTCAAGCCAAGCGCAGAAACGTGAAGCGTCGTAAGCTCTTAGCTATCAGCCGTTAGCGTTCAGCTATCAGCACGGAACTGCAAGCTGACTGCTGACCGCTTCCATGGCTCGCCCTTCACGAGCGTCTAGAACCACTCACAGGATGCTCAAAAATTCCCTCCAGCAAGGCCGCAGGCGAATCGAAACCGGAGGCGTACCCTCAGGGGTACGTTGAGGATTTCGATGAGCCGAGAACGAAGCTGGCGGACTTTTTCAGCATCCTCTTACACAAGCAACGAGACGATGAGCAACGCCACAATGTTGATGACCTTGATCATCGGATTAATCGCCGGGCCGGCCGTATCCTTATAGGGGTCGCCGACCGTGTCGCCGGTGACTGCCGCCTTGTGCGTATCCGTCCCCTTCAGGCCCTGCTCTTCAATGTACTTCTTGGCATTGTCCCAGGCGCCGCCGCCGCTCGTCATCGAGATGGCCACGAACAAACCGGTCACAATGCTGCCGACGAGCATGCCGCCCAAGGCCTGCGGCCCCAGGATCGTGCCGACTAGAATCGGCGAGATGACCGGGATCAATCCTGGCACCATCATCTTCTTGATCGCCGCCTGCGTCACAATGTCCACGCAGGTTCCGTATTCCGGCTTGCCGGTTCCTTCCATGATCCCTTTGATCGTTCGGAACTGCCTGCGCACCTCTTCCACCACGAGACCTGCTGCCTCGCCCACGGCCTTCATACAGAGAGCCCCAAAGATGAACGGCAACATTCCGCCCAGGAAGAGTCCGACCAGGACGGAGGGGTTGGAGAGATCGAACGTGCTCGCCCCGCTCCCCTTCGCCACTTCGCGCGCATACTCGGCGAACAACACCACCGCCGCAAGACCGGCCGATCCGATCGCATAGCCCTTGGTCACCGCTTTGGTCGTATTGCCGACTGCATCCAATGGATCGGTGATGTCCCGCACCTCTTTGCCGAGGTGAGCCATCTCCGCAATCCCGCCTGCGTTGTCCGTGATCGGACCGAAGGCATCGATCGCCACCACAATCCCGGCCATCGACAACATCGAGACTGCCGCAACGGCCACTCCGTACAAGCCGCCCGATGCCGCGCCGCCGCAGATCCAATAGCTCGTCAGAATCGCCGCGCCGATCACGACCACCGGCAAGGCCGTCGCCTCCATCCCCACAGCCAGTCCGGCGATGATGTTCGTCGCATGGCCTGTTTCACTGGCCTTGGCAATCGCCTTCACCGGCGCATAACTCTTGGAGGTGTAGTAGTCGGTGATAAAGACGAGGGCCAGGGTCACGGCCAAGCCGATCAAGGCTGCGATGTAGTAACTCACCCCGCTCACGCCGCCCACACCAGCCATGATCGCACTTGTCACAGGATAGAAGGCCACCGCCGCAATACCACCCGCCACGAACAGGCCCTTATAGAGGGCCGGCATGATTTCTCCACCCGCGCTTACCTTCACAAAGAGGATCCCGATGATCGTCGCGAAGATCGTGACGCCGCCGAGGGCGAGAGGATAGAGAATCGGGGCGCTGACTCCCTTAAACAGGGTGAAGGCCAAGACCATCGCCGCCACCGTCGTCACTGCGTAGGTCTCGAAGAGGTCCGCGGCCATACCGGCGCAGTCTCCGACATTGTCGCCCACATTGTCTGCGATGACTGCCGGGTTGCGTGGGTCGTCTTCCGGAATCCCCGCTTCGACTTTCCCGACGAGGTCCGCCCCGACGTCCGCCGCCTTCGTATAAATGCCGCCGCCCACCCGGGCGAACACCGAAATCAAACTTCCGCCGAACCCAAGACTCAGCAGCGCATGAATCGCCTTCTCCTGCCCGGCGATCTGCGACGCCACCACGTAGAACGTCGTGATGGCCAGCAGACCTAAGCCGATCAACAAGAGCCCCGTCACCGCGCCGCCACGGAACGCCACGGTCAGCGCCGCGTTCATCCCGTTATGCGCAGCTTGGGCCGTCCGCACATTCGCCCGCACCGCGATGACCATGCCCACATAGCCGGCCAGCGACGATGCGCCGGCCCCGATCAAAAATCCAACTGCGGTTAATAATCCGAATTTATCGGAAACAGCGCCCGCTCCCCACAACATGACGAATAGCACTGCGGCGACGACGCCGACGGTCCGGTACTGGCGATTCAGATAGGCACCCGCGCCCTCCTGAATGGCCTTCGCAATTTCCTGCATCTTCGGATTGCCGGCATCCAGCTTAAATACCCACATGGCCAGATACAGGCCGTAGGCAATGCCGGTCACTGCCGATACCAACGCAAACGTAATGATGGATGAGTCGCTCACAATGGTCTCCTCCTGTTAGGGGTGTTGGGGACACCCATTTCCTCTGGCCTCCATCCATCACGATGACGTGTTCGATGGGAAACCGCGAAGTGGTACAGAATCGATCCGTGCAGCTAACTAACTGAAAAGTCGGGCCATTCTATACAGGTGGGAGAGGGGGATCAAGAGGGAAAGGGAGCAGGCAACCGTCCTTCTTGCTCGCAGAACGCGCACAATCGGAATGTGCTCGTCCGATGCGCGCAGTAAAGGACGGCTTGCCTGCTCCCTATGAAACGGTGGAAAAACTGAAAAGCCTAGGTCGACGGGCGCAGTAGAACCGACCGCAGGCATCCTCCTAAGAGAAGGTGGAACGAAGATCCCAGCGGCCACACGATGAAGCAGTACTCTCAGAGTAAAAGCGGGGGATGGAGGCTGATGATCTCCTGTGCTCGCGCAACGCGCGGCCTCAGAAGGATGAGGAGGGACACTTCTTCCTCCTCCCTTCGTGAACGCCAGCCCTTACGTGTTGTCGTTGGAGGCCGTACGTAACGAGTGGGCCAGGCCGAGGAGGGAAAGCGTGAAGATCAGCCATTTCGACGGATCGAAGTTGTACCAGCGTGGGCCATTGCGGTAATCGCTTTGATAGCTATGGTGATAGTTATGGTAGCCTTCGCCAAAGGTCAGGAGCGAGACCACCCAGCTATCCCGGCTGGAATCAGCCTGACCATGTGGTTGGCGTCCCCAGAGATGGCAGACCGAGTTAATGCAAAACGTCGAATTGAGTACGGCAAAGGTTCGTCCGACGCCAGCAAGCAGGAAACATCCCAGCCCCCCGATCCAGCCGTTGTACAGAAATCCCACCACGAACGGGAGCGCCAAACCTGAGAGGACGATGGGCAGGTAGTAGTGGTGCTGCCACATCACGAGAGGGTCTTGTCGCAACCGCGACGCGTATTTGTCATCCGCATGGGTATCCTTGATGAACAGCCACCCGCAGTGGCTGTACCAGAATCCCCGCTGCGCGTTGTACGGATCGGCCTCTTGATCGCAGTTCGCATGGTGGCGGATATGATCCGCGGCCCACTTCAGCGCCGAGTTTTCGAGCGCCCATCCCCCGGCGATGAGAAATCCTGCCTTCACCCAAGGAAGGCAATCGAAGCTGCGGTGCGACAGCAGACGGTGGTAGCCAACAGTAATGCCCAAACCGGTCACGACATACAGCACAGCGAACATGGTCCAGTCCAGCCAGGTGAACCCATACGTGTAGGCAAAGGCTGGAACTCCGATCAGCGCGCCACAAGCGACGAGACCAAACAGGAGCGTGGTCAGATAATTCGGGGTGGCCTGTGTACGCGGCAAGGCTGGCTGCTGTGACTGTGGCATGGATGTGATCCTCTGGGTGAAGGCGGGGCGCCTCGGATGAGACGCCCCGCTCGTTGCGTCGCGGAGTGCTTAGAACCGGCTGCGACCGCCGAAATCGTTGCCGCCACGTCCGCCGCCACCACCACCGGTGCGGGGTTCTTGTGGCTTGGCTTCGTTCACAGTCAACGGACGTCCGTCCATCTCTGTGCCGTTCAAAGCGGAAATCGCCGCCTTACCTTCCTCCTGCGTGCCCATTTCGACGAAGCCGAAGCCTCGCGATTGGCCCGTAAACTTGTCGGTGATCACACGCGCGGACTCGACGGTCCCGTGTGCTGCGAACAAGGTGGTTAACTGCGATTCAGTTGCCGCATAGGGCAACCCGCCAACATAAAGTTTGGAACCCATGGGGGTCCTCCTTCTGAAAATTGATATTGTGGGGAACTCGAGAACAGCTTCACGAGGGGAAGGAGAGGGCCGAAGGCGCAAACAACAAGGCGACCTAGGTCAGACTTCCGATCAGATTCTCGGGAACAACAACATCCGAAATGAGCCGTTTGATGTGATGTTTCACGCGAGGCCCGCCGCCATGAAACGCTTACACTCTACCATGCCTCCACAGGAATAGCCATTTACAGTAATTGGGGCAGGCTAAGGGGCATTCAGGCCGCCGCATTCATTAGGAATGGTGGAGAAGAGGATTGTGGCAACTCGTCGGGCGCAGTGGGGAGCAACTCAGACCATCTTCGTGGGACGGTGGAGAAAAATGAAGCTCGCTCGATGCGCGCAGTGAAAGACGGTGTGTCTGCTCCCCATGGAGAAAATAAAGAATCGGAAGAGAGTCCCGCATTGGTCCTGTGCTCCCGGAACGCGCGCCATCAGAAGGGCCTCGTTCGACGGGCGCAGTGGGAGATTAATCCGCCTTCACCCTAAGGAGAGAGTGAGAAAACGCTGGGGTTAAAATACCCCCTTACGGCGCACCGCTAGAGATGACATGCAAGATCTTCAACTTGAGCGCCTCGTTCTCGAAGTCCTCTTGCAAATGAGCGGTAATCACTTCGAGCAACAGGTCTTTGTCGATATTGCCTGCCGCCACGTGATAACTAATATTTTCCATCTCACGAATAAAGCTGCCAGCACAGTACAAATAGCCGTTCAACAGCAACATCTGAGCACAGAGCGTAATGGCAATCCGCTTGTTGCCATCCTGAAAGCAGTGGAACTTGCAGGCACTGAAAAATAGATGGGTTAGCTTTCCCTCAACGCTCGGATAATAGTCATCGTTCTGGATGTTCTGAAGCACGCTATCAAGCGTTCCAAGTTCGAGGTGGCCCAACGCCCCCCCCGCCGCTGACTTCCACCGTCTTGCGGTGAATTTCGATAGCCTGATCAAGCGTAAGGTAAATCAGTGCCATTATTCGCGCTCTTTCAGGCGCTTCATTACATCCTTGGCTTCTTCCAGACGCTCGGACAATTCCCTACTCTTCTCGCCCAGGAAACGCTCATAGTCTTCCCGCTGCACAGGAGTGACATATTCTTTGAGCTGGAGATGCAGCGCATCACGGAAGGCCAAATCTCGACTGGCCATTTTCATCCGCGCTTTCTCGATCAGCGGTATCCAGTGGGCTTGGGCTTCAAAAGTCTTGAATAGCGCATCCACTTCCCAGTGAGTAAGTTTGCGTCCCCGTACCTTTATTTCCTGCTGGAGCATGTCACCAAAGCCGCACTCGTAAGCCGCAATTAAATCGAGCACCTCGGCATAGAACGTATCGCGCACACTATCCTGTTTCCCGAGCCTGAGAATCTTGCGGTATTCGTGCGCCTTTTCCCGGAAGATACTGACGTAGATCTTGTCCGTATAAACGGCGTATTTGAAGTTCCCCATTTCCACGCAGTCTCTCAACGCATCGGTGAACTGTTTGCGATAGTTTTCCTCCACAAATGCCGATTGGAGGAAGTCCTCATCCCGCTGGTTGATGTACTTGGTTCCGCCCCCGGTACGACGATTGATCGTGTCGATTACGATGTCCAGGATAGCTTGACGTAGCAGCTTGGCTCGGTTGCTTTCCGAAACCAGCATGGCCAGGTTCAGAAAAGCCCGAAAGTCGAACACTCCCAATTGAGGAGTCTTGGCGATGTTCCCGAAATCGGTTTCGGGAACATCCAGACGCTGGATAGCTTCTTTCAATGTTTTCAGTCTGTTACCCTTCAGCACCTCATAGCCGTTTCTGGCTAGTTCAGCAGCATGCTGTTCCAGGTAATTTTCGATGGTGCGAAGGGTTACCTCGAAAAAGGCCGCAACCTGCTCCTTCAGCACGACCGTCTTGCCTTCGAATGGAATACCTCGAATCCCTGCCGCTTTTTCGATCTCCACCAGCGCGTACGGGTTGTTGAGAATGTTTTGCCGATCAACGGCCGAATTGGTCAGGTCTTTACTCATGATGTCCCCCCACAGGCTCCGCAATCGCCAACAGATCGATCCGCCCTCCGTGGCTCGTGATCTCCTGCCGTCCAATCAGCATCCATTCGCTTGAAAGGATGCGCGGGTCGGTCACAATCATTTCTTCGAGCTTCTGCTCACTGGCAAGCCGACCCTTCGCTAACGACGTGGGTTTATCCCCGACCTTCCAGATGGCATGTTGAATTGGCATAGTGCAGTTTGACTCCCTCAGTCGATCAACAACTCAAGGATCTGTTCGACGTGTTCATGCTCGCCATCTGGATACCAGAGCGGCGTGATGTGGGCATCGGCAAGGCGCTGATCCAAGGCGCGTTTCTTCTCGGCGTCGGATGGACAGCCAAGTAGCGCATAGTGGTGAGGGAGACTGTCTCCGCCTAACTCCCCTGCAACCCGAATGAAGGTCTGAATCGTACGATCGGCAGAGAGGCTGCACCCCAGGAAGAAGAAGGTGTAGCTTGTAAAGAGACGCTTCAGCACCTTCGGTAGAGGAAACGACATATTGATGTCTGATTCCTGCCCATAGGCCTCGTGATACTCAGATCGGTTGAGGACCCTTTCGGCAGCATTGTCGATATTGCCATGCAGCTTCAGGAGATAGCGCTCACCGGCAGGAATTGCGCGAAAGAAAGCATTCGCTCGACCTCGGCCAGTAACTTTTTCGGCGAACGGCTTAGCATCATTCGCATAGACCTGTTCAAGGACACGATCAAAGTTGGTCGTGATTGCAGAACAATCAAACAATTTCGGCAGCAGTGTCACGGCTCCTGTGATGGTCTCCGGAATCTGGAAGCTCCTCTCGAAATCACGCTCAAACCGATTGAGCGTCAGGTGCTGGACGATATCGTTCATTGCGCCTTCATATTCGTTTTGGTTCTCCAGCCGCTCACGAATGGCGTCGCGAGATAAGCCGGCATCGTCGCACAGGCCAAGAAGATACTCTTTCCACTCCGGCAATCCAGCACTCTTCGACATTCCTGCGCCAACGAACGGAATCACAAAGCCACGCTGGCAAGAGCGCCTGAGTTCGTCAAAAACCTGTAAGTTGCCGCGAAACTGGTCGGTATTGAGGATGCGAGCCCTTTCTTCTTGGTCAAAACGCTTCGCCTCCTGGTCGTAGAGGTAACGGTCGCCGAAGTAGAAGGCGCGGCTTGGTTTTGCTAGGGGGATTTCTTCGTCACCACGTTTGCAGATGACGTGAATCTCCTCATTGTCCTCGTCGTCAATAACTTCGTCGAAGCGGCGGTTTTTGCCAACGCCGGCAAGTTCTTCTAGCGTCGCTTCATTGTCGAAAGTAAGTTGACGGTTTTCTGGCATAGATTAGTCCTATGTGGTCAGCTCTGCGACCACGGCTTCCATGAGTTTTTCGGCGGTGGCGCGGGAGGCGACGAGCTGCGTTTCCAGCTGGTCCACTAAGGCCATCAGTTGATCCACTTTGGCCACGATTCGGCGTTGTTCGGCGAGGGGTGGAAACGGAACCTTTGCAGCAGCATATGTCCCCATCGCAAGATGACCGTGAGTTGATGGCGTAATCTGAAGTCGATTCTCATTGAGATCGTGGAGGACGAGCCGAAGAAAACGATAATCCAGTCGGTCGGAATAAGGTTTCAATCGCCACATGTTTTGGTTCAAGAGTGCCGGCAGAATCTCTGCGGTGACCTGGCCTATTTTCCCAAGACTGCCGCCAACCATGACGACCAGTAGCTCACGCTCCTCCAATAGAAACCCCTGCATTTTCTCATCCAGTTTGGCTTCCGGCAGAAAGACGGCATTGCTGGTGTCGAACGACCCATCGGGGTTGATATTCGTAACCCTTAAAATGAATGTGCCTTGTTCAGCATAGTCTCCGCTTTTGAACGCAAATCCGGTCCTAATCGAAACCAGTTCACCTAGGCTAACGCCAAGCCAAGAATCCGGAATCGACGGATCTTCGGCAGTTGCTTCTCCGTCTATCTTCGTGCGTTTAAGTGGAGAGGTCTCGCGGGTTCTGACGAGGGAGTTGAAATCAACCTCCGCCGGTTCGTCGTTGGGGTCTTGGGGTACGAGCTTGCCTTGGACGGCGAGGGTGAGGATGGATTTGCGGAGGTCAGAGGGGGAAATGGTGTAGGACGGGTGGAAAAGGAAGTTTAGGTTGGCCGGGGTGGGCGCGTCGGCAAAGCGGGCCAGCGACGCGCGGGCGAGCGCGGCGTGTCGCGTCTCCCGTTCCTGCTGCTGCGCCTCCAGCCGATCACACAACGCCATCAACTCGTCCACCTTCGCCACGATCCGCTTCTGCTCAGCGAGGGGTGGGAGCAAGACGGGCATCGCATGGAGCTTGTCCACAGTAATGCCCTTCACGGTCACGCCTGAGCCAACCATCTTGAGCGATTTGAAAAGTAGGTAGGCGAAATCGAGGTCGAGCGCGGTCGTCGGCTCGATAGCTCTCAAGTCCTGATTGATCGCAACGGGGATCGTGTTGATCGCCAGTTTTCCGAGGCCCATGCGGGTAACCACGATGAGCCGATTTGGTGGGATCAAATTCGAGCTGCTGTCCTTGAGCCCCTCTTCAGAAATCGAGTCGATTGTCGAAACGAGATACTTTTCGCTTTGAACGTCTTTGACGCTGGCCCATGGAATCGGGCCACTCCAGTAACTTGGATTTTGTTTGGACGGAGTTCCGCCCCCGGTGTTGGAGGCGATGAGACATCCGAGCGGCAAGGCGACCCATCCTGCCGGAGTTTCAACTAACTCATCGGGCGCGAGATCAACGAGAGGCTTGTTTGCCTTACGAATGCACTCTCTTGCTGAAAGCTCCTTCGTCCTTTGTTCGACGAGCTTTCCCTGCACCGCGAGTAGCAGCACCAGCTCGCGCATCTTCGCCACCGCGTCGGGCGCGCCGGCGAACTGGTCGAACTTGTTGAAGAAGGTTTCCAGCTTCATTCAGCAGTCCCGGCGGTGGCGGTGAGGGCGTGGTGGAGTTCCTGTTTCAGCGCGGCGCGGGTCTCCGCGATCCGGGCAAGGAGTTTTTCATATTCCGGCAGAAGGTGATCCACGTCGCCGGGACCGGTGTCGGGGTTGTGCGGGTTCTTGAGGTCGAGGTTGAAGTTGCCGGACTTGATGGTGTCGAGGGAGACGCGCCAGGCCTGCTCGTTTTCCACACGGGATTTGAAGCCGTCTTTTTCATCGCCCCACCAGGCACGCTCGCCCTCGAACTCTTCGATGCGGATGGGTTTGCCCTTGTTGTAGCTCTTGGCGCCGGGCGGATAGGGATGCTCGTAATACCAGACGTGGGTGGTGGGCGCGCCTTTGGTGAAGAAGAGTAGGTTGGTGCGGATGCCGGTGTAGGGATTGAACACGCCGTTGGGCAGGCGGACGATGGTGTGGAGGTTGCACTCGGTGAGTAGCGCCTCCTTGATGCGGGTCTTCACGCCTTCGCCGAAGAGGGTCCCGTCCGGCAGCACGAGTCCGGCCCGGCCACCGGGCTTCAAGATCTTCATGAGCAGCACGAGGAAGAGGTCAGCGGTCTCGCGGGTGCGGAACTCTGAGGGAAAGTTCGATTCGATGCCGTCCTCCTCCATGCCACCGAACGGCGGATTGGTGACGATGACGTCCACCCGTTCCTTAGGCGACCAATCACGCAATGGACGAGCGAGGGTATTGTCGTGTCTCACGTTCGACGGCACATCAATGCCGTGCAGTAGGAGATTCGTCATGCAGAGCACATGTGGCAGGTGCTTCTTCTCAATACCAGCGAAGCAGTCCTGGATGAAGCGTTCATCGGCCTCGGTCTTGGCCTGCTTACGAAGATGCTCAATGGCGCAGACCAGAAAACCTCCCGTGCCGCAGGCCGGGTCAAGAATGGTTTCTCGCTTGTCCAGACGCGGATTGACCTGCTCAACGATGAACTGTGTCACAGCACGCGGGGTATAAAACTCGCCGGCATTGCCCGCTGACTGGAGGTCTTTGAGCAGTTTCTCGTAGATGTCGCCGAACATATGGCGGTCATCGGAAGCGTTGAAGTCGATGCCATTGATCTTGTTGATGACCTGGCGCATCAACGTGCCATTCTTCATGTAGTTATTGACGTCTTTGAACGTCATGCGGATCAGTCCCGCAATCTTGTCAACGCCGCCGGACAGATTTTCCAGCTTTGGCAGCAGCGTATTATCGACAAAGTCCAGTAGAGCCTCGCCAGTGATCCCTTCAGCGTCAGTGGCCCACGTACGCCAGCGAAGATGTTTCGGAAGCGGAGATTTGTAGGCGTCGTCGAAAAGCTCCCTCTGCCTCTCGCTATCGTCAAATATCTTGAGAAAGAACATCCAGCCGAGCTGTTCGAGGCGTTGCGCGTCACCGTAAGTGCCGGCGTCCTTGCGCATGATGTCTTGGATAGTTTTCACAATGTTCGAAACGTTGGGCATAGGCTAGGCAGCTTTCTGATAGAGGGCCGTTTCGAGTTCTCGGATTGCGGCCAGATAGTTATTCTTTCCCCCGAACAGATTGATGATTTCGATGGGCGTTCCAAAGTGCGTCAGTGGATCGACTTTAAGGATTTCGAGAGACTCCACGCTTTTAATGCCGCCATCGGCATACTTATCGAGAAGAGCTTCGAGCACAGCCCTGGTGCTTGCGCCATACTTGGCAAAGACATGCCGCTTCTTGACCTTGTCGGCTCTCTCGCGGCGAGTGAGCGGTGGCTGGTCGAATGCGACATGGCAGATGAGGTCAAACGCGTCGTAGTCCAGACCGACCTGCTCAGCAAGTTCATCCAGAAACACGCCACGACTTGAGAGCTCTTCAATGATGGCCTGCTTGCGGTCAGCATCTTTCCAGGCGTTTAGGAAGTCACTGAGGGACGTGTACGCCTTGCGGAGTGTCTTTCGCGAATAGTCCTTCAAGGATTCAGTAATAAGCTTGCCGTCGGCATCGAGATACTGGACGCGCTCTGAGACGATTGTTACTTCGACGTCGTCGACGTAGTACTTGGCAGGCCGCTCACGGACGCCAGGTGGTTCCAAGCCTTCGGGTGAGTCAAGTTGGTAGCCAGCCACCCCTTCTGCACCACTCTCTGGCACGTCATCCGGAGGGACCGGCGTTTCTGTTGGACCAGGCTCGTAGACCTGAACGGGATCACCATCAAAGTGTGGGTCCGCAAAGAGTGCGGTGGCCCGCTTGAAGTCCATGATGGTGAAAAAGAACTTGTTGTACTCCTCGTTGATGCGGGTGCCGCGGCCGATAATCTGCTTGAACTCGGTCATGGAATTGATGCGTTTGTCGAGCACGATCAAGTGGCAGGTTTGGGCATCGACCCCTGTCGACATGAGTTGCGAGGTCGTAGCGATCACCGGGAAGGTGGACTCCGGATCGATGAAGTTGTCGAGCTGAGCCTTGCCCTCATCGTTGTCGCCGGTGATGCGCATGACGTACTTGCTGTTGGCAGCGGCAAGATCAGGATTTGCATTAACTAGCGCCTGACGCATACGCTCGGCATGGTCGACGTTCTCACAGAAGACAATCGTCTTGGCGAAGCGGTCAGTTGCTTTGAGAAACTGGGTAATCTTCTCGGCGACAAGCGAGGTACGCTTTCCGAGGATCAGATTCCGGTCAAAGTCAGTTTCGTTGTACTCGCGATCCTCAATGAGTTGGCCGTACTTGTCCGTCTTGCCTTTTTCTGGGCGCCAACCTTCCAGATCCTTGTCGATGCCAATGCGAACGACCTTATATGGCGCCAAGAAGCCATCTGCAATGCCCTGCTTGAGCGAGTAGGTGTAGATCGGGTCGCCGAAGTGACCCTCCCCTGATTTCATAGACACCTCCATAAGTGGGAGAATCATGAAATTGGAGGTCCGTATGCCAAAAATTACGCGACGTCAGTTTACCGACGCATTCAAATCCGAGGCTGTCCGG
>JBEGVJ010000011.1:0-8163 GCA_041178465.1 Nitrospirota bacterium
CCGGACAGCCTCGGATTTGAATGCGTCGGTAAACTGACGTCGCGTAATTTTTGGCATACGGACCTCCAATTTCATGATTCTCCCACTTATGGAGGTGTCTATGAAATCAGGGGAGGGTCACGCTCCTCTCCCCAACGAGAGGCGCTGGCGGACTGTTTCAGCATCTGCTCGACATTAGAGAGATTTAACTGCCCCTTAACACCTCGTTAATCTTGCAATGCTAGAGTCTGCCTCGTGCAAGACCGACTCGTCGGCGCTGGAACACAGACAGCAGGAGGTGGGCACAATGACTTGTCAGAAATGTAGCGGGCTGATGGTGAAAGAATCGCGACCGGATTTTTCGGAGAAAGTGGCCATGCTGCGCTGTCTCAATTGCGGCCTGGTCCTCGATCCGTTGATTGCACAGAATCGCGTGGCCCTGTTGCGCGCGAAACAGCCGCTCCTCGGGGCGGCATAATGGTTCGTTCGAGTTCTTGAGCCAGTTCGGTCGGAACGGACGACTTGCCGAACCGACCGGATTGGGCGGGTGTGGACGTTGCGCTCGTGGTTAGACCGAAAACTCCGCCCATAAGAATGTGTGATCTGAGGGGTCTTTCGCTCGCCGCGGCTCAACGTCCACTTCTACCCTGACACAGCGTTCTGCCAGCGGGGCCGTCGCCAGAATATGGTCGATGCGCCAGCCTTTATTCGCCTCCAGCGAACTCGGCGCCCGGTAATCCCAAAACGTATATTGCTGCCGGTCCGGATAGAGTTTCACAAACACGTCCTGAAATCCCCAGGCCAGCGTCTTCTCATAGGCCCGCCGCGCATCCTCGTGGTAGCAGACATGCGTGAGATGTTTCTCGGGGCTGTGCACGTCCATCGGCCGCGGCGCGACGTTCATGTCGCCGCACCAGACGGCCGGTTTGTCCGGCGACAAATGTTTTTCGAAATACTTGCGGAGCCGATCGTACCAGCCGAGCTTGTATTGATACTTGGGTGAGTCGATCTCGAAACCCTGCGGCACGTAGGTATTGATGATGGGAATCCCCTTGATCACCACGCGCAAGAGCCGGGCGTCCTCCACGTCGCCTCCATCGTCAAAGCCGTAGGCCACCGCCTCCGGCTTCTCCCGGCTCAAGATCGCAACACCGTTGTACGACTTCATCCCCCGGTAGGTGACTTCGTAGCCTGATTCCGCCAATGCCAGCAGCGGAAACTCGCTGTCCTGGACCTTCGTTTCTTGAAGACAGAGCACATCCGGCTTCTGCTGGGTCAGCCAGTCGAGCACGATCGGCAGACGTTTGCGGAGAGAGTTGACGTTGAAAGTCGCGATTTTCATGCAGAGTCCTACAGACATTCGGGCCGGCGCATCCTAGCAAAGGGCCCATGGGGGAACAAGGCGGAGACGGTCCCCAACATAGAACGGCCCTCAGGAGAAGCGATCTCCCAAGGGCCATGGAAACTACCGGCGCTTAGCGGCCTGCTGCCGGAGCCGGAGCTGCGGCAGGAGCCGGAACCGACGGAACCGCAGCCTTCATGTCCTGACCGGCGGCTTTGGCCTCTTCGCCTTTCCCCTTCATCTCCTCTTTGTGCGCCTTCATTTTGTCCTTCATCGCGTGACGCTTTGCCTTCATCTCTTTTTTGCGGGCCTTCATCTCTTCCTTCTTGCCCTTCACATCAGCTTTCATCGACTCTTTCTCAGACTTGATGTCGGACTTCATCGCATCGATCTCACCCTTGACGGCTTCATCGGCCATGGCCAGCGAGCCGGCCCCAACCAAACACAATGCAGTCAAGGCCACAACGATCAACTTCTGCATGGGATACCTCCTGATAAAATAGGAAAACGTGTGGTGAGTTCGCTTCCTTTGGCAAGGAGAGACACAACCTGCACTCCTTGCTCAACCCTGTCAAGAACCGGCTCCGGCAAACCGCAGGCTAATTCCACCCGGCCTGCGGGCACCGCCAGAAATCCTCGACATGAGCGGGCAGCCATCACGCCCCGACGCACTCCACCGGTTGTACGGGCGCCAACGGTGGACATGAAGCTAGTCCGGGCTAGGGGCAACCGCCGCAAGATAGCGGCGCAAGATAGCCTGTTCGATCCGCGAGCGACCGCGGTCCGGCGCCGGGAATCGCAACACCAACTGGATATGCCCCGTTTCGGACAATTGGATGGTACTGCATGGCTCCGGCGATGGCGCTTCGAGGAGACTGGCCTGTTCCAACAGTTTCATATGCCGTCCTGCTTCTTCCATGAACGAGGAACATTCCGCCTGCGCCGCGTCGAGCAGATGCCGTTCTGCATCCCGCCAGTCGTCCTTGTCCCTGAGCGGAATTACGAGGGTGTAGAGCCCGTATTTCTGGCCTGGATTCTCTTTGATCAAGGCATTCGTAAACAGCAGGCTGTTCGGAAATATCGTCACGCGGCCGGTATAGAGATGCGAGGCGTGGCCCGGCCCGATCTCGAGAAGCTTGGTGGCAAAGATGTCATGATCCAGGACGACACCCCGATGGCCGGCGATTTGAATGCGATCGCCCACCTCGTAGACTTTCCCTCCCACCCGTAACGCCGCCCCGCTCCAGCACAGAAGGAGTTCCTTGGTCGCCAACACGAGCGCCGCCGCGAGCGCCACGAGGGACACGGCAAATGCTTGGAGTTCGTGCGCCCAGATGACGACCAGTCCCACCAGCAAGGCGAACAGGATGGTATTGCGGACCGACACGACCCATCGACGCTTTACTTCCATCGAAAGGGCCGGATTCCTGGCGATCGCCCGAACGAGCAACGCCCGTGCAATCAGCAAGGAGAGCAACCACAGCAGAGATTTGAGGCTGTCGAGAACGATGGAGCTATCGATGTGCGGCAACCAGGCAGGCATGGATCACCGCATCCGGACGTTAATCGGCATTGGCGTTGAGCGTATCATGGGTTCCCGGCACGCATTCTTCGCGTTTCCACTGTTTCAGAATCTTCTGTTCGTTGAACGTCAGAATATAGCGGTAGCAATACAACATGACCTTGGGTCCTTCCGGGCCGGCCTTCCCGATCAATGAGGACGCTTGCTGCACCGCGTCACCCAGGTGGGAAAAGCTTACCGAGGCCAACTCCTTATCACTGATCGGCACGCGATAGGTCCAGACCGAATCCCCCCCGAGCACCGGTGTCTTCGCCGTATGGGGCGGCCCGAATCTCTCCGCCACCTCGTCTTGGGTGAGTCGATCCACGCCCTTTTTGAAATAGCCGTCGCGCCACGGCCCTCCGCAGGCAAGCATCGTCCCCGCGAGGAGCAGCAGCCCGACGGTGAACAGGCGCCGATGCGCTCGTCTCATGGTTTGGTCTGGTCCTTGAGTTCCTGCATACGCTTCACGGAACAATAGAGCGCATAGCCTTGAGCCAACATGCCGGTGACCAGCAAACCCAATGCCGTTTGCAGCCACTGCGCCCCTGCGTCTTCCAGTCCATAGATCCCGATCACGAACCCCAGCGCAATCGCCACGATCCCCACGAATCGCGCGATCATCCCGCTCATGCGCCAGTTGATGGGAGCCGGCTCGTTCTGCATCGCCATAGGGAGGTACGCTACACTGGATGGCGCAGCCGGTTCAACTCCGCTTCGCGCGAATGGTTCTGGCACGCACCTCCAGCAAGACCGCCTCGTCCGCACGCCCCAGTTTCCGCAGGGCGTTGGCCAGATCCTCCAGCGTCTTCGCAACCTCTGGATGGGACGGCCCCAACGCCTGCTCCCGAATCGCCAAGGCTCGACGGTACAACGGTTCCGCCTTCTCCGGCTGCCCCTGGACCACGCGCAGTTGCGCCAAATTCACGACGCTCAATGCCACATCGGGATGGTCGAGGCCGAGAAGTTTCTCTTTGATGGCCAGCGCCCGCGTCAGCAATGGCTCCGCTTGGGCATACTGGCCGTACATGCGATGGAGGACGCCCAAATTGTTGAGCGTGGCGGCGACGTCGGTGTGAAATTCGCCATGCGCGGCTTGGTAAATCTTCAGCGCCTGCAGATACACCGGTTCCGCCTCCACATACTTCCCCTGGCCGGCATAGACCTGCGCCAGCTGTGAGAGGCTGACCGCCACCCGCCGGTCTTCCAAGCCGAACGCCTCGGCTTTCTTCACCGCCAGGGAAAACATCCGTTCCGCATCGGCATAATTGCCCTGTTGCACCGCCTGCTGTCCCGCCGCCATGGCCGACTCCCACGTCTGCTGCTGGCAACCGGGCCCTGACAGGAGGAGGAAACTGAGCCCGAGCACACAGAGTCTCTTCATCATGATAGGCCCAACTGTTCGACGATAGATTCCGCCGGATAGGTCACGATTTCCGCCAACGTGGGATGGTAGTGCGGCATGCGCAACAGATCGGCCGCAGTCCCATGGTAATACATCACGGCGATCAGTTCATGGATCAGTTCACCCGCCTCCGGACCGACGATCTGCGCACCCAGGAGTTCGCCGGTCTGCGGCGCGCAAAGAAGTTTCACAAAGCCGTGCTGCGCGCCGAGACAGAGGGCTTTCCCATGATCGGCGAAGGGATAGGAGGCCGTCACATAGGCAATCCCTCTGGTGCGGCAGACGGATTCGCTCAGGCCCACGACGGCGACCTGGGGGTCGGTAAAGACCACCTCGGCGTCGAGACGATGGTCGCGCTCTTTCGCCGGCCCGCCGGGATGCGTCGCGTTGTACGCGGCAATCTCTCCTTGCTGGATGGCGAGATGCACAATGGGCGTGAGATCGTTCACGTCACCCACGGCATAGATATGGGCCTGCGACGTGCGCATGGCGTCATCGACCACGATCCGCCCGCCCTCGACGGCCACTTCCGCCAGATCGAGGCGCAGCCCTTCGATGTTGGGCTGCCGGCCTAAGGCCTGGAGGATCTCCCCGCCGGCGTAGGACCGTTCACGTCCGTCTTTCATCACCCACACCTGCTTCTCTGATGCATCGCGGGTCACACGCAGCAACTGCGCCCCCGTGACGACTTCGATACCCTCGTCGATCAATGCGGCTTCAAGCGCGCGCCCGACATCCTCGTCCATCCCGGAAAGGAGCGTTCGGCCCCGTTGAAGGATCGTGACCCTCGTCCCCAATCGAGCGAAGAACTGGCCCAGTTCGAGCGCGACGGCCCCACCGCCCAGGACGATCAACGAGCCCGGTTGGGTGCGGAGGTCCAGGATCGTGTCGCTCGTGAAATACCCGGCTTGGGCCAAGCCGGGAACAGAAATTTCACTGGGCCTCGACCCTGTGGCGACGATGAACGAACCAGCCGACACAACGCTGTCTCCGACGGAAATCTCGTGGGGCGACCGGAAGACCGCCCGCGATTGATAGAGCGTCAGCCGCGGGTCGCGAAGCTGCTGAATGCGATAGTCGGCAAACTCGCGCACCAGCCGATCCTTCCGATCCACGATCGCCGACAGATCGGCCCGGACCGAAACCGGAGAGAGGCCGAACTCCTCCGCCCGCCTGAGGAGGGCCGCGACTTCGGCAGAGCGCAGAATGGCCTTTGTCGGCATGCAGCCACGCAGAATACAGAGCCCCCCGAGCGGGCCCTGATCCACAATCGCCACGTCGGCGCCGGCATCGCGCGCAGTCCGTGCCGCAGCATAACCAGCCGACCCGCCGCCAATGACAATGACATCGTGCGTCTTGCGCATTGCAATCTGACCCTGTGATTCCATCGGCCGTTCCCGTTATAGTACGAAATCAGGAGGGGAAGGATACACGATGGTGCAGCCTGGTCGCTATCGGCACTATAAGGGCCACGAATATGAGGTGTTGGGGGTGGCTCGGCACTCGGAAACGGAAGAGGAGTATGTGGTCTATCGCGCGCTGTATGGCGACCGCGGACTGTGGATCAGACCAGCGGCGATGTTCGAAGAATCGGTTGTGGTGGAGGGGAGGCGCGTTCCCCGCTTTGAACCATTGGCAGAATGCTGAAAAAGTCCGCCAGCGTCGTTCTCGCTTCGTTCGGATCCTCAACGTACCCCAGAGGGTACGCCTCCGGTCTTCACTCGCTGCGGCCTTGCTGGACGGCCCTTTTGAGCATCCTGAGGCTATTCTGTCCCCAGCTCCACACAGAAGACTCCAACCGTGTTTTCTGTATACACCGAGTGTTTCCGCAGCCTGTTAGAGAAACGTCCACGTTGAAAACGTCGCAGCCTGACCGACCCTCTGCCCCTCTGCATCCACGACGTTCCAGATGAGAGCGTTCTCGACGAGAAAGCGGCGGCCTGTGGAGGTCATTCTCACGCCGCGATAGGTGTCGAGATAGCCGCGGGCTTGGGCCTGCGCCAACATCCGTTCTCGCTCGGCCCGATTCACTGGTTCGGCAGTGAGCCGAGAAGGCGTCTGCACGAACTGATCCCACGTCGTCTCCCACAGATCCAAGGCAGCCTGGTTCCCGTAGTTAAGGAGAGGGTCCTCTTCCATCCCGTGCGAGGCGACGACGAACGGTGAGAGAAAGAGGGCCTGGGCCTGGTGGACCCGATCGCCGGCCCGTTCGAGCAATTCACGTCCGGTCCAGTGACGGAAACTGTCGAGCAGCAGTTGAGCCCACTCGATGCTGGCGGGATCGGTCCACATCTGAGCGGTCACGGCACAATCCTCCGGTGCGGTCGCGAGGGATGGCCCCGCCAGCCGACCAGGCGGTCGTACCACGTCCTTGGGCTCAACGCAAGAATGTGCGGCACACTCTTGTGCAGACAGGGGGAGGACTCTGTATAATATGCGTCCTCTCGGAGGTGCCCTCCGGGACAGACCGATCATTGAGGAGTACCTATGGCCGCTCAGACCCTGTTTGAAAAAATCTGGGAGTCCCATGTCGTCCGCGCGGAGCCGGACGGGACCACCCTGCTCTATATCGATCGCCAGCTGGTCCACGAGGTGACGTCGCCGCAAGCATTCGAAGGGCTCAAGCTCTCGGGCCGCAAACCCCGGCGTCCCGGCGCGACGCTGGCGGTGCCGGACCACAACGTCCCGACCACCGACCGGACCCTGGGCATCGCCGATCCCCTCAGCGCAAAACAGATCCAGACGCTGGAAGAAAATTGCCGCGATTTCGACATTGCCCTCTTCGGCATGAACGACATCCGCCAAGGCGTGGTGCACGTCATCGGGCCGGAACAGGGCTTTACCCTGCCGGGAACGACCATCGTATGCGGCGATTCGCATACGTCGACGCATGGAGCGTTCGGCGCGCTGGCCTTCGGCATCGGTACCAGCGAAGTGGAGCATGTGCTGGCCACCCAGTGCTTGGTGCAGAAGCGGCCCAAGACCATGGAGGTCCGCGTCGACGGGGTGCTGTCGAATCTCTGTTCGGCGAAAGACGTCATTCTCGCGATCATCGGAAAGATCGGCACAGCCGGCGGAACCGGCTATGTCATCGAGTACACGGGCTCGGCGATCCGCGCCCTCAGCATGGAAGGGCGCATGACGCTCTGCAACATGTCGATCGAGGGCGGCGCGCGCGCCGGGATGGTCGCCCCGGACGAGAAAACCGTCGCCTATGTCAAAGACCGTCCCTTCGCGCCGAAGGGAAAGCTGTTCGAGCAGGCCGTGCAAGCCTGGCAACAGCTCAAGACCGATGCGAACGCCTCCTATGACATGACCGTCACGATGAGGGCTGAGGACATCGCGCCGCAAGTCAGTTGGGGCACGAGTCCCGGAATGGTCACCGGCATCGATCAACGGGTGCCGGACCCGCGTACGATCGCCGACGAGAACCAGCGCCAGGCCACTGAGCGGGCCTTGGACTACATGGGCCTTATCCCGAACATGCCCATGACCGACATCAAGATCGATACGGTATTCATCGGGTCCTGCACCAACTCACGCATCGAAGACCTCCGCCTGGCGGCCAACTTGGCCAAGGGCAAAAGCGTCGCGACGGGCGTGCGGGCGATGGTGGTGCCGGGCTCCGGCCTGGTCAAGCAGCAGGCCGAGCGGGAAGGGCTCGACCGCCTCTTCAAAGAGGCAGGATTCGAGTGGCGGGAAGCCGGCTGCAGTATGTGCCTGGCAATGAATGCCGACGTGCTTCAGCCGGGAGAGCGCTGCGCCTCGACCAGCAATCGAAATTTCGAAGGGCGTCAGGGGGCTGGCGGCCGCACCCATCTCGTCTCTCCGGCCATGGCCGTCGCGGCCGCCGTCGAGGGGCACTTCGTCGATATC
>JBEGVJ010000012.1:0-2514 GCA_041178465.1 Nitrospirota bacterium
TGCGCGCGTCCAACGAGGGCCTTCTGAGGCCGCGCGTTGCGCGAGCACAGAAGATCATCAGGCTCCATCCCCTCCTTTGTTCTGCGAGCAAGAAGGGCAATCGGCCACTCCCATCCCCTTCCCCATCCTGTTATGATGCTGGCCGTATGAGCATGCGTTCTGAATCGGGCCAGGCCAATCTCACTGCCATTGTGGTCGTTGTTGGCCTCATCATTACCAGCATCTGGGTCTGGAAGCGTCTGGCGTTGGAGACCCAGGAGTATGTGATCGATCAAGCCGTCCCGATGGCGTTCGCCGGGCTGGTGATTGTGGCAAGCCTGTTCATGCTGGTCAGGGCGGTCAAGCGCCGTTTGGCGAAACGGCGCGATCGAGCGACGCTTTTAGCCTTGTTCGAACAGGCGAAGGGGCGGGAGAAGAAGCTGGAGATCGCCTTTGCCTTGATTGAAGTGAACGAATATCGTGCCAAGGGGTTGGAATCCGTGATTCCGGCGCTACGCGATCTTTTTACGACGACTTTGCAGCGGGCGCTGGATGACAAGCAGCATCGTATTCGCGGGATGGCAGCCAGCCACCTGGGCTGCTTGAACGATAAGACGGTCGTTCCAATGTTGTTGAAAGCGCTGGAGGACGACCATGCCTATGTGCGCTCCTGTGCGGCATTAGGATTGGGCCGACTACGCGCGAGTGAGGCGAAGGAAAAACTGACGACTGTCATGGAAGAGGATTGGGATCAAACGGTCAGGAGCCGATCGAGGGAGGCGCTGGAGCGGATTAAGTAGTCTGAAGGCTGAAGTGTTCGGATCTTCGAGTCCTGACATTCGGTCTTCATGTCTTGCGTCACCCCATCACGCGATCCAGCTCGGCGCGATCGGAGGGAGTCACACGATAGCCCCGCCCATAGAGATCGCTCATGCCTTGTATCAAGGCGTCCATGTTGCGGCTGCGGTACCAGCTGTCGAACCGTTCCGTCAGTGCCGTGATCTGCTTCGTGGTCGGATCCCCCTGCTGGTACGAAAGAGCGAGCGAGCGGAACAAGTCTTGAAGTTCGCCGGAACTGTAGATCGCATCATCATTCCGGTCGGCGACCAAGGCGAATTCGTAGAAGGTCAGACTGACGGAGAGCAATGATTGGGTCTTGGCAAAATCCTCTCGCGCCTCCTCCATTCCCCCAGGATAGTAACGGGGGCAATCCGTTTCTGGCTGGGAGGCAGGAGTCAGATCCCAGCTGATTCCCTGCACGACCGGGGGAGGGGTCTTGGCGGCTTTATAAAACCAGGAGACGCAGTTGCTCGCTTGCGCAAAGGCCTGTTTGTCTTTGTGGATTTGTCTGCCGATGTGCTGGGTGAACTGCTGAAAGATCTGGTTCTCTCTGCCCGACGAGTTCTCAGGGAACAGCGCGAGTATCAGAACGGCGAGGAACACCCCTGCCGCTAACAGGCGGGCTTCAGGCCGTTGCCCCATCAGAGGATGACGTTCGGAGATCGTTCGGTAGGAGGCTGGGCGAAAAGACATAGGCGAAAGTATACCATGCGAGTCGTCCGGCCTTTCATCGGGATTGATCGAGGGGCGAGGGCGATCACGCGCGAAGAGGGAAGGGGCCTGTTGCACCATGACTATGCCATTCTTGACAGCCGCATTGCCGGGCATCGGCGGACAGATGCGGACGCTTCCGGAAGATTTTCAGGTCGAAGAACGTCCGCTCTATCTTCCCTGTGGAGAGGGTGAGCATCTTTACATCAAAATCACAAAACGCCTCCTCTCGACTCCGGATCTCGTTCTGCGACTGTCTTCGGCCTTGGGCGTAAAAGCGCAAGCGATCGGTGTGGCGGGCCTCAAGGACGCCAGGGCCGTGACCACGCAGATGATTTCACTGCTGGGCGTGACGCCAGACCGGCTGGATCGGGTGAAATTGGACGAGCAGCTCTTGTCCCTGGAGGTGCTGGGGAGGCACCGCAACCGCTTACGTCCCGGGCATCATGCGGGGAACCACTTTCGGTTGGTGATCCGTGACGTCGCAGCGCATGCCCGTGAGACGGTGCCGTTGGTGACGGATATGTTGGCGCGGCGAGGCGTCCCGAACTATTTCGGTCCGCAGCGGCAGGGACGGAGCGGGCAGAACTACCAGACCGGAGCCGAATTACTGTTCGATCCTGCCCGTCGAAACAAGCTGAGCCGGTCCAAGCGCATGTGGTACCTCAACGCCTATCAATCGCACTTCTTCAATGACATATTGGCCAGACGGCTGGATCGACTCGACCGTATGTTGGTTGGCGACTGGGCCATGAAAATGGAGAATGGCGCCTGCTTTCTCGTCGAGGATGCCGTGGCGGAACAGCCTCGGGCCGACCGGTTTGAGATCAGCCCCACCGGTATCCTGTTCGGGTCGCGTGTCTCGTGGGCCGGCGGGGAACCAGGCGAGATCGAGCGGGCCGTGGTTGTGGAGAGCGGGGCCACGCCGGAGAGTCTTACCGAAGCCGCGAAGGCCTGCGGGTTTCGCGGTGAACGGCGTTCGCT
>JBEGVJ010000013.1:0-11700 GCA_041178465.1 Nitrospirota bacterium
CGTCAGGAGATAGCCTCCGGTCGGCGCCTCCCAATCCAACATTTCTCCCGCACAAAACAGGCCTGGCAGCGAACGGACCATCAACCGCGCGTCGAGCAGTTCGAAAGGCACCCCTCCGGCCGTGCTGATCGCTTCCTCCAGCGGGCGCGCGGCGACAAGTCGCAACGGCAATGATTTGATCGCGGCAGCCAGGCGAGCCGGGTCCGCAAAATCCTCCTTCGAGAGCACTTCACGAAGCAACCCCGCCTTCACGCCTTCGATGTGGGCCTGCCGCTGCAGATGCGCCGCCATCGTGCGTTTGCCGCGCGGCCTCGACAGGTCGTGAGTCAAGCGCGGCACGTCTCGGTCAGGCGCCAAATCAAGGCGCAATGTGGCCACGCCCTTCGCCAGAATTTCGTCGCGAAGAGAGGAAGACACCACGTAAATCACGCCACCTTCCACGCCGGTCTCCGTGATGACAAACTCCCCAGGATGCCAGGACTCAGCGCCAGCTCCATTCCGCACAACGACCGCCACCGACTTGACCGGGTGCCCGGCAAACTTCGTCCGGAAATGCTCGCTCCAACTCACATCGAAACCACAGTTCGCCGGCTGCAACGGCGCAATCCGAATCCCGCGTCCCGCCAGCAAAGGTACCCATGACGCATCAGAGCCGAGCTTCGGCCAACTGCCTCCGCCAAGCGCCAACACCACCGCATCGGCCTGGACAGAACGGTTCCCGTCCGGCGTGGTAAAACGCAGAGCCCCCTGCTCGTCCCAGCCGGACCAGCGATGACGCATGTGGAAGCGCACACCGGATTGGCGCAATCGGCGGAGCCAGGCCCGCAGCAGCGGTGCGGCCTTAAGATCCTTGGGAAAGACACGTCCGGAAGAGCCCACAAACGTTTCGACACCGAGCCCGCGAGCCCAGGATCGGAGCGCCTCAGGGCCGAACGATTCAAGCAGCGGCGCGATCTGCGACCGACGAGCGCCATAACGAGAAAGAAATTTCTCTGAAGGCTCCGAATGCGTCAGATTCAGGCCGCCTTTCCCGGCCAAAAGAAACTTGCGCCCGACCGACGCCATGGCGTCATAGAGATCGACCTCGGCCCCGGCGGCACGTGCTGCTTCCGCGGCCATGAGCCCGGCTGGTCCACCGCCGATAATTGCAATCTTCATATATGTTCCAATTATTGTGCCTCTTCCCGCTCGCTGCGCCAGTCCTGCGCACAGGCCGAACGCGTCGCTGGACCCTACACGCAGACGCAGGGCTGGTCAAGCAGACCCCTGGCTGGCAGAAAATATTCCAAGGGTTTCACCGCCACAAACAGGCTATACTCTCGTATCCCAATGGATGAGCACGAGCCCCTACAAGTAGTCGAGCTTCGAATCAGCAACCGATACGCCACTGCGCACCCCTGGGTCGTGCAGGCCATCGGAGGATTCTTATCCGCCTACTTCATGGAGCATCCAGGCTTTCGCGTGCAGCGGCACATGGAAGAACTCGAATCCGGCACCCATCTCTGGGTCTGCGAGGTGCCGCCCACCATGCAGGTGCTCAGGCTCCTGAAGCGGCTGAAGGAAGATATCCCTCCCTGCCGGGCTCAACAGATTGCCACCGATCTACCCGCGCGACCTCGCTATCTCATCGATTGCCCTGAGTCATAGAGCATGGTACAAACTCCTATGCGTTGGAGGCTCACGCTCGGAACGATTGCCATGGCGCTAGCGATAGGGGCCTGCGCCCTCTCTGCTGCGTCAACGCCGGGCGACAATAGTCCTCCCCTCCCCAGGCCGGATCACATTGTGATGGTGATCGAAGAGAATCACTCCTATAGCCAGATTATCGATTCGCCGGATGCACCCTACATCAATCAATTGGCAGCGCAGGGCGCAGTCTTCACGCAATCCTTCGGCATCACCCACCCCAGCCAACCCAACTATCTTGCATTGTTTTCAGGATCGACGCAGGGCGTCGTCGATAATTCCTGCCCCCACACCTTCACGACCGCTAATCTCGGACAGGCCTTGCGAGCGGCCGGGCTGTCATTCGCCGGATATTCGGAAGACCTGCCCCTGGCCGGCTCGCTCATCTGCAGCGTGGGGAACTATGCGCGAAAACACAATCCCTGGGTGAATTGGCAGGACAGCGCGACCCATGGACTCCCGGCAACGACCAACCTGCCCATGACGAGTTTCCCTGCCGACTTCAACAGGCTTCCAACCGTAAGCGTGATCGTGCCAAACCAGATCAACGACATGCACCATGGGAAAGACCCCGAGACAATTCAAACCGGCGACCGTTGGCTCCGGGAACACCTGGAGGCTTACGTCCAATGGGCGCAGCAACACAACAGCCTGCTGATCGTGACGTGGGATGAGGATAATAAGAACGAAAACAACCGGATTGCGACGCTCTTCGTCGGCCCCATGGTGCGGCCAGGTCGTTACGACCAGCGGATCACCCACTACAACGTCTTACGCACGATTGAAGACCTCTACGGCCTCTCCCATGCCGGTGCGAGTCTCGACGCGAAACCCATCACTGCGATTTGGCAGCTCGCCCCTTAGCGGCCCCCTGCTTCATGAGCTCCTTGAACAAGGCAGCCGAAAAGGACACGACCGCTCAGACTGGCTTTTGAAGAAAAACCTTACTGCGGAGGTGTCTTGGGCGCGCTCGATTGATCACCGCGATAGAAACAGACCTCGACTGTTTGCATCGTGGCCAGCAAACCCGAGTGAATATGCTGCTCGACAAACGAGAGGAAGGCCTCCACTTTCTCCGCTGCATCCACCAATTCAATGACGATAGGGAGATCCTCCGACAGCCGCTCAATTTTGAAGGTGTGAATGACACGGGTGTTGGCGCCAAATCCCATCAGGCCACGGAGGACCGTGGCTCCTGCCAGTCCCTTCGCTTTCGCTTGGGTAATGATCTATTCATAGAGCGGCTGACTCTCATATCGATCGCCCTCGCCAATGAAAATCCGAAGTAGCGCGCCGTCCGCAACAATCATGGGTCACCTCCAGATCACATAGGCCAATGTATAGCCGAGCCAGACCGCGCCAAGACCCAGCAGCACCTGCGCGCCGACATTCATCAGCGCGAGAACCGCGTCGCCTTCTCTGATCAGATTCATCGTTTCATTGCCGAAGGCTGAGAAGGTCGTAAACCCGCCGAGAATGCCGACAACCAGAAAGGCTTGCATGTCGGAGCCGATCAGCGCGCGAGCAGTAAAAATCTCTGACAGGAATCCGATGCAGAAGCAGCCAAGAACATTCACCGCCAGCGTGCCGTACGGAAACGCGATGCTCTGGCTGAGCGTTTGCACGAAGCCACTCACGAGATAACGAAGGACGGAGCCGATGAACCCACCGGCCCCGATTAGCAAGAGTTTGATCATCGTGTACCTGTATAGAGCCAAGACGCCCGGTAGCCGAAGTGGAGTGTATACCAACCCTCTCTAAATGGCACCCCTCACAAGAAACCTCCAGCGATCATGCCCTGGACGACTCAATAGAGAGAAGTATTAAATTATTCAGAACGTTTGTCGGAGCTTTTGCAGGGCGAAGCAGGCACCGGGCTTGCTGAACGTCTGGGAGAAAATACTCGACGAGTTCTGTGTGCTCGTGTGTGGTTCCGCCCTTCAGGCCGGAGGCTTCTCTGTTACCGAAGGCGTGGGTTCGCCGGAGAGTTTCTTGTGGAGGTGTTTTCGGCTGACGCTCGTAATCAAAAATGCGAAGCCGACCGCGAGCGGAACAAACAAGGCAGAGGCGATATAGGCATTGTGGAGCCATCCCATCTCCTGAAGCCCTTTGAAGATATAACCCATAAGCCCGCTCAGATAGTAGGCGATCACAATGACCGACAAGCCTTCGACCGTATGCTGAAGGATGGCCTGGCTTTTCGTCGTCTTGTCGACGCTGGCTAACAACGTTAGATTTTGGGCTTGGAGCATGAGATCGACCCGGGCGCGCAGGATGGAAATGATCCCTTCAAAACCACTGCGGAGCGTGTCGATCCTCTTCAGGAGCTGCTGATAGCCTTCCGCCACTCCGGTGACGCCACTGAGGACATAGTCGGAGATTGGGCGGTACAGGGGAAGCGGACGTTCGTCAAGCGACGCCAGCGTCCGGTGCACGATCTTGTCGTAGGGAACAGCGGCGGACAGCTCGAAGTGGAGCTTGCCGGCCAGCCGGGTGGTTTTCAACAAGTCTTGCGTCAGCCCATTCAGCCAACGCTGCAGCGTCAGGGAGTCGGCGTGACCGATATGTCCGGTAATGATTTCACGCTGCTTCAAGTGGACCTGCTCGAACTTGTAGGCCTGATCGATCGCAGCCGAGAACAGCGGCTTCTGCATGAGCAAGAGGTGATAGTAGGTTTCGATCCGGACAATCGCATCGACGATGTCTTTCAGGTGCGACCGACCGGACCTGGCGGACCCCACGCTAACCCAATAATGCTCCCGCCCATATTCGTCAGGTGTGAAGCTGGTGACCAGCGAGGTGTCCTCATCGAGAATCCGGCTGCCATACATCACCGGGCCGGGAAACTGCGGCCGCAGCCTGTCGCTATCCGGCAAGGGTTCGGCCTTCAGCAGAATATCCAGGCGGCAGACTTCTGCCCCGAGCGGCGTGACCGGAAACCGATAGTCAGGAAAGGTCATCGGACCAAATGCCACGCGCGCAGCCTGCGCGGAAGGAACATGCCAGGACTGATAGCTGTAGTACTCGGTGTGCGCTTGCCAGATTACGATCAGCCGATCGCCCGTCTCCGCCGTCTTCACGCCATAGCCGAACGCGTCATGAATAACCATCGCGTCGGCGGAAATCTTGAAGGCCTCCAGGAGAGACTTGAACTCATCGCGACTGGCCGGACGCTGCACCGGCGGGTCGCTCATACGAAACGCTTTGTAATGCACATGCGCAGGGGCCTGCAGCCACTCGGCCAAGGGCATCTGGGGCCGCTCGTGCAGCTTCCGTATCAGCTCACCAGCATCCGGTTTGGCGGTCTCGGGCTCAGTCATACGACAACTCCCTGCGGTGAATGGAAACATGAAAACGGTGCCAGGCTACTGGCTTGTATGAGCCCTGTCAACCGATCGGCTGCGAACACGCAACAAGAGAACCATTGCACGCATGCGGCTCGCGTAGCGGCTCCTCAGCTTAAATTGCCTCTAGCAGGCTGACCAGATAGCCGCCTTCCAGAAAATCTTTGTCCTTGGTCTGAGCATAGACATCCAGAATCACCGCCGACTGGTAATACTGCGAAGAGAGCAGCTTGAAGAACTTCTGCGGCTTCAGATGAGCCTGTTTCGTGTTCAAAGAGCCTTCCTCAAACAAGGTGGACAACTGGTCGAAGCGGCACAACTCGTGTCGGTCGCCTTGACTATAGTCCACGCGAACGCACAAGCCTCCCTTCCGAAGCAGCGTGCGCAGGTTCCGTGACACCACGCGGCTCATGAATAATTGATCGTAGAGATCGTCGGTCCTCTTCCCCTTCTCCTGTTTCTTGATGATCAAGCGCGCGAGGTCCCGATCCCGAGGAAAGAGCTTCTCAAACGGGCGCCGCCCGCTGGCCACAGACACGATGTTGGGAAAGGTGAACACAACAATGTCCGCCTTCGCGGCAGGAACAGAGAAGTCCGGTAACTTCGCAAGGCGGAACTCAATGTCAGCCGGGCGTGTTTTTCGCTTGGGACGAGCCCAGATTTCAGCATCGCGCAGCATGACCTTCGACCCATCGATGCCGAGGAACTTCCAGGCGGGAAGCGCATCGACGAGCCGCTTCATGATACGGCCGGTACCACATCCGTAATCGATGATGAAGCCGCTGTCCGTCTGCGCGCACCGGACAATATGGTTCGCGATGTTTTTATAGGCGGCCGCATGAGCCGCATCCCTTGTCTGGTCCACCCACCACTGCCCGACATTCTTATTGTAGGCCCCGAGGCCCAAGGCTAGCGTCTTCGTAAAATCTATCTTGGACATAGTTCTCCCGATACCAGGCCCCCGCCAAATCCATAAGGCGCTTCTCTGTTAGCGCCAGATGGTTGTAATCCGCCGACTGTTCTTGGTCAAGAGGACACACTGTTCGGTGGGACAGCCCGCCCTCATTTTTCATTACTACCGGAAAAGCGTCATGCAGTCCTCCGCGAACGAGACCTTCATTCGTCGAGGCTCGGGCGAAGGAGGAACGGGCCATAGGCCAGGGCAAACAGCAGATAGGCGCCACTCCAGGCACTCGCCGCCACCGCCAACACGGTGTGCGTTGGAAGATCCGTAGCCGGCCCGAATACCCGCAGCAGCGCACCTAGATTGACCAGCAGATAGAGGCAGACCGTCAGAGGCCCCGCATGCTTGGGGCGTCCCGTATGGCCCAGGCTGGCACGGGTCATCACTGCCAGCGTCATCACGCCCACTGCGCCGGTGGTGAGCGCGTGCATGGCATCCGTTGTCGGAGGACCCACTCCGAGAATCGCGCATCCCAATACCATCAGCGACAGCGTCAACCACCCATACCCCAGATGGAGGATCAGCACCAACGGCTCCCGCCAGGTGCGCCATCCGAGCCAGCGCAACAGGCGGCCCAGGTTCAGCACCCCGGCCACCATCAAGCACCACCCCGTCACCATGGCCAACGGCTGAACGGTCCAGGCCACCGCAGCAACTCCCACGAGCAGCACCGACAGGCCGTCGAAACGGGAAAAAGGCGCAGGCTGTTCAGTCACACCCTGCCCAGCCAGGAATTCGCGTGTAAAGTTGGGAGTCACACGCCCGCCGATAAGCGCCAGCAGCACCATCACCAGCGCAAGAGCCATGCGCTCGGGAAAATCCGTCACCGCTCCACTCAACGCCTGCACATGGAAGAAGACATTCGCGCCGGCATAGAGACTGATCAGCGCCCCCATCGGCGCATGAGACCAGCTCTTCCCTGCTACAATTTCTCGCCAGACAAGCCACATCACCGCAACAAGAAACGCGGCGTCAACGGCGGCAGACAAACCTGGCGTGAGCAACGGGATGGCCATCAGCAGACGGCCGGCCAGCCACACGATCGCAAGCAGCATCAGCTGTTTCCCTCTGATCGGGGTGCGATCGGTCCAGTTGGGAATCGCCGTGAGCAGGAAGCCGGTAATCACTGCCGGCAAAAATCCAAAGACCATCTCGTGTGCATGCCACGCTCTCGCAGGATAGAGGAATCCTGCATTGGCGACTCCGGCAAGGATCAGAATCCAGGCAGGGACCGCCACCCCGGCACACAGCGCCGCACCAAGAAAGAACGGTCGGAATCCGTACGAAAAGAACGCCAGTCCCTGGTAGTCTGATCTCTCGTTCACCTGGCCGGTCATGCGATCTTCAATTCCCAATCAAGTGACGCGTTTCGAAACGCTCATTCTGTTCATCGCGTAAGCAGTCGATTCATCCGATCCAATCGAGTGGGGTCACAACAGATGGGCCGGGCTGAACGAACCTTGCGTGGCGCAGTCAAGAAGCCAAGCTCGGATAGTCGGTATAGCCCTTCTCATCCCCGCCATAAAAGGTCTCGGGCTGAGGCACGTTCAAAGGAGCCTGTTTGGCGAACCGCTCAGGCAAATCAGGATTGGCCAAAAAGAGCCGTCCGAAGGCGACGAGATCGGCATCGCCGTTGGCAAGGGCCGCAGTCGCACGTTCGTAGGTATAGCAGCCATTCGCCATGTAGAGCCCGCCAAAGAGATCGCGTAAGCGGCGGAAATTCAGCACCTGTCCGGTCGTGACGCCGGACTGATCCATCTCCACCATATGCAGATAGGCCAGCTTGAGAACACCGAGACGCTCAGCCACATAACCGAACGTTGTCGCGGGATCGGAATCGTACATGCTGTTGAATGGGTTGATCGGCGAAATCCGGACTCCCACCCGCTCACGGCCCCAGACCTGTGTGACCGCCTCGACCACTTCAAGGAGCAACCGTGCACGATTTTCGACCGAGCCGCCATAGGCATCAGTGCGATGGTTTGAGCCGTCGCGCAGGAACTGATCGAGAAGATACCCGTTGGCTGCATGGATTTCGACTCCGTCAAACCCTGCCTCACACGCCAGCTGTGCTCCTCCGCGATAGTGGGCCACAATCCCCGGAAGCTCCGTGATGTCGAGGGCCCTCGGCGTCACAAAGGGCTGGAGTCCGTCATAGGTCACGGCATGGCCATCCGGCTTGATCGCGGACGGCGCCACCGGAAGCGCCCCGCCAGGCTGAAGCGAGGGATGCGAGATCCGTCCCACATGCCAGAGCTGCAAGAAGATGCGCCCGCCTTCTTGATGCACGGCCTCGGTGATCAAGCGCCACCCCTTCATCTGCTCCGCAGAATGGATGCCGGGCGTATTCGGATAGCCGACCCCTTCCGGACAGACCTGCGTCGCCTCGCTGATGATGAGGCCGGCCGACGCCCGCTGCCGGTAATAGCGCACATTCATCGGCTGCGGCACCTGCCCCTGCCCCGCGCGATTGCGCGTCAGCGGCGCCATCACGATCCGATTACGCAGCTCATAGGGGCCTACCTGTATCGGCGCAAACAAGTCCGGACCCTGGTTCATGCGGCACTCCATTTCATGGTAAGAAATCGCGCCGTTGTCGTACCGGCGCAGCCATCTTCTGGATGGGACACAAGACAATACCACAGACGAGGAAGGCCGCTCAGCCGAAAGTGCAGTCAGAAGAGCGGATGAGGCGCGGTGCCAAACCGGCGGATGGCCGTATCGCCGCCCAGGTTGCCGACAATGCGCCAGCCATCCTTCCCCTTCACCAGTCGATGCACCTCTTGATGCCAGCTATCGATCGAGATGCGTTGGTTGGTCTCTCGCGAGTTCGCCCATACCGCACCGGTGCAGGTGATTTCGGCGGTGGTCTGCGCGCCAGCCTTGACGACTCTGATCGCCGAAAAGGTATGGATGTTCGCGATCAAGTCGTAGCGCGCAAACAGATCTGCCCAGATCGTGCGAATGTCGTCTCGCCGCAACCCATGATACTGATACGCCGTCGCATACAGCGCCATGAGCGCTTCCAGGTCGCGCGCGCGGATCGCCTCCTGCGCGCGATCGAACGTGCCAATGAGCTCCATCAGGCTTTGCTGATCCGCTTCCACCGTCGCTTCCGGAAGAATTTGGGTCAGCGCCGAAGTACTAGCAGGAAACGAGAACAGGACGGTCAGGAGCAGACTGCTGCATGCGAGGGATCTCATCATGGCTGTCATCATGCCCTCCTTCAGTGGTGTCTACTGGCCTTCGGTTGTCCGCAAACAACATGCTCATACGAAAAATACTGCACTCCTTCCCAAACAACAATCAAGGGCTCGCACGCGGGAGCGACTGGCGGACTTTCCGTATGACTCCGCACGGCATTTGTGCTAAAAACACCGCATGGGGATGCCGCATTGAGGTGTTGTGCAATTCGCTCGAACCCGCCTGTACGTTCCCCGCGATTTCGTTCCCATTGAACGACTGCTATGTCGATAATGTTCCGGATACAGGCATGCCCATGAACGATGCAATGCGACCGGCGATCGGGGGCGCCAGCAATGTCACAGTGGTCACGCGGCTGTTCCTCTGCTGTCTTACTCTCGTCCTCCCTGCCTGGCAGGGCATCGCTCACGCCGCAGGCAGTGGGCCGCCGGTTGGCGCAGTCAAGGAAGAATCCATCATGGAGGGTGTCAAAGCTGTCGTCGAGGACACGAAGGCGCTGGTCCTCTCTCCCTTGACTATGGACCGATACGATGCGCTGAAGCTGGGCGGAGCGATGGCGATCGTGGGGGGGATGTTTGCCGCCGATCGTCCGATATACAACTTAGTCCAACGCAATAGTACGTCGAAAGGCCACGATGTGGCCGACAAGTTTAATGACTGGGGGAGTCCCGGCACCTTACTAGGGCTCAATGCCGGCGTCATCGCTATTGGAGTAGCCAGTGAATCCTATGGCGCGAGCAGCAGATTGAAAGATGCCGGATTGGTCAGCTTCGAGGCCGAAGGGTTTGCCATCGTGGCGACATCCGCGCTGAAGATGGTGACCGGTCGTGCACGGCCTGACGCAAACCAGGGCACGACCCACTTTCGTCCTTTTACCGGTGCGGATGGATCGTTCGCATCGACCCATGCCTCGGCGAGCTTTGCTGTCGCAACGGTATTTGCGGAGCGTTATCAAGGGGCCGGGTGGATTGCCTATCCCCTGGCAGTGCTCATTTCCGGCGCCCGAGTCTATACGAACAAACACTTTTCGTCGGATGTGGTTGCGGGGGCGCTCATCGGTTACGGACTGGGTCATTTTATGAATGGGCGCCATTCGGCCGATCCGAAGGATTGGCAGATCCGTCCCGCTGCCATGGACCGTGGGATGGGCGGTGGGCTCACGATTGCAAGGCAGTTTTAGAAACCGTCAGGACCCTTCCGATACGCACCGAGTAAACAAGTCGTGGATCGTGATATGCCGCAGAACATCAACGCAACCACCTGCCGACAATTACTCGAAAAGTTTTCCTTTGCCCTGGACGGACTCAAGGCTGCCTATCGATCGGAACAGAGCTTCCGCATCCAGCTTGCCATTTCGCTTGCAGCCGTTCTGGCAGGGGGCCTGCTCGGACTCACGCAGCTGGAATGGCTGTTTGTAATTACCGCCATCGGCATCGTGCTATCGCTTGAGCTGCTGAATACGACGATCGAGAAAATGCTCGACCGCCTCCACCCGACAAAACATGACAGCGTGAAGTTCATCAAGGATGTCTCGGCAGCGGCGGTGTTGGTCTCATCGCTGACGGCCGCCGTCATCGGCCTTATTGTATTTCTCCGCCATCTCTTGTGACACGCGGCACCGATGCACGGTCGGTTGGCGTGTCGGCACGTTGCAACGAGCCGACCGAATGTTGCTGTCGGCGGGTGGGAGCGCGCGTACTTTCGTTCGCTGTGACGTGCTGTGAGGAGAGAGCTGGGTTGAAGATGGTCATGGGCCGGAGTGATGGAGTCCTCGTGGCAGACGATGATGCCAGGACGTGTATGGTCCGGCTCTATATCACCGGCGCCAAAGGCCTCCCACCATCTCCTTCACCCTATCAACCTTGAATGGTTTGGACAGGATCGCCTGAGATCCCAATACTTCGGCGATTGGCAGGAATTGTTCACCAAACCCACCGGACATGGCAATCATGGGGATTTCCGGGAACTCTCTCCTGACGGCACGAATGAGCTCAAGTCCATCCATGCCCGGCATCATCAAGTCTGTAATGATCAGATCGACCTTCCTCTGCCGCAACTGACTCAGCGCTTGATTCCCGTTAGCCGCTTCCAGAACCTGGTAGCCGACCGGGCAAAGGATGTCCCTCAGCAAGCTCAGGATCAAGGGATCATCGTCGGCGATCAGGATGACGACTTCTGGCGGCGTACCAAGAGGGTTCTTGACGCTTTCACGCATCTTTTCTTTTCCTTCCTGCCGGGTTGCCTTCCACCTAAAGCATTCGCAGTGTGGACGTCACGATCAGTTCTTGTCACCGAAGGGTGGTTCGTTTGCCGTCGCCCAGAATATACCCTCCACCGCCCTGAAGAAACCAGAAGAACCACCGGCAAAACGCAGCGATTAGCGATAGACCCCTGGAATGACAACCCGCTTTTCGATGACGCGTGCAGCCAGCACAATAATGGACACACATGCCAAATAGACGAGCGCGGCAAATACGTATGCTCGAAAGAACTGAAAATTCG
>JBEGVJ010000014.1:0-34918 GCA_041178465.1 Nitrospirota bacterium
GCGAAGCTGGCGCGGCTGGAATTGACGGAGAACGAGAAGGTGGCGTTTACCAAGCAGCTGAGTCAGATTCTCACGCATGTGGAGACGCTGAAGCAGTACGACACCACAGGCGTCGAGCCGACGGCGACGGTCCTGGGGCAAGTTAATGTGTTTCGCGCCGATGCCGCACGGCCGTCCCTGCCCGTCGAGCGTGCGGTGGCCAATGCGCCGGAGTCGGCCGACGGATTTTTTGTGGTGCCGAAAATTATTGAAGATCGATAACCCATTTATGTAAGCGAGGTTTGAATGTTTAGGCAAATGTTGCGGTCGAAAATCCATCGAGCCACGGTGACGGAGTCCTGCCTTGATTACGAAGGCAGTCTCACCATCGATGAGAATCTGATGGAAGCAGCGGGGATTTTGCCCTATGAGGCGATCGTCTGTTCCAATTTGAATAACGGCGAGCGGTTCATGACCTATGCGATGGCGGGCACACGGGGCGCGGGTGAGATCATCCTCAATGGGCCGACGGCGCGGAAAGGAGCGGTCCGCGATCAGATTATCATTTTCTGTTACGAGTATTACTCGGAAGAGGAAATCGCCCGGCATGTGCCCAAGATCATCCAGGTCAATGAGAAGAACCAGATTGTTGCCGGAAAGACGAAGCACTGATGTCGATTCATAAACTTTCGCTCTATGAGCTCCATAAGAAGTTTACCGCCGGAGAAGTCACGGCGACGGAGATCGTTCGGGCCTATGGATTGCGGATCGGCCAGGTGGAGCCCAAGGTGAAGGCCTATATCACGCAGGTGAAAGACTCGGCGGCGGCACAGGCCGGCGCACTCGATGCGTCATTGAAGGGGTGGCGGAAGACGGCGCCGATGATGGGGATGCCGCTGGCGATCAAGGATAATATTTGTACGGAGGGGGTGACGACGACTTGCGCGTCCAGGATGCTCGGCAATTTCGTTCCGCCCTACGATGCCACCGTGATTACGAAGCTGCGTGAACAGGGGTATCTGCTCCTCGGGAAGACCAACCTTGATGAATTCGCGATGGGTTCCTCGACCGAAAATTCCGCTTTTGGCCCCAGCCGCAATCCATGGAATGTACATTGTGTTCCCGGAGGGTCCAGCGGAGGTTCTGCTGCGGCTGTGGCGGCCGACGAATGTGCCGCAGCCTTGGGGTCCGATACCGGCGGGTCGATCCGTCAGCCTGCGGCGTTTTGTGGCGTGGTCGGGCTCAAGCCGACCTACGGGCGGGTTTCCCGGTACGGGCTGATTGCCTTTGCCTCCTCGCTCGATCAAATCGGACCGATCACGAAGGATGTGACGGACGCGGCGTTCCTCCTCGGTGCCATTGCCGGTCACGATCCGTTGGATTCGACCTCGGCAGATGTCCCGGTGCCTGATTACCTGAAGGCCCTGAAGAAGAAAGATCTCAAGAGGCTGAAGGTCGGTGTGCCACGCGAGTTCTTTGCGGAGGGGCTGGATCCTGACGTGGAGCAGGCTGTGCGGGCGGCGATTGGGGAACTGAAGGCACTCGGTGGGGAGATCAAGGAAATTCAGTTGCCTCGGACGGACGCGGCTGTGGCGACCTATTATGTGATTGCCACGGCCGAGGCTAGTTCGAATCTGGCACGCTACGATGGTGTGAAGTTCGGGCTTCGCGCCAAAGAGACCAAGGATCTGCTCGAGTTGTATATGAAGACGAGGCAGGAAGGGTTTGGGCCGGAAGTAAAACGCCGGATCATGCTGGGGACCTACGTCCTGAGTTCCGGCTATTACGATGCCTACTATGGCAAGGCGCAAGCGGTGCGAACCTTGATTCGCCAAGACTTTGATGCGGCGTTTCAGGGTGTCGACCTTATCGTGACGCCGGTGACACCCACGCCGGCATTCAAGTTTGGAGCGAAGAGCGACGACCCGCTCCAGATGTATCTATCGGACATTTTCACCATTTCGGTGAACCTCGCCGGTGTGCCGGCCATCTCGTTGCCCTGTGGATTCAGTCAGGCCGGGCTTCCCATCGGGCTGCAGCTGATCGGTCGGCCATTCGAAGAGGAGACGCTCTTGCGAGCAGCGTACGCCTACGAACAGAGCACACAATGGCGAACGAAGAAACCGGTGATACGATGAAGCGGGCGACAGGCAGAGAACCAGAGGCGATTGGAGTTCAGGAATTGTCTTCTGCTATTGGCCGCGCCCCCCTAGCCTGGAGGTTCATATGACGATCGTTGAAATGGCTGTGATTTGTCTGGTTGTCGCGGTTGCGGTGCTGGTGGGTTATCTTGTCCCCGTGCTGATTCAGGTTCGTAAGATCGTGACGGAGTCCGAACAGCTTCTCGCTACCATGAATCGTGACTTGCCGCCGCTGATCAGCGAGCTCCGGGCGATGAGTCGAGGTCTGAACGAGTTGACCGAACAGGCTCGCGGGGGAGTCGAGCATGCTGCCGTCCTCTTGCACGCGGTTGGAGAAGTGGGAGAGTCGGTTCAGCATGTGCACGATGTCGTGAGAGGCTCGAGCGGATCGCTGTTGACCAATGTGGCCAGTGTGGTGGCTGGATTCAAAGCTGCAACCCGTGTCATGAAGGAGCGGTTTCGAGAAGAAGGAGGGCATCATAATGGCGGATGATCGAGGTTCCTCAGCAGCAGCCGTGCTGGCGTTTCTGAGCGGAGCGGCGTTGGGTGCGGTGGCGGCGTTGTTGCTGGCCCCACAGGCCGGTCGCGAGTCGCGCGAGCAGCTACGGGGCTATGCCCGCCGTGCAGAAGACAATCTGCGGGATCTGGCAGGCCGCGCGGGCGATGCGGTGGAAGAGGTTGTGGAGGAAGGGAAGGAATTTGTGGAGTCGAAGCAAGCGGTCTTGCGCGAGGCGTTCGACGTCGGTCGTGAGGCGATGCGCCGCGAACGAGACCGGTTGCGTGGAGAGGACCGTAGCTAATCCATGATGTACGAAGTCGTGATAGGCGTAGAGGTGCATGCGCAGCTGCGGACGAAGTCCAAGCTGTTCTGCGGTTGCGGGACGATGTTTGGGCTCACGGCCAATAGCCAGACCTGTCCCTTGTGTTTGGGGCTTCCCGGCACATTGCCGGTGATCAACCAGGCGGCGGTCGAGATGGCGGTGCGGGCAGGGTTGGCATTGAATTGCACCATTGCGGAACATAATCTTTTTGCGCGCAAGAACTACTTTTATCCTGATCTGCCCAAGGGCTACCAGATTTCGCAATACGAGGCGCCGATCTGCGAGCATGGCTGGATCGAGATTGCGGCGAGCGAAGGCACCAGGCGCGTCCGTATCCGCCGTGCTCACCTGGAAGAAGATGCGGGGAAGAGTGTCCATGTCGCCGGCGCCAACGGGAGCCGCGTCGATTTGAATCGGGCAGGCACACCGCTGCTGGAAATCGTGACGGAGCCGGACTTGCGGTCGGCCGACGAAGTTGTGGCCTACTTGAAGGGCCTCCGTGATGTGCTCATGTATCTCGAAGTCTGCGACGGCAATATGGATGAGGGGAGTTTTCGCTGCGAGCCGAATCTCTCACTTCGTCCGGTGGGCCAGAAGGAATTCGGGACCAAGGTTGAGCTCAAGAACATCAATTCGTTCAAGTTCGTCAAGGATGCCATCGAATACGAAATCAAGCGCCAGACGAAGGTGTTGAGCGAGGGTGGGAAGATCAACCAGGAGACCAGGCTCTGGAATCTCGACCGCGGCGAAACGGCAGTGATGCGCTCCAAAGAAGAGGCGCACGATTATCGCTACTTCCCTGATCCAGATCTGGTGCCGCTCAAACTGGAAAAGGACTGGATCGAAGGCTGCCGCAAGCAGGTGACCGAACTGCCTGCCGCCAGGCTCCAGCGATTCGTCAGCGAGTTCGCGCTGTCCGAGTACGATGCTGGGGTGTTGACGGCGTCGAGGGCGGTGGCCGACTACTTCGAGGCCTGCGTGGCGCTGTTCAATCAGCCCAAGACGGTGAGTAATTGGGTGATGGGCGAGCTCACCAGGGAACTGAATAATTCAGGGGCTGACGCGAGCGTCTCGCCAGTTTCACCTGAGCGGCTTGTGAGTCTGCTTCGGTTGGTCGAGCAGGGGACGATCAGCTTGAAGGTCGCGCGCGAGATTTTCCCCGAAGTCTATAGCAGCGGGAAGACGCCGGAACAGATCGTTCAAGCGAAGGGCCTCGTGCAGGTCTCCGACGAAGGGGCGCTCGACCAGATCATTGCCGACGTGCTGGCAAAGAATCCGACGCAGGTGGCGCAGTTCAAAGAGGGCAAACAGCAAGTCTTGGGATTCCTGGTTGGGCAGGTGATGAAGGCGAGCGGCGGCAAGGCGAATCCCGGGAAGGTGAACGAGCTGTTGAAGAAGAAGTTGGTGGGATAAGGCAGAGGTGCCTTTCGTTGCTCGCGGAACGCGCACGATGAAACGGTGCTCGTTCGACATGCGCAGTTGAAGGCACCCCAACCTCATCCCCGAGTGTGACGAGGTGGGAATTTGATTGTGGTCTGACAGGCTGCGCAAAAAGGCAGCCAACGAGGCCGCAGACGAGAGAAAACCGGAGGCGTACCCTCCGGGGTACGTTGAGGATTTTGTCGAGGCGAGAACGAAGTTGGGTGTCTTTTTCAGCAGCCTGAGAGGAAGAGTATGAGCGCGATTCGAGAGATCAGGGGACGACAGATACTAGATTCACGGGGGAATCCGACGATTGAGGCGGAGGTCACGCTGGACAGTGGGGCCTGTGGGCGGGCGGCAGTGCCGTCCGGAGCCTCCACCGGCGAGAAGGAAGCGATCGAACTGCGCGATGGCGACAAGAAGCGCTGGATGGGGAAGGGCGTGTCGAAGGCCGTGGCCAACATCAGCAAGCTGATTGCCCCGGAGTTGCTCGGGAGGGAAGCCTTTGACCAGGTCGCTATCGATCAGACGATGATCGATCTGGATGGCACGAAGACGAAGGGCAAGCTCGGCGCCAACGCCATTCTCGGTGTGTCGTTGGCCGTGGCAAAGGCGGCGGCGGCCGAAACGGGCCAGCCGCTCTATCGCTATCTCGGCGGGACGAATGCGCGGGTGCTCCCGGTGCCGCTGATGAACATCATCAATGGCGGGGCTCATGCCGACAACCGGCTGGACTTGCAAGAGTTCATGATCATGCCGGTCGGGGCGACCTGTTTCAGTGAGGCGTTCCGAATGGCGACGGAGGTGTTTCACACGCTGAAGTCGCTGCTGAAGAAAAAAGGCTTAAACACGGCGGTGGGCGATGAAGGAGGGTTTGCGCCGGACCTCCAATCGAATGAAGAGGCGCTCAGCCTGATTATGCAGGCGATCGAGGGGGCAGGCTATAAACCGGGGCGCGATATCGCGCTCGCATTGGATTGTGCTGCCAGCGAACTCTATAAGAAGGGCCGGTACCTCCTTGAAGCAGAAAAGAATCCTGAGCGTTCCTCTGAAGAAATGATTCTGTATTATGGAAAGCTCGTGGATCGCTATCCAATCCTTTCCATCGAGGATGGGTTGAGCGAGTTGGATTGGAAGGGCTGGAAGATGATGACGGAGACATTGGGCAAGAAGGTCCAGCTGGTCGGAGACGACATCTTCGTGACTAATGTGGACATCTTTGCCAAGGGGATCAAGGAAGGGATCGCGAATTCTATCCTGATCAAGCTCAACCAGATCGGCACGTTGACCGAGACGCTGGAAGCGATCGAGCTGGCAAAACGGTCTGGCTATACGGCGATCATTTCGCATCGGTCGGGAGAAACCGAGGATACGACGATTGCGGATGTGGCGGTTGCGACCAACAGCGGGCTCATCAAGACCGGGTCGCTATCCCGAACGGATCGCGTGGCGAAGTACAATCAGTTGCTTCGGATCGAGGAAGAGCTGGGTTCGAGCGCAATCTATCGAGGGCGTGAGGCGGTGCCAGGGCGATTCTGATGACGAGCGAGCGACGCGATGATCATTAAGCAGAACCGAGGGCGACAGTGGCTCGATTGGCAGCGCCGTATGGTGACGGGCGCGCACTATGCTGGAGCCGCCCTGTGCCTGCTGCTGCTAGTCGCCCTGGTGTTTGGCGACATGGGGCTTCCGCGCTACTTCTCCATGCGCGATCACGCCCAGCAGCTGGACCTCGATCTTCAAGAGCTGCAACGGGCCACCCGCACACTTCGAGGGGAGATCGATCGCCTGGAGCACGATCCCGCAAAGATTGAACAGCTGGCGCGCGAGCAGCTTGGTTATGTTCGCAAAGGCGAAACCGTGTATCAATTGGTTCCATCACCATCACAGGAGCGGCCACGCCCGTAACATCATGAAGTTTGGCACAGTCGCAATCATTGGGCGCCCGAATGTCGGCAAGTCGACTTTGCTCAATCAGCTGCTGAAGCAGAAGGTGGCAATCGTTTCGGACAAGCCGCAAACGACGAGAACGAGAATTTTGGGGGTCGTGCATGCACCGGGTGCGCAGATTGCCTTGCTCGATACGCCGGGGTTGCACAAGCCCCAACATTTGCTGAACCGTCGCATGGTCCGCACCACGGTCGAGACGCTGGAGGAGGCGGATATCTTGTACGTGTTGATGGACACGACCAGTTCGCCTGGCCCCGGCGATCTCTTGGTCATTGATCATGTGAAGGGGGCGATCAGGAAGCGCCCACGCCCGGTCATTCTTGTGTTAAACAAGGTGGATCTGGTCAATAAGCTCAAGTTGCTGCCGGTAATGGAAACCTATGCCAGGTTATTCGCCTGGACGGACGTGATGCCGGTGTCGGCTGAAACCGGCGACAATGTCGATCGTTTGCTGTCCGTGACCGTGGCCCATCTTCCGGAAGGGGATGTGGCTTACGGGGAAGACACCGTCACCGATCAGTCCATGCGGACCTTGGCTGCCGAGATGATTCGAGAGAAGATTTTGCTCCAGACCTACGAAGAAGTGCCCTATTCGGTAGCGGTGGAGATCGACGCATTTGTGGAGGAGGGGAAGCTGGCACGCATCAGCGCGACGGTGCTGGTCGAGCGAGAGTCTCATAAGGCGATCCTGATTGGGAAGCACGGAGAGCGGCTGAAGGCGGTCGGGACCGATGCACGGCGGGAGCTGGAAGAGATCTTTGAGATGAAAGTGTTTTTACAGCTGTGGGTGAAGGTGCGAGAGGCGTGGCGAGAAGATGAGCATGCCCTCACGGAGTTGGGATACTAGATGACCCGCAAGTCCATAATGTCATCAAGTCTCGGACAACGACTTGCCGACGTTCGACATTCAGACTTTTAGGTTTGAGATGAGAATGCAGCCGACCGAACGTATGCCAGAGTCGAATCCAGTAGACCCGCGTTCTCGTCCAGTGGAGAAAGATCTTCTCCGCGACGCGCTACGTGATTCGGCCGATCGAGGCCGGACCAAGTCCGACATCGTGCTGTTGTCGGTGCAGCGGCTGCTGCGGCGCGGTGCGATCACCAATCTTGCGAAGATGCTGGGCCGGATGCATCAGGCCGACGTGGCCAAAGTGATCGTGCATCTGTCCTCCTCCAAAGAAAAGCGGGAAGTCTTCGAACTGGTGCGCGGCGAATCGAAGCGCGGCCAAGTGCTGAGCGAACTCGACAGCGACAGTATCAATCAGGTGCTGGCGGACCTGCTGCCCTCGGATATCGCGTGGCTGATCAAAGATCTCGGCCCTGACGATGTGGCCTATATCCTCGGGGTTCTGCCGGAAGAGCGCGCCACAGGAATTCTCTCGTTGATGCGGACGGAGGACTCCACGGAAGTCGCCGACCTGCTGAAGTATCCGAAGGATACGGCCGGCGGCATCATGACGACGGAGTTCTTCTCGCTCTCGGAAGATGCGACGGCTCAGGATGCCATCCGACGTCTCCAGTTGGCGACGGATGCGGAAATGGTGTTCTACATTTACGTGACCGACAAGAATGAGCGTTTGGTTGGAGTGCTCTCCTTGCGGCAGTTACTGACGGTTCCTCCCGCGACACCGCTGAAAAGCATTGCCACGCGCGACGTGATCAGTGTGACGGTCGACATGGACCAGGAAGAAGTTGCCCGTCAAGTGGCGAGTTACAACTTGCTCGCGATTCCGGTTATCGACAAAGACAATAAACTGGTCGGTATTATCACGGTCGACGACGTTGTGGACGTGATCCGGGAAGAAGCGACCGAAGACATGCTCAAGATGGCCGGCGCGATCGAAGAGGAATCGGTCTCGAAATCCTCCAGCGTGGCGTCGGCGAAGCACCGGCTTCCGTGGCTCTTTACAAATTTGGTCGGCAGTCTGTTCTCAGGCGCGATTCTCTGGGAGTTCCGCTATACGATTCAGGAGGTGGTGGCTATCGTGAGTTTTATCCCGGTCATTGCCGCCATGGGTGGAAACGTGGGCCTCCAGTCCTCAACCCTCATTATTCGAGGATTGGCGACCGGGCTGATTGCGTTGACCGATGTGCGTACCGTGTTTTTCAGGGAAATTAAAGTCGGACTTCTGATGGGGCTCGCCTGTGGCATGATTCTCACGATCGTCGGCTGGCTGTGGCATCAAGCGTTTCTGGGTATGGTCGTCGGGGTGTCGTTGATTATGGCTTTCATGGTTTCGACCAGCATGGCGACGTTTATGCCCATTCTGCTGAAGCGAATGGGGGTAGATCCTGCTGTGGCGGCCGGCCCTTTTGTGACGACGGCCAATGACATCACGGGCATTACGATCTATCTCTCCCTGGCCACGATGTTCATGGAACATCTTCGTTGATGGGAAAGACCATGCGTTCTTGCAACCAGGCCTGTCTTCTGCCTCACCGGGTGTTTCCCTCATGCCGCTGATCAAGACGGCGGCCATCACGCTGAAAAGTCGGAAGTGGGGCGACGCGGATCGTATCGTGACTTTTTATACCAAAGAGATGGGAAAAGTTCGCGGTGTGGCGCGGGGGGCTCGTCGGATGAAGAGCCGGCTCGGCGCTTCGCTCGAACCGCTCACCATCTGCCATCTAAACCTATTCGAAAAGTCAGGCGATTCGCTCTATCGGATTTCTCAAGTCGATCTCGTGGAGCCGTTTATGCGGTTTCGCGAAGACTTGACGTTGATGACCGCTGCTGCGCGAATGGTCAATGTGGTGGGGGCGGTGACGCCGGACGGAGATCCTGATCCTCAGCTCTTCGAGACGCTCGAACAGGGCTTGCGCGCATTAGTCGTGAGCCAGGATCCGGCGTTGACGGCGCTGCTGTTTCAGATTCGGCTGCTGGGTCTCACCGGGTTTCGTCCCCAGACCGATCACTGTGCCGCCTGTGGGAAGGGCTGGTTGATGGGAGAGCCTCAGTTCTCGCCTGTATCCGGAGGCCTGGTCTGCACGGTCTGTGCTGCGCGCCAGGCCTTCCGCTGCCTGCCGCTTTCGCGAGGAAGCCTGGCCTTTCTGCACCAGGCGTTGCGGCTCTCATCCTCTGTGGTCGATCGTCTGAAGGCGGCCGGGCAGGTTCGGCACGAGGTGGAAAACGCGATTGAAGGATATGTCACTGTTGTAGCAGGGAGGCAGCTGCCCCCCGTGAACTTTCTGTCGTATCCGTCATGAGAATTTATACGCGGGACGGGCGGGACAAGCGAGAGGGTCTAAAGGCTGAAGTGTTCGGATTTCGAACCCTGAACATCGAATCGCGCCTTTCCCGCCCGTCCCGCATTTCACGCTTCCTGTTCAGCATCCTGCAAGTCGTAAAAAGGAATCCGTGACCATGACAGAAATCCTGTGTGAACCGAGAGATATGTCCTGGATTGAGAAGGGTGTGTTGGGGATTGAGTGGAGCGACGGACACAAGGCCGTGTATCCTGTCCGATATCTCCGCCAGCAATGTCCCTGCGCCGCCTGTGTGGACGAGTGGTCCGGTGTACGGCGTCTGCAGCCGGACGATGTGCCCATCCTGATCATGCTGCAGGACGTGCAGCCGGTCGGACGTTATGCCCTGCAATTTACCTGGAGCGATGGCCACGACACAGGGATTTACTCCTATGCCCTTCTTCGGCGGCTCTGTCAGTGTGATGTGTGTCAGCCTGTAAAGCCCGTAGAACCAAGGAGCCGGCGCCTGTTATGAGGAAATTCGCGGGCATGCTCAGATCGAACAGGTACGATGCGCGGCAGGCCCAAAGCCTGAGTTTGCTGAGGCGCATGGGATGGGCCGGTGTGCTAGTCGTTGCTGCCATCGGCTCGGCCCTCAGTTGCAGCGGGATGCCTTCGCTGGAAGAACAGGAGCGTCATGTGCGAGCCGACGAGCTGGTGCTCCATCAGTTGACCCCCCGTGCGTTTGTCGGGGCGTGGGGGCCTCCGACGTATCAGCATGCTGAGTTTATGCAATTCTTCGGCATGAAAGACGGCTCGTTTATTCCACGGTCTAGGCAGGCAATCGGAGAACCGCCGCGAGGGTGGGAGGTCAGTATCGAGGCAGGCGATGGGCTGTTTCTGGCCTATCCTGAACGCGGGTGGCTGGTGGTATTTTTCGAGGAACGGCTTGTCTATCGCGAGGCGCTGACCGCGGCGCAACTCCATGCCTTAGGACGGAGCTGGCAGCATGAAGATAAGTTTCGCTCCCGGTTCGAAGTGCCGGCTACTCCATAATGTCATGCGTGTTGTAGGCCTTCCGTGACGCAGCATCCGCTGAATCTACTCATGGTGTCTTCCGAAGCGGTCCCGTACGCCAAGACTGGCGGGCTTGCTGACGTCGTAGGCGCACTGCCCTGTGAATTTGCAAAGCTCGGCCACGATGTCATCCTCCTGCTCCCGCGCTATCGTTGTCTGAACGAGTCAGGCCGATCCTTCCGTTCCATCTGTCAGCTTCGTGTGCCGACCCCTCACGGGCTTGTTGATACGCTGATTGAAGAGGATATTATTCCTGCCGGCGACGCAGGACGACACGTGCGGGTTTGGACGATTCGGCACGAGGCGTTCTTCGACCGATCGGGGCTGTATCAAGATCGCGGTATCGACTACCCTGATAACCTTGACCGGTTTTCATTTTTTTGTCGTGCGGCGATAGAGGTCATGGCCTATCTCCGAACCGCGCGCCGATGGAATCCTCACATCCTCCATCTCCATGATTGGCAAGCAGCGCTCTGTGCGGTTTACCGTAAGGTCCTTGCGCGAAACTGGCAGGAGGTTCAGGACGTGCGGACGGTTCTGACATTGCACAATGTGGGGTATCAAGGTCTTTTCCCCGGAGCGCAGTTCGAAAAAACCGGCCTGCCTCGATCGCTGTTTACTCCTGCGGGCCTGGAGTATTACGGCTCGGTGAATCTGCTCAAGGGGGGCATTGTGTTTGCCGATTATGTGACGACGGTCAGCCCGACCTATGCACGGGAAATCCTTACGCCCGAATATGGTTTTGGGCTCGAAGGTGTGTTGCGTAATCGGAAGGATCGGCTCACAGGCATTCTGAACGGCATCGATATCGATCGATGGAACCCGGAAACCGACCCGTATCTGCCCGCGAATTACTCAGCTTCCGATCGCTCAGGGAAGCGAATCTGTAAGCAGGCGCTCCAGCGCGAGTTTCAGCTGCCTGAAATTGCAGTTCCGCTTCTGGGCGTGATCGCGCGGTTGACGTCGCAGAAGGGATTGGACCTCCTTGAGGCCATCATCCCGCAATTGATGACTATGGATCTGCAGCTGGTGGTCTTGGGAGCCGGAGAGCCGGAACTCGAAGCCAAGTTCAAGGCGTTACAGGCGCGGTATCCTCATCGTATGGGGGTTCGCATCGGGTTCGATGAAGGACTTGCACATCGCATTGAAGGCGGAGCAGATGTGTTTGTCATGCCGTCGCGGTATGAGCCCTGTGGGTTGAGTCAACTCTATAGCCTTCGCTATGGAACGGTTCCCGTTGTGAGAAAAACCGGTGGGTTGGCTGATACGGTCGTGCCGCTGGCCACACAAGCTCGGCAGGTGGGACGGGCAACGGGGTTTCATGTCGAGGCGGACAGTGCGGAGGCGCTGCTGGACGTATTGCGTCTGGCTGTGGCGGTTTATCAGGATCGACCGGCGTGGGATCAGCTGGTTGAGGCAGGGATGGCCACGGATGTGTCGTGGGCTCGCTCCGCGAAGGCATACGACCGGCTATTTGCGTTGTTAGTCACGGGAGAGTAGGCACGTGCTGTGATGGCTCATGAGCCGTTCGCAGGGCTGAAAAAGAACTACAGTAATCGACTAGGGAAGGTTGAGGGTAACTTCAACGAGGTTAGTCTCGAGTTCGGAAAGCAGGGCTTTCGCCTGCAGGGTGTAGTAGGCATACTCGGATTGGGGCTGGTAGCTGAGGACGGTCTGGAGAAGGGCCTTGGCAATGTGAAAGTCTCCTGCTCCCACGGCAGCGGAGCTGGCACGCAAGGAACAAGCTGCCGCCATCGCTTTCACGTCCACCGCAAGTCTGGCTGCTGGAGTTGACACAAGCTTCTCAAGCTTGGTTGGGAGAGGGAGGACGAAGGACTCCCGGGTGCGCGAGCGATTGGCTGAGCTTGTCAGAATTAATGCGTCCTCTTTCAGTTGATCGATATCGGTGCTGGCCTGGCAATGGGAATAAGTGTCCCAGAGGCTCATAAAGCGCCCATTGTCGATGGCGGCGGTTGGTGCTGGTTGCCCAGTCTGGCACCCAGCCACTGAAATCAGGATGCCCACCAGTATTAAGCGAAGGTTCTTCATGCTACCTCGGACCCCATTTTTGTATCTTGACCGTGCGTACATCCAGAGCAGCCAGTGCCCTACCAGTTAGTAGTCAATGCAATGAATGGGCCAAAATTATGCCGCATAACCTATTGATTCAAGTATATAAAATTTGAAAAATGTAAATTAGCCATGTGTTGCATATAACGCACTATGGTGTTTTTGATGCAGGTGCTGTGGCAGATTATACGATTATGAATTCAGGATGTGAACGAGGATTCCTGTCCTGGTCGTAGAGTTGGTTTTTCGCATGATGTGTTTGATGTGTTCTTTTACGGTCTGTTCGGTAATCCGAAGAGCACTTGCGATTTCTTTGTTGGTCCATCCCTTTGCCAGATGCTCAACGACGGATTGTTCGCGATTGGTCAATTGAAACTTTTCTTTCGCTTGACCGGTATTGAGTTGTTGCCGCCGCGCGAACTCTTCCAGTGTGACTACGAGTCTCGCATGCTGGACTCCGCCTCGATCTGGCAGGCCGAACCCCCGCAGCAGGATCGGTTGTTCGGGATTGCCTGCAACACGCTTGATCTCGAATTGTTCCCAGTCTTTTGCTTCGGTGCGAACGTGGAGCGCCTTGATGATTTCCCCGCAGAGTTCTGTCAGTGCAGCTGGCAGGACTCCATGGGCGGATGTTAGGTTTCTCCCGCCGCCATGTTCTGCTGCGTTAATCTGTCGTGATAGCTCTGCGGCTTGACGGTTCATGTGGAGAAGTTGCATGGCAGCAGAAAGGACAACAATTCCTGCGCCCGCGCGTTGATCGGCGAGAGTATCTGTTTGGGCTACAGGGGGCAGCGGTGAATCACTCATAGATGGAGGGATGTGTTTGATGTCGTGATAAGCGCAATGCCAGGTAATCCGATGCTGTCCGTTTAGATCGTGCGAAGATCCGCGTCCCATAACAACATCAGATGGAAAATAGTACCTAACACTTTTGGGGGAGTCAATGTTCTCCTTTGGGGGAGCACGGCCTATGTCATCTCACCGAGGGGAAGGCGCTGTCGGTCGATGCTGGCAGTGGGGATGCTAATCTTGACGGGTCAGGCCTCGGAGATCGAGCACGTTCTGGTGTGCATTGACTTGATAGGTCATTGGTGCCCAGTGTGCTAGACCATACAGGTTTCTGGGCGTAGAGTTGTTCGGGCAATCTTTGGCGGTATCTGCAGATTGGGTATTGATACGACTCAGGTCTGCTCCGGTAAATTTCGTGGCATTCGCGATACGAGAAGCGTAAAAGAGAGGGCAATTATGCGTATTCTTATTACAGGTGGAGCCGGATTTCTCGGCAGTCATCTTTCCGACTCGCTGTTGCAGGCCGGGCATTCCGTGATCTGCATGGATAATCTTCTCACCGGACGGATGGACAATCTCGTCCATGTACTCGGACATGAGCGGTTCTCGTTCATTAAATACGATGTGTGCGACTATCTCCATGTCGAAGGGGCGCTCGATGCCGTGATGCATTTTGCCTCGCCTGCCAGCCCGCAAGATTATATGGAGTTTCCCATTGCCACGCTGAAGGTTGGGGCCTTAGGTGCGCACAAGGCTCTTGGTCTCGCCAAGGCGAAGGGCGCGAAGTTTCTTTTGGCCAGTACGTCGGAGGTCTATGGGGATCCGCTTGTGAATCCTCAGCCTGAATCGTATTGGGGCAACGTCAACCCGATCAGCCCTCGGGGCGTCTACGACGAAGCCAAGCGGTTTGCAGAAGCCATCACGATGGCCTATCACCGTTATCATGCGGTCGATACCAGGATCGTGCGCATCTTCAATACATTTGGACCCCGCATGAGGCCGCATGATGGCCGAGTCGTCTCCAATTTTATCGTCCAAGCGCTCCAAGGGAAGCCGCTCAGTGTATTCGGCGACGGGTCCCAGACCAGGAGCTTTTGTTACGTCGATGACCTCGTCCGTGGCATTATCGCGTTGTTGATGCTGGATTCTGACAAGACGGTTGAGCAACGGACAGACCGGAAATTTCTTCTCCGGCCGCAGGAAGCCGAGCATGAGTCCAGCATGCATGAGCCTGTGAATATCGGAAACCCGCGAGAGCTCACCGTTCTGGAAATCGCGAAACTGGTGCTGGAGCTCACCCGCTCATCGAGCACCATCACCCATCATCCATTGCCGGCGGATGATCCCAAGGTCAGACGGCCCGATATTACGCGGGCGCGCGCGCTGCTGAACTGGGAGCCGCAAGTACGGCTCGAAGATGCCCTTCTCCGCACGATCGAATACTTCAAGAAAGTAATCTAGTCCAGCGCGGGCGTGGTCGATCGCGACCCGAATCCTGGTCAAGGCGAAAACAGCCTATAATGGCCGCCTTGACCACATTGAAACTCCCGCTGTATCCTGTCCGATCATAACGTCACGGGAGATGAGCTTTTTTTATGTTGTCTGACCAAAGTAGCCAGGCGGAAACGTCGGTCGAACCCATCGAATCGACGGGCGTGGAAGAGGTGGCGCCTCTCATACCCATTCCAGAATATGTCAACGAATTGGTCACGCGAGCCAAGCAGGCGGCGGCTCGGTTGGCCACGCTTTCGACTGTTGTGAAAAACCGGGCCCTTCTTGCGATGGCCGAGGCGCTGGAAGCACAGCAGGACGCGCTGCTTGCCGCGAACGAACTGGATTTGGAGGCTTTCGGAGCTGAACCGGAAAAGAAGGCGACGGCGGACCGGTTGCGTTTGACGGCCGAGAGGATCGCCGAGATGGCGGCAGGTCTGCGCGAGGTGGCGGCGCTTCCCGACCCGCTCGGCGCCATGCCGAAGATGTGGACGAGGCCGAACGGGATGCAGGTGGGGCGTGTGCGGGTTCCGATCGGCGTCATCGGCATTATTTATGAGTCCCGCCCGAACGTCACGGCAGATTCCGCCGCCCTCTGTTTGAAGTCCGGGAACGCCTGTGTGTTGCGGGGAGGGAGCGAGGCGATCCATTCGAATACGGCGATTGCGACGGTGCTCTCGGAGGCGGCAGAGAAGGCCGGTGTTCCGGCCGGGGTGATCAGCTTTGTTGCGCGGCCAGATCGTGAGCTGGTGCCGCTTCTGCTGAAGCAGGATCGCTACATCGACCTGATCATCCCGCGCGGCGGCGAGTCGTTGATGCGCGTCGTGACCGAACATGCCACGATTCCTGTCATCAAACACGATGCCGGCGTCTGTCATATCTACGTCGATGCCGATGCCGATCCTGCCATGGCGGAGCGGGTTTGCTTCAATGCCAAGGTCCAGCGGCCCTCGACCTGCAATGCGGTGGAAACCATTTTGGTCCATCAGGGCATTGCCCGTAACTGGCTCGCTCCGTTCATAGAGAAGTTGGTGGAGGCGAAGGTCGAGGTTCGTGGCTGCCAGAAGACCTGTCAGTTGTCATCGTCGGCCAAACCGGCGAGCGACGATGATTTTGGCAAAGAATTCCTCGACCTTACCGTGGCGGTCAAAGTGGTCAAGAATATCGATGAGGCGATGGAGCATATTGCCAAGTATGGATCGCGCCACACGGAAGCCATTGTGACTTCCGATTATCCCAAGGCCATGCGGTTTCTGCGAGAGATCGATGCCAGTGCGGTCTTGGTGAATGCCTCAACCAGGTTGAACGACGGCTATCAGTTCGGGCTGGGAGCGGAAATCGGAATCAGCACGTCCCGCATCCATGCCCGAGGCCCGATGGGGCTGGAAGAATTGACCTGCTTCAAGTTTATCGTCATGGGGAGCGGGCAAGTCCGCGAGTAAATGGCCTCCGATCCACTCTTGGCCGCACTAAGCACCTCCGGCCATCTTCGTTTCTCCACGAATTTTCCCTTTGCGCAGGGTCTCGAACAGGCGGGCGGGCGAGTTATCCGCCAACCCACCGGGCATCTGGTCTTCTATCGCCAGGACGGGCGCAGGTTTCTGGCGACCGATCCAGCAGGCAATCCGTTGCATGAATGCGAGTGGGGGACCGATGCCGCAGGCGGGGCTGCCCTTCTCCGCGTCAGGATCCAGTTGGATTTGGGGCAATGGGTCGGGCTGAAGCCGTCCGGGTTGGTGAATGAGACCAGCCTCAATCTGGCCAGCAAGCCTGGGTGGCAACGGCTTCAGGCGGACGACTTACGCGCGATGGCGGCGCAGGCGCTCCGAGTGCCGATCGAGGAGGTGCAGTTCTTCTATCGGGATGAAGATCTTGCGATCGGGCCGACCGGCAGAGCCACGATCCGCCAGCGGAAAGATGCCTTCTATGTGTTGGAGGATGGAGATTTCGCGCGGGCCCGCTTTATGTCCTGCATGGGAGCGATGAATTGGTCCTCGATCGACTTCCTGCCGGTCGTGGAACTCTTCAAGTCGCTGTTGCCGGGAACTGGGTCTGCGGTCTTTGAATTGATTCGCGGCCTCTACGATGATCAGAACGAGGGGAGTCCAGCTCCCAGGCCCTTGCGCTACCGGGGGATTCCCGCCTATCCGTCGGAAGCCGCGTTCCGTTTATTCAGTAGTTTCTTTACTCCTCAGGCGCCTGCCGGGAATAACCCGTTCACGCTCTTCATGAACCCTGAACGATCCAATCGCGTCATCTGGCTGCCGGCAGGGACGATGCCGCTTCGATACTTTGATTGGAGTGCGGGAACCTGCATGACTTTCCAAGGCGGTTTGTTGCAGAAGGTGACGGTGGCGTCGGACTCCTCAGGTCTATCCTATGTGAGTCCGAAAGGCCGCCGCGTTCTTCCCTGTGATCGCAGCGCGGAGATTGTCGGAGGGCAGGTCGTTCTGAAAGATCGCGATCATGAGACGAGATTGGCGGTGACCCTGCCGCAAGGGAGTCAGGAGCAGGCTGGTGCGCCAGTGGCCATGAGTCCGGTCGATTGGCGGTCGGTCTTTGTCCAGGGGGTTCCAGCGATCACCCCGTCCCACGCGTTTGGTGCAGTGTTACTGTATCCGGAGGACGAGTCTGAAATCGACGAGCGTGCCGTACAACCCTTCGTCGCGGATTACCTGCAAGATCTTGGCGAGCAGGATCGGGAGATCGGCGCGGTGCTTTCGCATGCCGAGCATGTCCTCATCGACAACGGCGACGCGGTGATTGCGACCTGTGTCTTGTTCGATCGGCCGAGAGACTACACGGCCCTCATCCATGAGGCGGCTTTGGCGCAAAAGCAGGCACAGCAACTCTGGACGATCTGCGCCGAGTTGCAGCGGTGGGATTGGCTCTCACACATTCGATTCGTTCCGGCGAAGGCGTCGCATGACCGAGGGTCTCCTCATCCCTATGATTTAATCTATCATTGGATACCCTATGGCGAAGGGGAGCAGCCGGCCAGGCTGGCTGAACGGATGAAGGAAATGGCTCGAAATCTTCGGGCAGGAGGCAATGCCTTCGTCGTCGGTCCGGCACAATTGGGCCGACACTGCTCGTCTACCGGGCTCCACGTCAGCTGGGAAGAACCGGTCGAACAGCTCCCCACGTTTCGGATGCATCGCACGATCCTCCCGAAAGCGAAGCTGAGGGCTGGCCTCACGTTATTTCACCTGAAGAAGGTTTAGCAGGCTGCGGAAAAATTCGGTGCATGAGAAAGAATTGTCCAACATGCTCTGCGTGGCACCGTGGCCTGAACAATCACAGGATGCTCAAAAAGGCCGTCCAGCAAGGCCGCAGCGAACGAAGAGGCGAGGCGTACGGGTTGGTACGTTGAGCCTCTTCGTGAAGCGAGAACGCCGCTGGCGGACTTTTTCAGCATCCTGCTAGCCTGCTTGCACTGGGTGTCATAGATCGATTACGGTTGTCCATATGAGCGAACCGACACCAGAACAGACTACGGGCGAGGAGCCGGGCGACAAGATCGTCATTTATTGGGAACGGGAGTATTCGACGGCCATTGCGCCGGAGCGATTGAAGCTTGACTTCATGCCGCATCGGCCGTTGTTGTCCGGAATGTCGCTGAACGAGCAGCGGACGGTGGCGGTCGAGGGCTACAAGGTGATCCCCGACGATTGCGGCCCTGTGCGGACCGTGGGCCAGTACGGCTGGCTCATCCGGTCTCCGGCGGATTGCAAGATTCGCCGAACGGCCGAGGGGGTCAAGTGGCAAGCGCCGCCGATCCTGCCGGAGGAGCGGATCCTGGGCTATAAGTCGTTCTCGGGGACCTATGTCGATTTGATTTTAAACAGCGGGTACCCCAAGCTCTGCTGCGGCATCAGATTCTACTATCCCAAGCAGGTAGGCTTGATGATGAAGGACGTGCCGAATCACTTCTATCACTATCCAGACCGGACGTTTTTCGTGTGGGAGGGGATCAAGACCCAGGAGTATAAACGCACGCCGAATATGTACGACTGGCTCCCGGACTATGACGCCTTCACCGCCAACTTTCTGCTGCAGCTCACGAAGCCGACGACCATTAAACGGGGTGATCCGATCGGGATCGTGGTTCCGGTGCTCCTCCCGAAACAGTTCACGTTAGAGGAACTCAAGCCGCGTGAGTGACTTCTTCACGGAGGAGGGTTTTTGCCCGATCGTCCACACTCAAGCGAGACGGGCGAGACTGGCGGGAAAAGTGCGACTCGAAGGTCGGGGGTCGAAGTTCCAAACACGTCAGCCTTCAGCCTGAACGCCTGACTCGGTAAGTCTCGCGGCTTGACAGGGTTCCTATGGCTCAGTAAGATGCCGCAACCTTTAATGCTCATCCTGCGAGGTGAGTAAGGAGTGTCCATGGGTTTCAGTCAGGCTTGTGTCTGGCCACACACATTAACCTTCTCGTCGAACTTCGATGAGAGGGTTTTTTTATGTCAGAAAGTTGAATGAACGATGGGGATCACTCAACACGATCGACCACAAGAGCGGCTGATCATGGATGCGGGAGACATCGCTCGGGCGGTCACCCGTATCGCCCATGAGATTCTCGAACGCAATAAGGGTGTGCAGGGGTTGGCGTTGGTTGGGATTCGAACCGGCGGGGTGCACCTGGCCCATCGGCTGGTGAAACGTATTCAAGAGATTGAATCGGCGTTGGTGCCGATCGGCGAGTTGGATATTACCCTCTATCGGGATGACCTCTCCTTGCGGAAGGAGCAGCCGATTCTCCGCAGGACATCGGTCCCCTTTGACATTTCCGACAAGGTCATTGTGTTGGTGGATGACGTGCTGTTTACGGGGCGCACCATCCGCGCGTCGATGGATGGGTTGATCGATCTGGGCCGGCCGGCGGAGATTCAGCTGGCCGTGTTGGTCGACCGGGGGCATCGCCAGTTGCCGATCAAGGCGACCTATATCGGGAAAAATATTCCGACGTCTCGGGAAGAGAACATTCAAGTGCTGTTGGAAGAGCAAGGCGAGGATGATCGAGTGGTAATCCTCAAGGGGGGTGCCCTATGAGTCTCAAACACAAAGATCTCCTGAGTCTCGCGCCCTTGTCCGTGGCCGAGATCCGGTTGATCTTGGAGACGGCCGATTCGTTCAAGGAAGTGACCGGGCGGGAAATCAAAAAAGTTCCGGCACTCCGGGGGCGCACCGTGGTCAATCTGTTTTTTGAGCCCAGTACGAGGACGCGCACGTCGTTCGAGTTGGCGGCGAAACGGCTGAGCGCGGATGTGATCAACTTTTCGCCTTCGTCGAGCAGCGTGGTCAAGGGGGAAACGTTGCTCGACACTGCGCGCAATATCGAGGCGATGCAGGCGGATATTATCGTCTTGCGGCACCCCTCAGCCGGCGCAGCCGAGGCCCTGGCCCGCGGAGTGAAGTCTTCGGTGATCAATGCGGGAGACGGCTGGCATGAGCATCCGACGCAAGGCCTCCTGGACCTCTACACCATTCGCGAACGGGGCTTGTCGTTCGAGGGGCTCAAGGTAGCGATCGTCGGAGATGTCGCCCATAGCCGTGTGGCGCGTTCGAACATTCACGCGCTGGTCAAGTTGGGCGCGGAAGTGCGGGTCGTGGGGCCGCCGACGATGATGCCAGCCGGGGTGGACAAGCTGGGTGTGCGCGTCTACTACCATCTCGATGAGGCCTTGCGCGGCGTGCAGGTCATCATGATGTTGCGGTTGCAGCTCGAACGGCAGGGGCGCGCGCTGTTCCCGACCATTCGCGAGTATGCGCGGCTCTATGGATTGACGGCTGAGCGGGTCAAGCTGGCCGATCCCGGGGTGATCGTGATGCATCCTGGGCCGATCAACCGGGGCGTCGAGATTGCGCCGGAAGTGGCCGATAGTTTGTCGTCAGTGATTTTGGACCAGGTCGCGAACGGCGTGGCCGTTCGCATGGGTATTCTCTATCTCATGTCAGGAGCAAACTGAATCGTGGCTATTCACATTGTAGGCGGGCACGTGATCGATCCTGGGCGTTTCAATGGCGTGGCCGATGTGCTGATCGAGGAGGGGCGCATCGTCGCGGTGGGGCCCAATTTGAAAGCACCGGCTGGCGCGACGAAGATCGATGCCAAGGGACGGCTGGTTCTTCCCGGTTTCGTCGATCTCCACGTCCATTTCCGCGAGCCGGGCTTCGAATATAAAGAGTCGATCCAGAGCGGAGCGGCGGCAGCGGTGGCCGGCGGTTTCACCTCGGTCTGTTGCATGCCCAATACGAATCCCGTGAACGACAACCAGGCGATTACCGAACTCATGCTTGAGCGTGCGCGGGCAGCTGGCCTGGCAAATGTGTTCCCGATCGGTGCGATCACGAAAGGCTCGGAAGGGAAAGAGTTGGCGGAGATCGGTGATTTGCGGCGCGCCGGCTGTGTGGCGATCTCGGATGACGGGAAGCCGGTGATGAACAGTTTGGTGATGCGGCGGGCGATGGAGTACGCCTTGGCTTTCGATGTGCCGGTAGTCGACCATTGCGAAGATCTGCATCTCGCCGAGGGGGGCTGCATGAACGAAGGGGTCATCTCGACCGAGTTGGGGCTCCCCGGCATGCCGTCTGCGGCGGAAGATGTGATGGTGGCGCGCAATGTCGCCCTGGCGGAACTGACCGGAGCCAGGTTGCATTTGGCCCATATCAGTACCGAAGGATCGGCCCGGATGGTGCGGGAGGCCAAGTCCCGCGGACTAAAAGTCACGGCCGAAGCCTGCCCCCATCACTTTACGATTACGGAGGAAACGGTTCGAGGGTACAACACCTATGCCAAAATGAATCCTCCGCTCCGGACGTGGAAGGATGTGCAGGCGATCAAGGACGGTCTTCGCGACGGCACCATCGATGTCATCGCCACGGACCATGCGCCTCATGCCACGCAGGAAAAGCAGCTGGGTTTTGCGGAAGCGCCGTTCGGCATCGTCGGGCTGGAAACGGCTCTGCCCTTGACCCTTGCCTTGGTCGAGGAAGGAGTCTTGTCCCTGGAGGCGGCGGTGGATAAATTGAGTACGGCTCCGGCGAAGGTGTTTGGGTTGGCCAAAGGCACATTGGCGGTCGGGGCCGATGCCGATGTGACCATCGTCGATCAGCAGGAACAGTGGGAAGTGGATCCGGCCAAGTTCTTTTCAAAGAGCCGCAACACCCCCTTTGCCGGCTGGAAGGTCAAGGGGCGGGTGCGGACGACCATCGTGGGTGGCCGAGTGGTATTCGAGGCCAGCCAGGCGGAGGGTTAGCGTTGCGCCAATCCCGTTGGGGCCTGATCTGTTGTCTGACCTGCGAATGGCTGGTACTGGGGATATGGGTCGGCGGGTTGCTGGTGCTCATCGGAGCGGTTATTCCCGCCGTCTTCAATACGTTTGGCGGGCAGGACTCAGGCGGGTTCTTTCTGACGCGAGCATTCGAGGGGTATAATCGTTTCGTGGTCGGGGCACTGGCGGTCTTGTGTGCAGGTTCCTGGTATCGCTGGTGGAGTGGAACCCAGGAGGTCGCGGTGAGCCGGGGCGAGATGCTGGTGCTGGCGGGGATGGCGGTGATTGCCGGGATCATTATTCTGTGGCTGCATCCACAGGCCGCCGCGCTGCAAGCTCAGGCCTTTGCGGTGAAAGAGGAGGCGGCGAGGAAGGCGGCGTTCGAGGCATTTTTCCGTATACATATGCCGGTTCGATCGCTATACATGGTGAATCTGGTGTTGGGAATCCTATTGACCGGAATGAAGGCCAAACGGTCGCTGCATCGGGACGGAGTGCTCACGTGAAACACGCGTTATTGGCATTGGCAGATGGCGCGCTCTTTGAGGGGCGCGCGCTGGGATATGAAGGGGAAACGGTCGGCGAAGTCGTGTTTAACACGGCCATGACCGGTTATCAGGAAGTGTTGACCGATCCTTCCTATAAAGGACAGATCATCACGATGACCTGTCCGCATATTGGAAACTATGGAATTACTCCGGAGGATGCCGAGTCGCGGCGGATCTGGGCCGAAGGGTTTATCGTGAAAGAGGCGAGTGCGCTCGCCAGCAACTGGCGCAGCCGCCAACAGCTACAAGCGTATTTGCAAGAGGCGAAGATCGTTGCCATCGAAGGGCTGGATACCAGGGCTCTCACTCGCCACCTGCGCGAATATGGCTCACAGCAGGGCCTCATTACCCATGTCGAGATGGATGCCCGCCGAGCCGTGGAGAAGGCGAAGGCCGCCCCCAGCATCATCGGCCGCGATCTGGCAACCACGGTCACCTGCGAGACATCCTACCGCTGGACGGAAGGATCAGGCGAGTGGGTTCCCTCGCTCGGCGACAAGCCTCGCGCCGCTGCGACCAGACGCTGGCATGTCGTGGCTTACGATTTCGGGATCAAACAGAATATCCTTCGTCAACTCGTGGATGCGGGCTGCGATGTAACCGTCGTGCCGGCCTCGACCACCGTGAAGCAGGTTGAGGCGCTCAAGCCGGACGGGATCTTCCTCTCGAACGGGCCGGGGGATCCTGAAGGAGTGCCCTACGCGGTCGAGTCGGTGCGGCAACTGATGGGGCAGTATCCGCTTTTCGGTATTTGCTTAGGCCATCAGATTCTCGGCCTTGCGCTGGGGCTCAAGACGTATAAGCTGAAGTTCGGTCATCATGGGGCGAACCATCCGGTCATGAACTTGCGCACGAGACAAGTCGAGATCACCTCGCAGAACCACAACTTTGCCGTTCAAGTTCCGCATCCGATCACCGCCGTTCCGGAGCAACCCCCCGTCATCGAGACATCGTTCGGGAAGGTTGCGGTGACCCATGTGAGCTTGAACGATCATTCGGTCGAAGGACTGGCCTGTCTGAATCATCCGGTGTTTTCGGTGCAGTATCACCCTGAGGCCTCTCCCGGGCCTCACGACTCGGCCTACTTATTCACCGAGTTTGTTCAGTCGATGGAGAAACGGCATGTATAGCGTTCGCACAATGCTTGGTCGGTTCTGTCTCCTCGTTGTTCTGAGTCTGCAAGCAAGCTGCATCACGGTCAATCTCGTCGAGCCGGTGGGGCCGGTGCAGGAAGTGCAGCTCAGCGGCACGGGCGAGGGCAAAGTGCTGGTGCTCGATCTGTCGGGGGTCATCAGCTCGCAAGATAAAGATGGCCTCATGCCGCAGCCCAATATGCTGGCCCTGTTTAAAGAAGAACTGACGAAAGCTTCGAAGGACGACAAGATCAAGGCCGTGGTCGTTCGCATCAACAGTCCTGGTGGAACCGTGACCGCCTCGGATATCCTGTATCACGAGCTGCGGGAGTTTAAGCTCAAGAAGAAGATTCCCGTGATTGCGTCGATGATGGATGTCGCGGCGTCAGGGGGCTACTACCTGGCCATGGCGGCGGACAGCATTTTGGTTCATCCTTCGACGGTGACGGGGAGTATCGGCGTCATCATGCTGACCGTTAATGCGCGGGGTTTGCTCGAAAAAGTGGGGGTTGAGGCCAACGCCATCACGTCCGGCCCCCGCAAGGACATGGGCTCACCCTTTCGGGTCATGACGGCTGAGGAGCGTGGGATTTTCCAAAGCGTGATCGATTCGTTCTATCACCGGTTCCTGGCCGTGGTGCAGGAGGGGCGTCCCAATCTGTCGTCTGAGCAAATCAAGAAGCTCGCTGATGGACGGATCTATTCAGGCGACCAGGCTAAGGCGGTAGGCTTGATCGACGAAATCGGGTATCTTGATGACGCGATCGAGATGGCCAAGAAGAAAGCGGGTTTGACGGAGGCGCGGGTTGTGACCTATGGGCGTCGGGGAGAATATCAGAACAATATCTACTCGCGCCTTTTCGGAACGAGTTCGGGCATGACCGGGTTCGCCAATTTGGATTTGTTGTCGATGGTGCGGGGTGGAACGCCGCAGTTCATGTACCTCTGGATGCCGTAGGATGTTGTTATGGCACGTGCTGCCGACTCCATGGAGCGAGCGTTAGCGACGCCGATTGGACGCCGGGCGATGCTGGCCCTGGGCGCTCATGGAACGATGAGCCTGTGCAGGGTTCTTGGAGTGGGGGCTGCGATGAGTGTGTTCGGCAGCCTGACGGGCTGTTACCGGGCGCCTGGCACGGCCCGCGATCAGGTGATTTTTTTCTCCGAAGAGAAGGAACTGCAATTCGGATTGAGCGCATTCCGCGAGGTGCTGCGGTCCGCGCCGCTCAGCGACAATCCTGAAATAAACGAGTTGGTGCATCGTGTGGGAGAAAGAATCGCTAAAGCCGCCAACAAGCCGGAGTATCAGTGGGAATTTGCGGTCATTCAAGACGATAAGATGGTCAATGCCTTTGCGCTGCCGGGCGGGAAGGTCGCCATTTTCACCGGGATTCTCAAGCATACGAAAGACGATGTCGGCTTGGCGACGGTGATGGGGCATGAGGTTGCCCATGCGTTGCAGCGGCACGGGGTGGAGCGGATGAGCCGGAGTATTCTGGATCAAATCGCGCAGTTGGGCGCCTTGGGTGCTGCGGCATCCGGCCATGCCAATCCCGGTGCGATCCAGGGATTGTTGGGCGCCTACGGGGTCAATGTGTCGTTGCCGTTCAATCGCAAGCAAGAGTCGGAAGCGGATTACGTCGGACTTCGATTGATGGCGCAGGCCGGATACGATCCACGCGAGGCTGTCCCATTTTGGGAGCGCATGAGCGGCTGCCCGAGGCAGATGATCGGCAAGGTCTGTTTTCGCTCACAACAGGCGATCCCTGAATTTCTGTCCACCCATCCATCCGATTTGACGCGCATCAACCAGATTGAAGCCTGGCTTCCTGAGGCGCTCCAGCATTATCATGGGCCTGGGGGCGGGGTGGCTCCGCCGCCGCCGGCACCCTATCGGCCGACAATCGGGCCCATGCCACAACCGAGTTAGTTGATCCTGAAACGAGGTTTTCGTGCCAAGGCGAACAGATATTAAGTCTATTCTACTGATCGGCTCCGGCCCGATCGTGATCGGCCAGGCCTGTGAGTTCGATTATTCCGGCACACAGGCATGCAAAGCGCTGAAAGAAGAAGGTTACCGGGTGATTCTCATCAACAGTAACCCGGCGACGATTATGACCGACCCGGAATTGGCCGATCGGACGTATGTGGAGCCGATTACGGTCGAGGTGGTGGAGAAAGTGATCGAGCGCGAACGTCCGGACGCGCTGCTTCCGACCATGGGGGGGCAGACTGCGTTGAATACGACGATGGCCTTGGTCAAGCGAGGGACGCTCGAAAAATACGGGGTCCGGTTGATCGGCGCGTCCGCCGAGGCGATTCATAAGGCCGAGGATCGGGAAGCCTTCAAACATGCGATGCAGCGAATCGGCTTGCGCGTGCCGGCCAGCGGCACGGCGCATAACCGCGACGAAGCCATCAAGATTCTCGAACAAGTCGGATTTCCGGCGATCATCAGGCCGTCGTTCACCATGGGCGGCACCGGCGGCAACATCGCCTACAACCGGGAAGAGTTCGAGAAGCTGATCGACTGGGCCTTGACCATGAGTCCGGTGAGCCAGGTGCTGATTGAAGAATCGCTCATCGGGTGGAAAGAATACGAACTCGAGGTGATGCGGGACCTCAAGGACAATGTCGTCATCATCTGCCCCATCGAAAATCTGGATCCGATGGGTGTGCATACGGGTGACAGCATCACGGTCGCGCCGGCCATGACGCTCTCGGATAAAGAGTACCAGCGTATGCGGGATGCCGCGGTCCGGATCATTCGTGAGATCGGTGTCGATACCGGCGGATCGAACGTGCAATTTGGCCTGGATCCCACAAACGGCGACATGGTGGTCATCGAAATGAATCCGCGCGTGTCCAGGAGTTCCGCGCTCGCGTCGAAAGCGACGGGATTCCCCATCGCCAAGATTGCCGCGAAACTCGCCGTGGGGTACACGCTGGATGAAATCACCAACGACATTACCGGTGTGACGAAGGCCTCCTTCGAGCCCACGATCGACTACGTGGTGGTGAAGATTCCTCGTTTTGCCTTCCAGAAGTTCCGGGGGGCCGATCCCACCCTCACGACGCAGATGAAGTCGGTGGGTGAAGTGATGGCGATCGGGCGCACCTTTAAAGAGGCTCTGCATAAGGCGATTCGCTCACTGGAGTTGGACATGAACGGGCTCTCCTCGCGGGAGGGGTTGGACCGTGGCATTCCCGACGAGTTCGATCGGCTGCAAGCACTGGAGCGGGTGCGCCAACATCTGCGGACCCCCGTGGCCGAGCGATTATGGCACGTGGCGGATGGCATGCGTCTCGGCCTGTCCAACGACGACCTGTTTGTGCTCACCAAGATCGATCCCTGGTTTCTGGAGCAGATCCGGGAGTTGATTCAATGTGAAGCCTTGCTGGTCGGTCAGGCGGGGAAGAAGCCGGCCGTGCTGGAGGAGCCGCTTCTCTGGCAGGCCAAGGAGTTCGGATTTTCAGACGATCGGATCGCACAGCTCATCGGCGCCACGTCGGCTTCGGTCAGAAAACAGCGAACCCTTCCAGGCCAGGGCAGCAGAGGGGTGACCTATAAACGAGTGGACACCTGCGCCGCAGAGTTTGAGGCGAATACTCCGTATCTCTATTCGACGTATGGAAGCGAATGTGAGGCTCGTCCGACAGACCGGAAGAAAGTCATCATTCTCGGCGGCGGGCCGAATCGTATCGGGCAAGGGATCGAATTCGACTACTGCTGCGTCCATGCGGCCATGGCGCTTCATGAAGAAGGCATCGAATCGATCATGGTGAATTGCAACCCCGAAACGGTAAGCACGGACTACGACACCTCGGACCGGCTCTATTTCGAGCCGCTGACCGAGGAAGACGTCCTCAACATCGTGGAGCGCGAGCAGCCGTTGGGAGTCGTGCTGCAGTTCGGCGGGCAGACGCCGCTCAAGCTCGCGCTGCCCTTGTCCAAGGCCGGGGTGCGAATTTTGGGCACGAGTCCCGAAGCGATCGATCGCGCGGAGGATCGAGAGCGATTTCGCGACTTGTTGAATAAGCTCGGGCTTCGCCAGGCGGAAAGCGGCATGGCCCGATCCCTGGAGGAGGCCCTGCGGATCGCCTCGCAGATCGGCTATCCGGTCATGGTGCGCCCTTCGTATGTGTTGGGCGGACGGTCCATGCAGATCGTCTACGACGAATCCGGCTTGCTTGAGTATATGGGGTCATCGGTGAAAGCCTCGGCGAAACGCCCCCTGCTGATCGACCGGTATCTGTCGGATGCGATCGAAGTCGATGCCGACGCCATCTCAGACGGGACGAATGTCGTGGTGGCCGGGATCATGGAGCATATCGAAGAAGCCGGGGTGCATTCGGGGGATTCGGCCTGTTCGTTGCCGCCCTATTCGCTCGATCGGAGCGTGGTCGAAGAGATTCGCCGACAAATGAAGGTCTTGGCGCTGGAGCTTGGCGTGATCGGTCTGATGAACGCGCAATTTGCGGTGAAAGAGCAGACGATCTACGTGCTGGAGGTCAATCCTCGCGGCTCGCGCACCGTGCCGTTCGTCAGTAAAGCCATCGGTGTGCCGCTGGCCAAGCTGGCGATGAAGACCATGGTGGGCAAGACCCTTCCTGAGCTGGGGTTGACCGAAGCTCCCGCTCCCGCTCATTTGTCCGTGAAAGAATCCGTTTTTCCCTTCAATAAGTTCCCGGGGGTGGACGTGCTCTTGGGTCCGGAGATGAAGTCCACCGGGGAAGTCATGGGTATCGACCAGGATTTCGGATGGGCCTTCGCGAAGTCCCAAGCAGGAGCCGGTGCGCCGCTGCCGAAGGGGGGCACCGCATTCATCAGCGTGAAGGAGAGTGATCGTCCTGCGGCGCTGGACGTCGTGCGGCAGCTCCATAAGCTGGGGTTTACGGTGCAAGCCACGAGTGGAACCGCGGCCTATTTGCGCGACCATGGGGTCCAGGCGGAAACCGTGCATAAGGTCAAGGAGGGCCGTCCTCATATCGTGGACCATATCAAGAACGGGCAGGTGGCCTTGGTCGTGAACACCGTGAGCACCGCGGCATCGCATGCCGACTCTTTGTCGATCCGCCGGGAGGCCCTGAACAAAGGGCTGGCCTACTATACGACCATACGGGGTGCCCGAGCGGCGGTCATGGGCATTGAAGCGATTCTCAAGACAGAGCTCACCATTCGGTCGTTACAGGAATATCACCACCACTGATAGGGGACGCGACACTATGCCGACACCGATCACGCGAAAAGGGCACGCAGCGCTTCAGGCAGAGCTGGATCGTCTGCGCAAAGTCGAGCGCGCCAAAAATATCGAAGCGATCGCTGAGGCGCGAGCCCATGGCGATTTGAGCGAGAATGCGGAGTACGATGCCGCCAAGGAGCGCCAGGGATTCATCGAGTCGCGAATCATGGAGTTGCAGTCGAAGCTGGCCGACGCCCGCATCATCGAAACGGCCGGGCGGGTCTCCGAGACCATCGTGTTCGGCGCGACGGTGCTCGTGATCGAGCAGGAGTCGCAGGCGAAGCGGCAGTACACGCTGGTGGGGCAGGATGAAGCCGACATGAAAGTGAATCGCATCTCGATTCAGTCCCCGGTCGGCAAGGCGCTGATCGGCAAACGCGTCGGCGATTTCGTCGAGGTCAAGACGCCGGTCAAGATGGTCGAATACGAGGTGGTGGAGATTCGCTTCGAGGAGCTGTAGTGCCGCACCCTCCGGGGCTCATCACGCTGTTGACCGATTTCGGGGATCGGGACTCGTTCGTGGCGAGCATGAAGGGGGTAATTCTCACCATCAATCCCCGCGCCACCCTCGTCGACCTCTCGCATCACGTGCCACCCCATTCCGTTGAAGCAGCCGCCTATCTTCTGAATTCCTGCTATCGCTATTTTCCCAAGGGCACCGTGCATGTGGCCGTCGTCGATCCAGGCGTCGGCAGCGAGCGGCGCGCCCTCATCGCCAAGAGCGAGCGCGACTTTTTTCTGGCTCCCGATAACGGGCTCTTAACGCATATCCTCGCCGAGAACCGCGAGATGGAAGTGCGCGAGATCGAGAACAAGGACTATCGGCTGCCATCGGCTGGCCACACCTTCGACGGCCGCGATCTCTTCGCCCCGGCTGCGGCCTGGCTGACCAAGCAACAGTCGTTCGAATCATTCGGCCGGCTCGTCACCGACTGCAAGACCTTCACGATCCCGACGCCAACCTGGGAAGGCAAGACCTTGGTGGGAGAGATCGTCCACGTGGATCGATTCGGCAATCTGATTTCCAACCTGACCCAGCAGCATCTCGAAGGGGTGCGTGCCGTCGCGAAGAGCCGGCAATTGTCCATTCGGGTCGGCAAGCTGGCCATCGAAGGCCTCGTCGCTAGTTACAGCGAAGGGACGGACGGGCAGCCGTCCGCGCTCATCAACAGCGATGGCCGAGTCGAAATCTTCGTGAAGGAAGCCTCCGCCGCCGATCTTCTCGAAGCGGGGAGAGGGGCGCGAATCGAAGTTTTGTGAGCGGGAATCGCGGGACAGGCGGGAATGGCGCGAAAGGCGAGAGGTGAAGACCGTGTATTTCTATCTTGGCGCGCTTGTCTCGCCCGTCCCGCCAGTCTTGCTGCATCGCCGTGACGACCCAGCTCCCTGCCCTGCCCTGCCCTGCGCCGCGAAATAGTTCACGGCATCGTTCATTTCCGTGGATATGTGTGAGAATTTCAGGAATCAGAAAGGATTACCGGTAGGCAAATACGTCCATCTGAATAGACTTGATGGGCTTCGCTTCCCCATGGACCATGCGACGAACTCGCTCGGTTGCATCGCGGCTGAATACTGGTTCGCCGCAATGGAGGCAGACCGTTGCGGGAATTTGTTCAACCTGTACGGGCTTGCCTTCGATGTCGAAGACCTCGCTGACCAGCTCTTCTCGGCTCTCGGTCTTTCCACATACATGACAGCGAAACATAGCTACCTCCGTCTGGCGTAATCATACCACTCTGCAATGAATAGTATTGGGAAGCTTCCCGTCGCGCGTCACAAGATAAGATGGTCTGTGGTAGCAGACTATTTCTTCGTTGCGCGCTGTGGTGTTGCGTCCGGGTAGGGGCCAAGGAACCGTTCGCCGTTGAAGTGGATCATGTGGTCGGGATCTTCGGCAATCCACACCTCGGATTCCCAGGCGATGTACGATAAGAAGGATTGCATGGCGCGGCGGGTCTCAAAGGCGGTCACGAAAACCAGCCCTGCCTTGCAGCCCGCGAACAGCGTTTTGAGCTCCTTGCGTCGCTTGCCATCAACAGGCCCCGCGCTGGTCACAGCCTCGATGAGCAGCAACCAGTTCTTTGCCTTGTCGTGAACAATCACGTCAGGAATCTTCGCGGCGGAATTCAGGGCCACTCCCAGAGAAGCCAAGCTCTTTGCTTCCAGATGGATGAACTTGTTTTCCGTGTCGCCGATGTAGAGCACCACTCCGCCGGGAGTGAAGATCGGGCAGAAATGTTCGATGATCGCTTTGATGAGCGGATTCTGGCCTCCAGGCGAAAGAGCGACCCGTGAGCCGTCTGGAAGCGTGACGGGCACGCGCGCCAAGTGTCTTGTCCTGGCCATCTCGTTTTTAAGACCTTCGCGGCTTGCGAGGTATGCCTTGAGGGCTGTCGGCCACTCACGGGTGCCAACTTTGCGCAGCAAGGCCAGCGCCGAAGGTTCGATCTGATATACCGTCTTCCCGCTGTTCGTGGGACGATGGGGATCGTCCGGGTTACGCAGCAGCAAGCCCGCTTCCACAAAGAACTTCACGGCATCGTCGCGGACTGTTTCGCGGGTGTTGGGCGCGTAGCGCACGCCGTATGTCTTGGCGATGAAGCTGATGATAGGGGTGATGCCACGGAGCGGAGCGTGAGCTGCAGCCCAGGAAACAGTGGGTTGCAGGTCCAGCAGGGCGAGCAGCGTGTAGGCTGCAGTTTCATTTCTTTGCTTGGGGCCAAACTGCAAGGCGGTCAGTGCTGCGATAGCCTCAGCGAGCCGCTGCTTTTTAGTGGCTACGTTGCGGGTTGGCTTATTGGCAGGCATGGAGATGTTTGGCCACGAGTGCGTCGATCTCTTCTTGGGAAAGATTCAGCGATTTCATGTCAAGCCCTATCGCGTGCAATGTGTCACGGTCGGGATAGGCCAACTGACGAAGATCGCCGGCGTTCACCTGCGTATGCCCGCTGAAACGGCGGAAATACTGATCGACCACCGTGGAGTTCAGAAACGCAAAGAGGCCGACTGCAAGATGGCGATCGAGTCCACGCCCATTTGCATGGAAGTAGTTCAGATGGTTTTCGAACCCCAGCCACTCTGCCTTCACACTATCCGGATTGAACAGGCATGCCACGAGGCGACGGCGTTCCTCTTTCGACGTGAAACGTTTCGTGAGCAGGTAGACACCGGATGGCACAAGCCAGGGGCGCGTGTCGTCATTGTCGAGAATGGCATTCGGTTTGCGGGATTGGGGCTTTGGCCAACGAATCGTGCCGGCGTCGAAGTGGCAGGGATACACTAATGGCACGGTCCCTTTCTGCGGCTTCTGTCGAAGCGAGTCTTTAAGCCGGAAGTCCACAACGCGCCCGGTCGATACGGTGACACCCAGCGAGGCAAGGCTTGAGTGGAGACCGTCCATGATTGCCTTTGCCGCATCGTGCGAGGGGGCCGAGGGGATATGGATGAACTGTTCTACGTCGTGGGGATGGACCACGTCGGCGAACGCCAGCACCGACTCAGCGACCACATCGCCATGCTCTCCGCTGCTGCTGGAGATCATCAGCTCACGGGGTTGGCTTTGGCCCTTTATGGCATGAAAGATAATGTTCTCTTGCAATACGCTGTCATCCCGGAAGGCGGCATTGCGCGATTCAAAAACGTGAAGCCTGCGGAGCTCCATGTTGCGCAGGAAGTCCTCACGGAAGAGGCGGAAGTACGGGCCATTGCAAAAGCTTCGAGGTGTGATGCCGACGAGCTGGCCTGCGGGAGCCAGCAATTTCTGAATGAGGGCAATGAAGCCGGTGTAGAGGTTGCTCGTTTCGATTCCGAGGGAACGCAGCGCGCGTCGTTCGGCTGAGTCGATGCCGATCTTTCGGTAGGGCGGATTCGTAATCGCGGCGTTAAAGGCTGGTGGCGTTGCGGCGAACAAATCCCCGGCCAGCAGCGCCGCCATGTCATGGATGAAGTCGGTTGTATGGATGGTGAAGGTGAATCGAATGCCCGCTTCAGCGCAGCGCTGCCCGCAGTCCTGCATGGTTTTCGACAGTGCGTCTTGAATGAACGGATCGAGCTCGAAGAGCGTGGCTTCGATAGCGCGAACGCCGTCCTTCTTGTGGCACAAGCGAGACACGAACGCAGCGGTCAGCGCTCCCGCTCCCGCCCCTGCATCCAGCAAGCGCACGACCTCGGGGAGCGGCCCGAACAAAGAAGCCATGAAGTCAGCCACAGGCGCAGGTGTGAGGAACTGCCCCAGTTCTCCCTGTCGCTTGCGAGCATCTGATAGGGTGGCGTTCGACATGGGCTTAGGCTATCAGGCGTTGCATAGTGGCATCACTAAAAGAATGGACATGACGCCGTTGCACGATGGGTTGACGAGTAAACGAGGACCATTCTACTTTTTTAGAGCTCTTTGGTCCATCCCTACGTGTACGCGTCCATGACCCTCAGCTTAGAAGGCTGAGCGTGGGAAGACGGGTCTGATAGCAGATGGCCTATAGCGTATGGCAATAGAGGGAACCGTTGTTCGTGAAGCGTATCTCGCAAGCCGGAAGACCTTCGCGTGCGAACGACGAGATACGAGCGACGAACGACGCTGGAAGGCCGCGCGTTTGGCGAGCACAGGGAATCGCCAGGCCTTCTTTGTTCCCGCCTGTTCCTCTTCCTCGGTCTTAGAGGGAGCGTCCAGGCTGCCCTCGACTGCGAGCATCAATGATCCTTCCAAGCTCGCTCGCTATCTCTCAGGGATGGGGGCTGATTGATCTTCCACTGCGCGCGTCCAACGAGGGGAGTCCGCGACCGCGCGTTGCGCGAGCACAGAAGATCATCAGCCTCCATCCCCTCTTCTTGTTTTATGGGCGTGGCCCTGATGCCAGCGCTAGTGTTGCGGTTTCGATGGAGGCTTGCAGAATTTCTACCATGCTGGTGAGTTCTGGCAGCGACGTGCTGAGTGGCGGCATGAGGATGAGGATGTTGCCGATCGGGCGGAGTAGGAGCCCTCGGTTGCGAGCTTCCATCGTGACTCGGTGGCCCATTCTGGCTGCGAGTGGGTAGGGTTTCTTCGTTTTCTTATCCTCCACCAACTCGATGGCAGCCATGAAGCCGCGTTGCCTGATGTCTCCGACATGGGGCAGTTGCAGAAACGGCTTCAGGAGCCGCGCCATCGTCTTGATCTTAGGTCGCAGTCGCGCGAGCGTCTTTTCTTTCTTGAACACGTCGAGATTCGCCAGGGCCACGGCACAGCCGAGTGGATTGCCGGTGTAGCTGTGGCCGTGGAAGAAGGTCTTGAAGTCTTCGTACTTGCCGAGAAACCCCTTGTAGATCTCCTCGGTGGTCACGGTCGCGGCCAGGGGCATGTAGCCGCCGGTCAAGCCTTTGCTGATTGCCATCAAGTCCGGCGTCACTCCCTCATGCTGACAGGCGAACATCTTGCCGGTGCGGCCGAAGCCGGTGGCCACTTCATCAGCGATCAAGAGCACATCGTATTTTGTGCAGAGCTCACGGATTCTGGTGAGATAGCCGGGCGGGGCCGTGATCATGCCGGCGGCTGCCTGCACCAGTGGCTCGATGATGAAGCCTGCCAGGTCACGGTGCTGCTTTTTGAGGATCTGTTCGATCGGATCGAGGCAGGCCATCCGGCACGACGGATAGGTTTGATTGAGCGGGCAGCGATAGCAATAGGGAGGGTCTGCTTCGAGGGTAGGGAAGAGAAGCGATTTGAACCGCGCATGGAAGAGTTCGATGTTGCCCACGCTGACTGCGCCAATGGTGTCGCCGTGGTAGGCCAGCTTCAGATGGAGAAAAGTATTCTTAGGGC
>JBEGVJ010000015.1:0-5795 GCA_041178465.1 Nitrospirota bacterium
GTTTGACTTCATCTCTCCACCCTCACTACAATCTTTCCGTGGCATCGCAATTCGTTCATCTCCATCTCCATACCCAATTCAGTCTCCTGGACGGCGCGAATCAAATCGAGCCGCTCGTCCAGCAGATCAAATCGTTCAATCAGCCAGCCGTGGCCATGACCGACCATGGCAACATGTTCGGGGCCATCGAGTTTTACCGCAAGGCTAAAGACGCCGGCATCAAACCCATCATCGGCTGCGAAGCCTACATGGCGCCTGGCAGCCGCTTAGCGGCTAAAGACAGCGGCCTTGCCCACAACGACTACTATCACCTCATCCTCCTGGCTCGAAACCTGACCGGCTACCAGAATCTGATCAAGCTTGTCAGCAAAGCATACCTTGAAGGGTTCTACTATAAGCCACGGATGGATAAGGAAATTCTGAAAGAGCACCACGAGGGATTAATTGCCCTCTCCGGCTGCTTGAGCGGCGAGATCCCCTACCTCATCGGCCAGAAGGACATGGCCGGTGCCATGGCCGTAGCTGGAGAGTTTCAGGAAATTTTCGGGAAGGAGCACTTCTACCTGGAGGTGCAGGCGAACGGGCTGGACCATCAGCGAGTCGCCAATAGCGGCCTGCTTGAGATGTCCAAGAAGATGGACATCCCCCTGGTCGGCACCAACGATTGCCACTACCTTAAAAAAGAAGATTTCCGTCCGCACGAGCTGATGCTCTGCCTGCAAACAGGCAAGACGATCAGCGACCCGAATCGGATGAAGTTCGATACGGATCAGCTCTATGTGAAATCGACGGACGAGGTCACGGCCGCCTTTATCGAATTCCCCGAGGCCGTCAACAATACCTGTCGGATTGCGGACAACTGCGACCTCCAACTGACGCTGAACAAGACCTATCTCCCGCAATACAAAGTACCGGAAGGTTTTACGCGGGAAACGTATCTGGAGAGCCTGGCGTTAGCCGGATTGGCGGCCAGATTGAAAGAGCGACCGAGCCAGATCCTGCCGGCCGCCTATGAGCTGCGCCTGCGCGAAGAGCTGACGATCATCTCTTCAATGGGATTCGCCGGTTATTTCCTCATCGTGTGGGACATCATCAAGTTCGCCCGCTCGCGCCACATTCCGGTCGGGCCGGGCCGAGGTTCCGCCGCCGGGAGTCTCGTCGCCTATGCGCTGCGGATCACGGACCTCGACCCCCTGGTCTACACGCTCCTGTTCGAGCGGTTCCTGAATCCAGAACGTGTGTCCCTCCCCGATATCGACATGGACTTCTGCATGGATCGCCGTGGCGAAGTCATCAACTATGTGGTCGACAAGTACGGCAAGGACCATGTGGCCCAGATCATTACGTTTGGAACGCTCGGGGCCAAAGCCGCGATCCGCGACGTGGGCCGTGTCTTGGAAATCCCCTATGCCGAAGTCGATCGCGTCGCCAAGCTCGTCCCGAATCAGCTCAACATCACACTCGAGCAGGCCCTCGATCAAGAACCGAAGCTGCAAGATCTCGTCAATACCGATCCGCGCGTCAAAGAGCTGATGGGAATCGCCCGTTCTCTCGAAGGACTGGCCCGCCACGCCTCGACCCACGCAGCCGGCGTGGTTATTTCTGAAGGGCCGCTCACGGACCACGTGCCGCTCTATAAGGGAGCCAACGACGAAGTCGTCACCCAATATTCGATGGGCGACGTTGAAAAGATCGGGCTCGTCAAATTCGACTTCCTGGGTCTCAAAACCCTCACGATGATCAAACGGGCCGAGGACCTGATCAATGCGGGACGTCCCGGCGCTCCTCCGTTGGTCATGGAGCAGGTGCCCTTCGACGACCCCAAGACCTTTGCCCTCCTCTCTTCCGGTAAAACGATTGGCCTCTTCCAACTGGAAAGTTCCGGGATGCGCGACCTCCTCACCGGCCTGAAGCCTGACCGCTTCGAGGACATCATCGCTATCATCGCGCTCTATCGCCCTGGTCCGATGGATCTGATTCCCGACTTCATCAAACGGAAACAGGGCAAGATTCCGATCGCCTACGAAACGCCTGAACTCGAACCGATCCTGAAGGACACCTACGGGGTCATCGTCTATCAGGAACAGGTGATGGCGATTGCCAATAAGGTGGCGGGCTTCTCGCTCGGCCAAGCCGACATTCTCCGGCGTGCGATGGGTAAAAAGAAGCCGGAGGAGATGGAAAAGTTGCGCCTGCAGTTCCTGGAAGGCGCCAAGGCCAAGAAGATTCCGGAGAAAAAAGCGGAAAAACTCTACGAACTGATCCAGAAATTCGCCGGCTACGGGTTCAACAAGTCGCACGCGGCGGCCTATGCCGTCGTCTGCTACCAGACCGGCTACTTAAAGGCGCACTACCCGACGGAGTTCATGGCCGCCCTGATGACCACCGACATGGGCAACGCCGACAAGATCGTCGGCTACTTCACGGAATGCCGCGACCTCAACATCAAGGTCCTGCCTCCTGACGTCAACCAAAGCCATAAGAACTTTACCGTCGTCGACCACGCCATCCGGTTCGGCCTGGCCGCCATCAAGAATGTCGGCGAAGGCGCCGTCGAATCGATCATCGAGATTCGAAACAACACCGGCCCCTTCAAATCCTTCTTTGAGTTTTGTCGCCGCGTCGATCTTCACAAGGTCAATAAGCGCATGCTCGAAGGGCTGATCAAAACCGGCGCGTTCGACTCGACCGGCGCGAAACGTTCTCAACTGGCTGCAGTCCTGGATCAGGCCGTCGAAGACGGGGCGGCCGCGCAACGAGAACGGGACATGGGGCAGACCAATATTTTCGGCGATGAGCTGAACGGATCGGACTCTGCGGAGCATCTGGCCGTACCGTCGCTCCCCAACATTCCGGAGTGGGACCAGAGCGAACGATTGAAACACGAACGGGAGCTGACCGGCTTCTATATTTCCTCTCATCCGCTGGCGCGCTACGAAGCCACCATCCAAGCACTCGCCACGGCCACGACCATCAGCTTGCCGGAATCGCCGGACGGACGGGAGGTGAAGCTCTGCGGCATCATCACGACCGTCAAAAGCATGCTGACCAAGAAGGGCGACCGGATGGCCTATCTCACCCTGGAAGATCTCCTGGGCGTAGTGGAGATCATCGTCTTCCCGGATCTCTATAAAACCGCCGCCGACTTACTCGTGCCGGAACGCCTCGTGCGCGTCACAGGCACGGTGGACCGCGGAGATAAAGGCACGAAGATTCGAGGGAGCAAAATCGAGCCGCTCGCCGAGGTGCAAGCGCAGGCGATCAAGCGGGTCCGCATTCGACTGGCGGATCATTCAGCGGTGGCGGAACAGCTGCCGCGCCTCCGCGAGGTCTTTCAGCGCCACCCGGGAAGCACCACGATTACGCTCACCGTGCCGATGGATTCAGTCCTCGAAGTTGAGACGGCGCCCCTCCCGCGTCTGACCATCGCCCCCAGCGAACGTTTCATTGCCGACGTTGAAGAAGTGCTAGGCAAGGGGGCCATTTTTCTGCTATCGTAAGTGCCTAGTTTTGGGAATGGGGGCTACGTCCCCTCTATGAGTATCCACATCCCTGCCAGCCCTATGCGCGATTACCTTGAATTTGAAAAGCCCATCCGCGAGATCGAAGAAAAGATCGAAAAGCTCGCGGCTGCGCCTGCCGGAAAATCGAGCATCCAGGAGGAGATCCGCAAACTGCGGATGAAGCAGGCCCAGGTCGAACATGAGCTCTACAGCAAACTGACTCCCTGGCAGCGAACACAGCTCGCCCGCCACCCCCAACGACCCAGCACCCTCGATTACATCGGTGTTCTCTTCAGAGACTTCCTTGAGCTCCACGGGGACCGCTACTTCGGCGACGATCGTGCCATCGTCGGAGGCTTCGCCCGATTCAACGACCGGTCGATCATGGTCATCGGTCATCAAAAAGGGAAGACCCTCAAAGAACGGATGCAACGAAACTTCGGGATGCCGAACCCCGAAGGCTACCGGAAGGCCTTGCGTCTCATGAGGATGGCCGAGAAGTTTGGCCGCCCGATTGTGACCTTTATCGACACACCAGGCGCGTACCCCGGCATCGGCGCGGAAGAGCGCGGCCAGGCTGAAGCCATCGCCCGCAATCTCTTTGTGATGTCCCGGCTGACCGTCCCGATTATTTCCATCGTCATTGGAGAAGGCGGTAGCGGCGGCGCACTCGCATTGGGCGTCTCAGATCGCGTCCTCATGTTAGAGAACGGTGTGTATTCGGTGATTTCTCCGGAAGGCTGTGCTGCCATCCTCTGGGACGATCCGGCCAATATTCCCGACGCCGCCGCCGCCCTGAAGATGACGGCAACAGACCTCGTCAATCTCCACATCGTCGATGAAGTCATTCCGGAACCGCTCGGTGGCGCCCATCGAGACCCCAGCGCCATCGCCGACCGGATCGCCAAGTCCCTCACAAACCAACTCTCCCAACTCACCGAACTCTCCCTCGATCAGCTGCTGACTCAACGCGATCATAAATACCGCTCCATCGGAGCGGTCAGCGGACTGGTCGCGACGCCCCAATAAGCCGAACGAGACAGGCACAGGCTGAAGGCCGGAGTTCCGAACGCTTCAGTCTTCCGTCGTCAGTCTTGAGACCGCCTCGCTCGTCCGCCTTTTACTAAGCCATCCTGCTGCCCCGGCTCCTGCGACCAGGCCGCTGGCAAAACAAGCCGTCAGGAGATAGCCTCCGGTCGGCGCCTCCCAATCCAACATTTCTCCCGCACAAAACAGGCCTGGCAGCGCACGAACCATCAACTGCGCGTCGAGCAGTTCGAAAGGCACCCCTCCGGCCGTGCTGATCGCTTCCTCCAATGGACGCGCGGCGACAAGTCGCAGCGGCAATGATTTGATCGCGGCAGCCAGGCGGGCCGGGTCTGCAAAATCCTCCTTCGAGAGCACTTCACGAAGCAACCCCGCTTTCACGCCTTCGATGTGGGCCTGTCGCTGCAGATGCGTCGCCATCGTGCGTTTGCCGCGCGGCCTCGACAGGTCGTGAGTCACGCGCGGCACGTCTCGGTCAGGCGCCAAATCAAGGCGCAAGGTGGCCGTGCCTTTCGCCAGAATCTCGTCGCGAAGAGAGGAAGACACCGCGTAAATCACGCCACCTTCCACGCCGGTCTCCGTGATGACGAACTCGCCAGGATGCCAGGACTCAGCGCCGGCTCCATTCCGCACAACGACTGCCACAGACTTAACCGGGTGCCCGGCATACTTCGTCCGGAAATGCTCGCTCCAGCTCACATCGAAACCACAGTTCGCCGGCTGCAACGGCGCAATCCGAATCCCGCGTCCCGCCAGCAAGGGTACCCACGACGCATCAGAGCCGAGCTTCGGCCAACTGCCTCCGCCAAGCGCCAGCACCACCGCATCGGCCTGGACAGAGCGGTTCCCGTCCGGCGTGGTAAAACGCAGCGCCCCCTGCTCGTCCCAGCCGGACCAGCGATGGCGCATGTGGAAGCGCACACCGGATTGGCGCAACCGGCGGAGCCAGGCCCGCAGCAGCGGTGCGGCCTTAAGATCCTTGGGAAAGACACGTCCGGAAGAGCCCACAAACGTTTCGACCCCGAGCCTGCGAGCCCAGGATCGGAGCGCCTCAGGTCCGAACGTTTCAAGCAGCGGCGCGATCTGCGACCGACGCGCGCCATAACGAGAAAGGAATTTCTCTGAAGGCTCCGAATGCGTCAGGTTCAGGCCGCCTTTCCCGGCCAAAAGAAACTTGCGCCCGACTGACGCCATGGCGTCATAGAGATCGACCTCTGCCCCGGCGGCACATGCTGCTTCCGCAGC
>JBEGVJ010000016.1:0-10446 GCA_041178465.1 Nitrospirota bacterium
CTGATACCTCGGAAGGTTTCTTCGACAGCACATACCCCCCCTGAGCGCCTCGAAGGCTCGATACAAGACCGGCCTTTTTCATCCCATGGAGGACCTGTTCAAGAAAGCGAGCAGGGATCGCCTGCCGACGGGCAATCGATTTGGCCTGGACTGGCACCGCGCCTGGATGCATCGCTAAGTCGACAGCTGCCATGATTCCATACGTTGCCTTAAGAGAAACCTTCATACATGAGTATTCCGGTAGGAATTAAAACATTCGTTTGAATTAATACTTCACGAAAGACGCTCCTGTCAAGCCATCCGTTCCCGCGCTCCCAGAACATAGCTCCTGGAACTGTTCCCGCACAAACCAGATGAAGCGACCAACAAAAACTTCGGCACCTTTTTATCAGTTCCGTCACATACCGTCAGCGGAGCAGAAAAACGACATGCCCCCTCTCAACACCTCACATGCACTTGGCACGAAAGAGCGGCTTATCTCTTGCCGAAAAAGTACCATCCGCGCGCGCTGCCCGATCAACAAGAACGGGTCCCACTGCATTTTCCTCGTTGACATCAAATCAGCTCTGGGCAATAATCCGCCCCACTTCCCTGCGCTTCTTCTGGAACGTTCATGTCACCGATATCATCCGTCTTCAGTATTTTGTTGCTCAGCGGCGACCCGGATGTCCAGAGCCAAGCTAAATATCTCTTCAAAGATGCCTCTGTGACAGTGGCAAAAGACGCGGCCGCTTTGCCGAAGGACGCGGCCCGCCGCACATTCGATGCGGTTATCGTCGAATCGAAGTCAGGCTCATCCGATGGAGTAGCCGCCACTCTCTCCAACATTGATCTCACGCATGCGCTGGTGGTCACCGGTTCTCGAAACGTCCTGAAACGCACCTCCAAGCTCCTGCAAGTGTTCGCGCGCCAGAAAGCAGCAGGAACGACTGGAAAAGAGACACTGTCGCTTGAGGACTATCTCGAGTGGAAGATGGAAGATTTCGTGAAAGGGATGCGAAATGGTTCGGGCCGAAACCTCCATCCCATGTTGATCAATGCCATTGAGCGGCCGTTGATCGCCAGAGCCCTTCAGGAAACCAAGGGAAACCAAATCCAGGCGGCCGAGCTGCTCGGTTTGAATCGGAACACTCTCAGAAAGAAAATTCATGATTTGCACATTCCGGTGAAACGGAAGCGGACCGCGCAGACGCGAGAGACCTAACGTGTCGCCCGGGGCCACAGGGCCAGCCTCACAAATGCACAACCAAAACGTCGGTCAAGAGGTCGCGTAGTTCAACCTACCACAGGAGGAGCACGATGACGAAAGAAGAGCTGATCGCGAAGATGGCGGCATCTGCTGGTATCACCAAGGTTGCCGCAAGCACTGCGTTACGGGCCTTCACCGGCGCAGTGACCACGTCTCTAAAGAAGGGGCAGCGCGTCTCACTGGTGAACTTTGGAACCTTTACGGTTGCCAAACGGAAGGCGCGACTCGGACGCAATCCCAGAACCGGTGAGGCCTTACGGATTCCCGCGACCAAAGTTCCGAAGTTCTCAGCAGGAAAGATCTTGAAGTCAGCCGTCAGATAATCTCGCACAATCATCAGATCGCACAGTCGGACAACAAAAGAGAAGGCGGCGTACCCCTCTCCGGAGTACGTCCCTTCTCTTTTGCGTTTCTTGACACGTTGGGCAGGGCTATATTAGCATGCGCCTCCGGTATCGACAGGCGCGTAGCTCAGGGGGAGAGCGCTACCTTGACACGGTAGAGGTCGACGGTTCAAGACCGTCCGCGCCTACCACCCAGCTGAGGGCATCCGCTTGCCTCTCGTAGGCGGGGTGCCTTTGTTGTTTCTAGTGCTTGTTTAAAAGTAATGCGGGCTATGAAAATTACGCTCAAAGATGGCATCAGCCTGGATATTCCAGCGGGACAGACCGTTGGGTCCGCCCTGTCGGCTCTCGGCCTGAAGCTTGGCGCGGACATCCTCGCTGCGAAGGTGAATGGCCAGACCGTAGATCTCTCGAGCGCCTTGACGGAAGATGCTGAAGTGGCCCCCTTGCAGTTCGACAGTGCCGAAGGCCGTGAGGTCTACCGCCATAGCAGCACGCATATTATGGCGCAGGCCGTCAAGGAAGTGTTCCCCACGGCACAACTGACGATCGGCCCGGCTCTCGAGGACGGGTTCTTTTATGACTTTGCCTATGAACGCCCCTTTACCCCGGAAGACCTTGAGAAAATTGAAGCGCGCGCGAAAGACATCATCAAGCGCGCCCTTCCCGTCAAACGAGCGGAGTTGTCGAAACAAGCAGCGGTGAAGTTTTTCCAGGAACGCGGGGAAGATTATAAGGTTGAGTTGATTCAAGGACTGGCAGAGGGACAGACCATCACGGTCTACAGCCAGGGGGAGTTCACCGACCTCTGCCGCGGCCCGCATCTCCCGACGACAGGCCATGTCGGGGCCTTCAAGCTCCTGAACACGGCCGGAGCCTACTGGCGCGGTGACGAACGTAATCCCATGCTGCAGCGGATCTATGGGACCTCCTTTCCAACTCAGGCAGAACTCGACGCGCATCTTGCCCGGCTGGAAGAAATTAAGCGACGAGACCACCGCAAGGTCGGCAAAGAGCTCGACTTGATCTCGATCCAGGATGAAATCGGTCCCGGCCTGGTGCTCTGGCATCCGAAGGGCGCAACAATCCGGCTGTTGATCGAAAACTTTTGGCGCGACCAGCACATTCAGAACGGCTACGAACTGGTCTATTCCCCGCACGTCGCCCGGCTGGACCTCTGGAAAACCAGCGGCCACGTCGACTACTACCGCGAGAACATGTTCGCGCCGATGAAGGTTGAGAACAGCGAGTACCAGCTCAAGCCGATGAATTGCCCGTTCCACATCATGATCTACAAGTCGCATCTGCGCAGCTATCGAGACCTCCCCATCCGCTATGGCGAACTGGGCACGGTCTACCGGTATGAACGGACGGGCGTCCTTCACGGTTTGCTGCGAGTTCGCGGCTTCACACAGGATGACGCGCATCTGTTTTGCCGGCCGGATCAGATCGAAAGCGAAGTCAGCCGGGTCCTGGACTTCACGTTCTTCATTCTCGGCACCTTCGGATTCACTGAGTTTGAAGTGTACCTCTCGACGAAGCCGGAAAAGTCCGTTGGCTCTGAAGAACGATGGGCTCAGGCCACGAGCGCACTCGAAGCGGCCCTGAAGGGACGAAACGTCGCCTACCAGATCGATCCCGGAGAAGGCGTCTTCTACGGACCGAAAATCGACATCAAGATCAAAGATGCCCTGGGGCGTTCCTGGCAATGTTCCACCATTCAAGTCGACTTCAACAATCCTGAGCGATTCGAACTGGGCTATATCGGAGAAGACGGCAAGGTGCACCAGCCGATCATGATCCATCGGGCCCTAATGGGATCGATCGAACGGTTCTTCGGCATTTTGATCGAGCACTTCGGCGGCGCCTTCCCGACCTGGCTCGCCCCGGTTCAAGCGACGGTCATGTCCATCACAGACAACCAGCGGCCCTACGTCGCCGAGGTCGTGGCCCAGCTCAAGGCGGCGGGGTTCCGCGCCGAGGCAGATCTTCGAAACGAAAAAATCGGGCTGAAGATTCGAGAAGCGGAAAAGGCAAAAGTTCCGTTTATGTTTGTGGTTGGCGACCGGGAAGTGCAGAGTGGGACTCTGGCCATACGAGGCCGGAGCGGAGCCAACCTCGGCAGCATGACCGTCGCAGGAGCGCTTGACCTGCTCCGTGCGGACCTCAAGCCGGCAGGGCAGCAACATTCACTGACACAATAAGAGGTGTCCTATCGTCCCCAAACTACGAATTAATCGAGAAATCAGAGTGCGCGAAGTCCGGGTGATCGGTCCGGAGAGCGAGCAGCTCGGCATTCTCCTGACGGCGGACGCATTTAAACAGGCGCAAGACCAGGGCTACGATCTGGTCGAGATCGCACCTACGTCCGTGCCCCCCGTGTGCCGCATTATGGACTACGGGAAGTATAAGTTTGAGCTGAGCAAGAAGGACCATCAAAACCGCCGGCACCAAAAGTCGACGCAGGTCAAAGAAATCAAGTTGCGCCCTCGAACGGATAAGCATGACTTGGAGATTAAGGTTCGGCAGATCAAGGGCTTTCTGGCCGACGGCAATAAGACAAAAGTCGTCTTGACGTACCGCGGTCGTGAAATGGCGAATCAGGAGATGGGTCGAACGCTCATGAGTACGGTCATCGCAGAGCTGGGAGAGAAGTGCACGATCGAGTACCCCCCACGCATGGAAGGGCGGAGCTTGATCATGATCGTGGCGCCGAAATAGGACGGTCGGCCCGAACGCTATTAACCAAAGGAAGCACCGACATGAAGAATCGAAAAATGAAAACCCATAGCGGAGCCAAAAAGCGGTTTACCCGCACCGGCTCAGGGAAATTAGTCAGACGAAAGGCGGGGAAGCGCCATATCCTCACCAGCAAGACCCAGGATCGGAAGCGCCGACTGAGCGGCACAGTTCTCGTCGATAAAACCAAGACTCAGGCACTGGATCGCTTGTTGCCGTACAGCTAAAGTGAACTAGGCGAATCGCGTTAACCAAAAGGAGTATTGACTCATGCCTCGCGCAAAAGGTGGCCCCAAAACAAGACATCGGCGGAAGAAGCGGCTGAAGCTGGCCAAAGGACAATACGGAGGAAAGAGCCGGTTGTTCCGAACCGCAACGGAATCAGTCGATAAAGGTCAGGCGTACGCCTATACGGGACGGAAAAACCGGAAACGTGATTTTCGCGTGTTGTGGATTGCGCGCATCAACGCGGCAGTTCGGGCACATGGACTCACCTATGGCCGGTTTATCAATGCCCTGAAGAAGGCCAATATCCTCCTGGACCGGAAGGTCCTCTCGGATATGGCGATCAAGGATGCCACAGGGTTTGAGCAGCTGGTCGGTCTCGCCAAGCAGCACCTTGCCCCAGCGGCCGCCTAAGCGCAGCCGCCTCGGAAGGGTACTCTTCGAATCATTGATTTGGACAGGATGCGGGCCTTGAGGAATGCGCTGACCGGCGCAGGCCTCAAGGCCGTTCGGCTAGTTGTGTCAGATCGATTTCAAACGCGACGGCGGGAACGCTAATCTGCCATCGCTCAAGCACTTCCGGGTGCAGTTCCCCGATCACACCGACCTGTTTCCCCTCAGACACGATCGCCCCCGCGCGCCCTGCGAGAAATGACGGATGCTGGATCGGTTCCAGGCTGTAGACTTGATTTACATAGTAAAACAACGTGTCCAGGCAGGAATGGACTTCTGAGAAGTGCGCATCGGCATGGGCGATCATTCCGCCCAGCACCATCACCGTGCGGGACCCGAGCGGCTGCGTGAGGTCACGCCTAGCCACTTCGCCTGCCTCGAACATCCTGTGGGGATAAAAGGCCCGATTCGATGCGGCTTCCACGCGAAGCAACGACGGCAGCATCCATTGGCGAAGGGCGGAGAAATTCTGGGACATCACATTGTCCACCTCGACCAGTTGCCCCCACTCGGTCCCCTCCAATCGCATTGCATCGCGTAAATCCTGTGGCGAACCGAGGATGTTGGAAATAATTTCCTGGAAACCCATGCCGACCATGAGCGCCCTCACCCGGTCGGAAACTTCTTCGATGCGCGAAAGTCCCCCGACCGTGAACTGCGAAGGCATCACCGGCAAAAAGTCTCCATACCCGCGGCTGATCGCGACATCTTCGACGACGTCCATCGCATGCATCAGGTCCTGCCGGTAGAGCGGCAGCGTCACCGTCACCTCGTCGCCTCTGGTCATCACCTCATAACCGTAGGCCGTGAGGGCCTTGGCCACTTCGCGAGCGCCGAGCGCCTGCCCCAGGGCCTGCTCGATCGTGCCGACGGGAAGCGTCCGCGACTTCCCAAGATCTTGCGGGGTCACGACCGCCTTGCCAAGTGCAGTCTCATAGGGGTAGCGCACGTCGATCGGCTCAATGACTGCACCACGATCCGCTAAATTGGCTGCAAAAATATTGAGGGTCAGGACGACCATTGAAAGGTCGGTGCCAGTTACCTCGACGAAGAAGGCATCGTCCCCCACCTTCACTTCGCCAACTTCGCGGCTATTGATGATCGGTGGAAAGGAAAGGGCCTGGCGCTTCGCATCGCGCAGGACGGGCAAGCGATCCTGTCCCGCGAGAATCCCACCAAACTCCAGCCCTTTGGGATGGACGAGCAACATCTCCCCCAGCGTCATGACCGTATCCATGCCTAACGGCGTAAAACTAACCTCGTCCGGCTTCACTAAATCATAGGCCACAGGAAACTCGATCGCCGCGAGCCGATAGAGCCCGATCGACACAGTTTTACGTTTGCGGCCGAACATCTCGGCGAGCTTTTCTTGCGTTTGAATCAACTGTGCGAGACCCTCCTGGGTCACACGGTAGCCGGTCGCAGTACAGGCCGCCACAAAGGGCCTGACCTTCTCCAACCCGGGAGCCACGTTCAGACGCTTCGGCGATTTCGACTTGGTCGCAAGAAAATCGTACTTCGCGAGGGAACCCTGCCGCTTCACCCGGATCTGCCGCGCGATCCCTTCACAACACCAGAGATCGGGACGGTTGCTGTCTTGCAGCTCAATGCGCAGCTCGCCCGTGTCGGGGTTCTGCCCCTTCAGCTCACCCTTCACGAGCATCAACGACTCTTCCAACTGCTCAATCGTGATCGACTGGCGAGCCTCTCCCGGCCCTGTGAGCAATCCCTCGAGATCCTGTTTGAAAATCGTAATCGTGGGCATGGGAGTGCTAGAAAGCCCCCTTGGTGGAACGAATCAAATCAAGGCTGTCGGTGAACAGCTCACGAATATCGTGAATGCCGAGCGCCACCATCGCCATGCGGTCGAGCCCCAATCCCCAGGCGATCACCGGCACAGTCACACCCAGCGGAAGGGTGACTTCCGACCGGAACAGACCGGCTCCTCCCAGCTCCATCCATCCGAGCTTCGGATGGCGCACATGGAGTTCGACCGACGGTTCGGTGAAGGGGAAGTAGGCAGGAAGGAACTTGACCTCCTTCGCCTGCGCCACTTCACGGGCAAAGAGATTGAGCAGGCCGAGCAATGTGCGGAAGTTAATATCTTCGCCGAGCACGATCCCCTCCACCTGAAAGAAATCAGTCGCGTGCGTCGCATCGACCTGATCGTAGCGAAAACAGCGAGCGATGGAAAAATACTTGCCCGGCACTGCCGGCTGCGCCGCCAGCGTATGGGCCGAGACGGCCGTCCCCTGGCTCCGCAACACCAAACGCCGCGCGCGCTCCATATCAAAGGAATAGTTCCAGCCGGTTGAACCGGTTGCCCCGCCGTCCTGGTGCGCTTGCGCGACCCGGGACAAGAACGGCTCCGCAATCGACGAGGCCTGTTTCGGTTCCTTGACGAAATAGACGTCGTGAATGTCCCTGGCCGGATGGAACTGCGGCATGAAGAGGGCGTCCATGTTCCAGAATTCGGTCTCCACCAGCGAGCCCCGCATTTCCTGAAACCCCATGCTCACCAGTTTCGTCTTTACGGTATCGAGAAACTCGCGGTAGGGATGTTTCTTGCCCGGCGCAATGCGCGGCGCGCGAAGGCTGATCGTGTATTTACGGAAACGCTTCGTCCGCCAGCTCCCGTCCTTCAACAGCTCGGGAGTCAGCTGGGAGACCTCTTCCAGCACCCCTTGCTTCGAGAGCTGCTGCGCTGCCTCAATGCCGGCAGCAGACAGCTTGAGCGATCGGGCCACCCGATCATCGACGCGGAAGGGTTCCTTCGCGTTCCCTCGTTTGACCGCATGGTCTTGAATGACCTGCCGGTGCGCCTCGGAAAATGCCTGCAGCTCGCGCGTCGTTCCATGAAGCTGTTGCAGCAGGCCTCGTATCGCTTCCGCCGTCTGGCTCGGTCGGCCGGTCGATTCGAGACAGCCGCCTTGAATGATGAGCAGCGCGCCTTCTTTCTTAAGCCGTCCGATCGCGCCGCTCACCTCCGACGGTTCGAGCCCCTCCCGCGCTTGAATGTCCTGAATGGTGAGACGCTTGCCGGTTGTGGCTGCATCGCGAGCAGCAGACAGCACCCGTTCAATCGGCGAATATGTTTCAAAATACAGTTCGCCAATTTTGGTGAGGGAGACAATCGGCGTTACGGTCTCGGTGTCGACCGTGAGCAACGACTTGGCGAGCAACCATTCGACCGCCATGCTCAACTGCGAGGGCTCTAAGCCGGAAGACTGCGCCAACTGCTCCGTCTGGAGCGCCGCGGAGGGATTTGCCCCGAACGTCGACAGGACTTTGACTTCGAGAGGATGGAGGCTGTCGATGAGGGAAGAAATGTCCACCCGCGAGGCCTATCGGTGAGCAGAGACGCGCTGGGGCGTCGTGGAAGAAGGTTGGCCGGCTGCGCGCATCGCAGCAATCGTCGCGGCATAATCTGGACTGGAAAAAATGGCCGACCCTGAGACCAAGACGTCAGCACCAGCCGCCAGCACCTGGGCCGCATTGTCGACCTTGACGCCGCCGTCCACTTCGAGCAACGCACGGCTCCCGGCCCGATCAAGCATGGTGCGGGCCGAAGCGATCTTCTTCAAACAGGAGGCGATAAACTTTTGACCGCCGAAGCCGGGATTGACCGACATGATCAGGACCAGATCAACATCGGGAAGAATTTCCTCAATCGTGCTGAGCGACGTCGCGGGATTCAGGGTCACCCCTGCTTTAACACCTCGCTCCTTGATCGCTTGCACTGTGCGATGGAGATGGGGGCAAGCCTCGACATGCACTGTGAGATAGTCCGCTCCGGCCTCGGCGAACTCGGCGATGAAGGCATCGGCATTGGTAATCATGAGGTGGACGTCGAGCGGCAACTTGGTGACTTTTCTGAGCGCCGCCACGATCGGCGGACCGATGGTCAGGTTGGGCACGAAATGCCCGTCCATCACATCGATATGGAGGAAGTCGGCCCCAGCCCGTTCCACGGCTGCCACTTCATCTGCCAGCCTGGCAAAGTCGGAGGCTAAGATCGAGGGGGCAATAAAAATGGGGCGTGCCATCACAAAACCTTCCTCAGTCGTGCGGCGTAAAATCCGTCCATCGAGAACCGGTTTCCCACGGTCGAAAACGCGCCTGACTCGGTGACAAATTCCTGTGCCGCAGACGGGAGCCAGGAGGAGACGGACTCACGCTGGAACTCCGCATGGGCACGGCAGAATCGCTCGATCACGTCTTCGTTTTCTTCCGGCTCCGTCGAGCACGTACTATAGACCAGCACCCCGCCAGGCCGCAAGCATGGGGCCACCGCTTCGAGGATCTGACATTGGAGCGATTGATGCCGCGGGAGCGACTGTTCATCCTTCCGCCACTTCGCTTCGGGATGGCGCCGGAGTACCCCGAGCCCACTGCAAGGCGCATCCACCAAAATCCGATCAACCGATGGCTCGCCCGCTGCTGATTGCTTCACGGAGGGGCCCCATTCACGAGGCTCTCGAATATCGCCGGCGATCGGCACGACGTTCTGAACTCCGAGCCGGCGACAATTGGCTCTCACTAAATCCAACCGAGCCCCGCTCCGATCGACGGCGTAGATGGTCCCTTTGTTCTGCATCAGCTCCGCCAGATGAGTCGATTTCCCTCCCGGCGCCGCGCAGGCATCGAGCACGATCTCGCCAGGCTGAGGATCCAGGAGAAGCGGCACCAATTGCGCTGCTTCATCTTCGACGTAAAAGGCGCCCTCTTGAAAGCCGGGAAGCGAGGGCACAGGGCCTCCGTCTTCGAGCACGATACCGAACGGACTGACGTTAGTGGGCCTGGCCGTCAGGCCGGCCTTGGCAAACTTTTCGAGGAGCGCGTCTCTGGTCGTGACCAACTGGTTCACCCGCAGCGTCATCGGAGGCGCAACGCTCACTCCTTCACAGGCCACTTCCGCCGCAGCAAGCCCCAGCCGTTCCACCCAGCGGCGACTGAGCCAGGCAGGGACCGAGTACTTCACAGAGAGAGCCTGAACCGGATCCTGGTCCATGCTGGGCCAGGGCTCAGGCGGATGACGCAAGAGCGAGCGCAACACTGCATTGACGAGCCCGCTCCAGTCCCTGCCGACTGTGCCGGCAAAAGCCCTGGTCAGATTGACCGATTCGTTGACGGCGGCAGACTGGGGAATGCGATCCAGGAACAACAATTGATAAGCGCCAAGCCGGAGCACCATCTGCACAGCAACAGGAAGGCGAAGCAGCGGCTTGTCCAAAACCGGTTCAAGCCGCCAATCGATGGTCGCAAGCCGCCGCAAGACTCCATAGGTAAGCTCCACCGTAAGAGCCCGATCCCTACTGTCGAAGGAGCAACGAGCGAGGGCCCGGTCCAACAGCACATCGACTCCCTCCTCGCTCTTGTCTGACTCCGCCAGCAACGAGAGGGCGATCGCACGGGCTGACGATGCGGTCTGAGCAG
>JBEGVJ010000017.1:0-21320 GCA_041178465.1 Nitrospirota bacterium
TTCTCCGAAGGGCAGAACCGGCTGCGCGCCATGATCCTGGTGCATGACCTCCTCTATCGCTCAACCGACCTCCACCGCGTCCCCCTCGACAAGTATCTCAAGACGCTCACGGATCAACTCCGGCGCTCCTTTCACGAAACCGCCGGCCGCGTGCACCTCCGCGTTGAGGCAGACGACCTGTCGGTGCCGGCAACCATCGCCCTGCCTTGCGGCATGATCGTCACGGAACTGGTGACCAATTCGTTTAAATACGCCTACCAAGACGGCACGAGCGGTCTGGTGTTGGTCCGCATCGCCGCGCGCGAGGGCTCCTTTCTTCTCTCGGTCTCGGACGAGGGCGCCGGTCTTCCGGCAGAGTTCGATCTGGCGCAGGCCAGTTCCTTTGGGCTACAATTGGTTGCAAATCTGGCCGAACAACTGGGGGCCGCCCGGCACCGGCACAACGATTGTGCTTCACGTGCCCCTGCCCTCCGGAGCCGGAGCAGCGGAGCGCCTGTTGGGCACGCACGCACATCCACTCCACCAAGCTGAACGCCTCTGATATATGCAGAAGACACGCGTCTACATCGTGGAAGACGAGGCGCTGATCGCCATGGAGATCGGCGATCGGTTGATGCGGCTAGGCTACGACATCTGCGGCAAAGCGGCGCGCGGCGAGCAGGCGCTGGAAGAAATCCCCCAGGTCCGCCCCGACATCGTACTGATGGACATCTCCCTGGCCGGTCAATTGACCGGCATCGACACCGCCGCCAGACTGCGCCAGCTCCTGGACGTGCCGGTCGTCTTTCTCAGCGCCTTCTCCGATGCCGCGCTGGTCGAGGGAGCCATCGGCAGCGGGGCCTTCGGATATCTGCTCAAACCGTTTGAAGAACGTGAATTGCACGCCACGCTCCAGGCCGCACTCGCCAAACACCGGCAGGAGCGCGCGTTGCAGGACGCCAACGCCCGCCTGGATGCAGCAGTCCGGCAGCGCACGGACGAGTTGCGCAACAGCGAGGAGCGGTTTCGCGCCGCCTATCACAACGCCGCCTCCGGGATGTCCATTTGCGATCTGACGGGCCGGTTGCAGGAAGTGAACCGGGCACTGTGCGAGATCCTCGGCTACTCCGAGCAGGAGTTGCTCGCCAAAGATTTTCAGTCGCTCACACACCCGGACGATCTGCCCGGCAACCTCGACCGGATCAACCGGCTCTTGACGGGAACTGCCCTGCGGCAGGTCTTCGAGAAGCGATACGTCAGGAAGGACGGAGGCACGATCTGGGCCCACGTGGGTCTCTCCGTGATACGAAACCAGAACGGCACGCCCACACATCTGCTGGCCGTGGTCAAAGACATCACCGCGCGCAAGCAGACAGAACAGGCACTGCACTTCCTCTCCGCGAATATCTCCCATTTGAGCGGCGACGAATTCTTCAGCAAGATAGCTGCCCAGGCGGCCCAGTTGTTGGGCCTGGAGATCGGCTTCGTGTGCCAGCCCCTGGCCACACAGACGTCGCGCATCCGCACGCTCGGCCTCTCCATCGATGGGCAGACAATGCCGCCAATGGAATATGACCTGGCCGGGACGCCCTGCGAACAGGTCCTCGACAAGCAGGCCGCCATCTTCACGGAACAGGTGCAGCAACTCTTTCCCGAGGACCAGATGCTCGCGGACCTGGGGGTGTCGAGCTATGCCGCCGTGTCCCTGCTCGACCAGAACGGCCGCCCCATCGGCCACATCGGCGTGATGAGCCGCAGGCCCCTGCGTCAGGTCTCACAGGTGGAAGAGATACTCCGGCTGTTTGCCCTGTGCGCAGCGGCGGAGCTGGCACGCCAGCGCACGGAGACGAAGTTCCAGGACCTCTTCGAATTCTCGCCGGACGCCGTCATCCTGGTGAATCAGGCGGGCCTCATCACGCTGGCCAACCATCAAGCCGAATTGTTGTTCGGTTACAGCCGGGCGGAGTTTCTGGGCATGCCGGTGGAGAGACTGATGCCGGAATCCGCTCGACAGGGGCATGTGCATCTCCGCCAGCAGTTCCTCGCCTCCGCCACGCCGCGAATGATGGGGGCAGGCCGTCTGCTGCGCGCGCTGAAAAAAGACGGCACGATCTTCCCGGTCGACATCAGTCTCAGCCCCATCCAATCGGAAGAGGGCCATCTGGTGGTGGCCGCCATACGCGACATCACCGAGCGCAAACAGACGGAGCAATCGCTGCGCGAGAGCGAGGAACGGTTCCGGCAAGTCACCGAAAATATCACGCAAGTCTTTTGGATGACCGATGTGACGAAGCACACGATACTGTACATCAGTCCTGCCTATGAACACATCTGGGGACGCACCCGTGAGGACCTGTACGCCTCACCGCTGCAATGTCTTGAATCCATCCATCCCGATGATCGAGACCGCGTGCGGCAGGCTACGTTCACAAAGCAGAGCACAGGAAACTATAACGAGACGTACCGTATTATTCGCCCCGATGGATCGGAACGCTGGATTCTGGACCGCGCGTTTCCCGTAAAAGACGACAGAGGGCAGGTCTACCGCATCACAGGGATTGCGAAGGACATCACCGAGCATAAGCAAGCGGAAGCGGCCCTGGCGGCCTCCCAGGACCAGATCCGCCAGATGCAGAAGCTGGACGCGCTCGGGCAGCTGGCCGGCGGCATCGCCCATGACTTCAACAATCTCCTCACCGCCATCCTCGGCTACACGGAGCTGGCCGGCACCAAGCTCGCGGCCGACCACCCGTCGCGGACACATCTCGCACGGATTCGCGAAGCCGGCGACCGGGCCTCCCAGCTCGTCCAGCAAATCCTAGCGTTCACCCATCAACAGCCCCTCGCCAGGACCGTGGTGCCCCTCGCCCCGGTGGTGAGCGAAGTCCTCGCTTTGCTGCGGGCCACCCTCCCCGCGCACATCGAGCTGACCAGCAGCGAAGTGGCGGGCACGCCCCCCGTCCTGGCCGATACCACGCAGATCCACCAAGTTTTGATGAACCTCTGCACCAATGCCTGGCATGCGCTGGGACAGGAGAAAGGGACCATCACCGTGGAGCTGGCTCCGGTCACGCTGACGCAGGAGCTGCGCGCGCCCCAGGCCACATTGCCGCCGGGCTTCTATGCGCGCCTGTCCGTCCGGGATACCGGCCATGGCATGGCCCCCGAGACGGTGGCCCGCATCTTCGATCCCTTCTTTACCACCAAGCCCGTGGGCCAGGGCACAGGCCTCGGCTTGAGCGTCGTGCACGGCATCATGCAACAGCACGACGGCGCCATTCTCGTGGACAGCCGGCCGGGCCAGGGCACGACGTTTCACCTCTACGTTCCCGCTGTGGAGGTCTCGACTCAGACACAGGAGCCGGATGGAGCCACGCCCGCCCTCAAACCGGGCCGGAGCCGCCATCTGCTCTATCTGGATGACGAAGCGATGTTGGTGGAGCTGGTGCGGGATCAGTTCGAACAGCTCGGCTATCGAGTGACCGGCTGCACCCAGCCAACCGAGGCCCTGGCCCTGGTCCGCGCCGATCCACATGGAGTCGATGTGGTGGTGACGGATTACAATATGCCGGAGATGTCGGGTCTGGAAGTGGCGCGTATGCTCGCCCAGCTCCGCGCCGATCTGCCGGTGGTGCTGGTGTCGGGCTATCTGTCCTCGGACGTCCGGGCGGCGGCCCTCGCCGTCGGCATCAAGGAGGTCGTGCCGAAGCCCACCCTCCTGCAGCACTTGGGCGATGTGGTCGCCCGCCTGCTCGACGCCCCGCCACAGACGTAGCAGGCTGCTGGAACAGTCCACCAGCACTAGAAGACCGTTGTCTGGTCCGTCTGGTTGGTCTAGTTTTTTGGTTGAACGAAACTAACCAGATCAACCAGACAGACCGGCCTTTCATGAAGGAACGCCATGAGCCACGACGAACCGCAGCCTTCTGACGTCACGAGTCAGAGCGGCGCGGGCCGGATGTATACCAGGCTGCCGATCCTGATCGTCGCGATCACCGTCATGGCACTGGCGATCGGGGCACTGGCCCTGCGCTACCTCGAAGCGCAATTGGTGGCCACGAAAGGGGAAAGCCTGGCACTCGCCGCCGTCAGCGCCGTCGAAACGTTGGATCGGCTCCTGGCCGAACGGAATGGCGATGTGCAGCTGATGGCGCAGATCGCCGAGTTTCGGAACTTCGATCCCCGCACCGTCACCCCCTATCTGCACCAGATCCAAGCCGCCTATCCCGTCTATCTCTGGCTTGGGATGACCGACCGGCAAGGACGCATCCTGGCCGCCACGAAACCAGCCTCCGTCGGACTCGACCGCAGCGGGCAGCCCTGGTTTCAGGCAGCCAGGACAAACCAGAAGCTCTCCGTGACGGATGCCGCGCCGTCGCAAGAAATGGACGGCACCCTGGCCATCACCGTCAGCGCCCCCCTTCGTGATAGCACGGGAGCCTTTGCCGGCACGGTGGTGGGCCAAGTCGGGCTGCCGCTCATCGAAACGATCATCGTCAAAGAAGCGCTGCTGCTCCAGGCCCAAGCGAGAGACAGGCAACGCCTCGAATGGCAGCTTGTCAATCGGACCGGCGAGGTCCTGATCGATTCGCACTTGCGGCAGGAAGGCCGCGTCAATCTACAAGCACTTCACGTGCCCTCGATCGCGCTCGCCGCCTCCACCACCGGCTATATCAGGGAGCACCATCCCAGGAGGGAGGTCGATGTCCTCACGGGGTATGCCAGAACCAAGGGCACCGCCGGCTCCCCTGGGCTGGACTGGACCGTGCTGGTCCGGCTGGACCATGACACCATCGTGGCGCCCATCTGGGCCCTCATGTGGAAATTGAACGCGGCGGGACTGGCGGTCATCGCTCCGTTACTGGGACTGCTGCTCTGGACCACGCGCCGTCTAGAAAAGGAATACTCGCGGGCGGAACAGGATAGTGCGCGGGCAAAGGTAGCCCAGCTGGAGCACCAGCGCTCGGAGGCGAAATTCCGGAACCTCTTCGAATTCTCGCCGGACGCGATCGTCATGGTAAATCAGGGAGGCTGCATCACGCTGGCCAACAGGCAGGCTGAATCGTTGTTCGGCTACAGCCAAGCAGAGTTCCTGGGCCTGCCGGTGGAGAGACTGATGCCGGAATCCGCGCGGCAGGGACATGTGCACCTCCGACAGCAGTTCCTCGCCGCCGCCACGCCGCGGATGATGGGAACAGGCCGGCCTGCGCTGCATGCACTGAAAAAAGACGGCACGACCTTCCCGGTCGACATCAGTCTCAGCCCGATCCAAGCGGAAACTGGCCCGCTCGTGGCGGCCACCGTACGCGACACCACCCTGCGCAAGCAGGCGGAACAGGCGCTACGTGAGAGCGAGGAGCACTTTCGGATTCTCTTCGAGCAGGCAGCAGTGGGCGTGGCCCAGATCGACGCGGCGACCGGCCGCTTCGTGCGTCTCAACCAGAAATACTGTGAGATCACCGGCTACAGCCAGGCGGAGATGCTCGCACTCGATATCCTGCAACTCACGCACCCCGACGATCGAGAGGCCTGTCGGAACAATCTGGCGCGCCTCAGGGCGGAGGAGATACGCGAATGCGGGACGGAGAAGCGCTACGTGCGCAAGAACGGCGCGATCGCCTGGGTGAAACTCGTGGCCTCGCCGATGTGGCAGCCTGGCGCGGCGCCCGACCATTTCATCATGGTGGTGCAGGACATCACCGAGCGGAAAGAGGCGGAGACCGCCTTGCGCACGTTGAATGCCCGGCTGGATTTTCTGCTCTCGTCCTCTCCGGCCATCATTTACACCTGCGAGGCTGTGCCGCCCTACGCGGCTACGTTCGTCAGCACCAACCTCACCGAAATACTTGGCTATACCCCGGAGGAATTCCTCAACACGCCCAACTTCTGGGCCGATCAGATCCACCCCGACGACCGCGACCGGGCATTCGCCGGGCTGCCCAGCCTATTGGCCCTCGGCAGCGATCTGCATGAATACCGGTTTCAGCACAAGGACGGCAGTTGGCGCTGGATGAGAGATGCGCTGCATGTGGTGTCAGGCCCGGACGGCAAGGCCATCGAACTGATCGGTTATTTCATCGACATCAGCGACCGCAAGATGATTGAACAATCACTGTCCCGCACGTTGGACGAACTGCGCGCCCTCTCGCGGCGGCTAGAAGTTATACGGGAAGAGGAACGGACGAGGATCGCTCGGGAATTGCACGATGAATTGGGGATGCGAATGACGTGCCTGAAAATGGATCTCTCGCGGTTACAATCCATGATGAACAGCGAGGATCGTGCCACCCTGGAGAAGAAGATTCTGTCAATGATCGAGCAAGTGGACACCACCCTCGCGGCTATTCAGAGCTTGGTCGCGGACTTGAGGCCCGGGGTGCTGGATGATCTCGGATTAGTGGCGGCGATCGAATGGCAGTGCCGGGAGTTTGAACGGGGGAGTGGAATCCGATGTCTTTTTGAGTCCAAGGAAGAGGACATCCGGCTCGATTCCACCAGGGCAACGGTGGCCTTTCGCATTTGCCAAGAGGCGCTGACAAACGTCGTACGGCATGCTAACGCGAAGGAGGTCCGCGTGCATCTGAATACGCTCGATGAAGCGCTGATCCTGGAGATTCACGATGACGGTCAGGGGATCCTGCCGGAGAAAATCACTGATGCGGCGTCGCTGGGCCTGTTAGGGCTGCGTGAGCGGGCCGGTGCCGTCGGGGGGTCGCTTAGGATTGTCGGCTTGCCGGGGCAGGGGACGACCGTGACGTTGCGAGTACCCTGCGAATAAGACCGAGAACACACAGAGGGGGAGACAGTGCTGAAGCTTCTAATAGCCGATGACTTTCCGCTGTTTCGGCGCGGGGTGAAGGAGTTGCTGGCCGACGGATTCGGGGCGGTCACGGTTGGCGAATGCGACAACGCACACGACCTGCTGGAGCTCGTCCGTCGTGAGAAATGGGATGCGGTGATCCTGGATATCACGATGCCCGGCAGCACCGGAACGGAAACGCTCAAGCAGCTGAAGGCCGAATGCCTGAAACTGCCTGTCCTTGTGCTCAGCATGCATCCGGAGGATCAATACGCCGTTCGCATGTTCAAGGCTGGTGCGGACGGGTACCTGACCAAAGTCAGCGCGCCGGAGGAACTCGTGACGGCCATCAAGAAGCTGCTCGCCGGTGGGCGGTATGTCAGCCCCTCGTTGGCAGAAATGTTGGCGCGGACGCTCAAGATCAACCACGAACGCCCCCTTCATGCGTCCCTCTCGGACCGTGAATATGAGGTCCTGTGCCTCATCGCATCGGGGAAAACGGTCTCTCAGGTCGCAGAAACATTGCACCTCGGCGTGACGACCATCAGCACCTATCGGGCGCGCATCCTTGAGAAGATGCATCTCACAAACAACGCCGAACTCATCCGCTACGCGTTTGAGCACAAACTTGTAGGCTGACCAGCCGGTTCCTCTCTGTCCCCGCAGGCCTCGTCAATAAATAGACCCATTGCCCTGTAGTTCAAACCACGACAGAGCGACCAAATCTCTGACGATGGTGTCCCTCGCATCAAGGCGATACCATTCATCATGGCAACCTCCCAATCTGAAAATCTCTCACACGTGAGCGCGACCAGCATCTATATCGTGGAAGACGAGACGCTGATCGCCATGGAGCTCAGCGATTGCTTGTCGCAACTGGGCTACGAAGTCTGTGGCAAGGCGGCACGCGGCGAACAGGCGTTGGAGGAAATCCCACTGACCAGCCCCGACATCGTGCTGATGGACATTCGCCTGGCCGGTGACCTGAGCGGCATCGACACCGCGGCCAAGCTGCGCCAGCACCTGAACGTGCCGGTTGTCTTTCTCAGCGCCTTCTCCGATGACGCGCTGGTCAAGGAAGCCCTCGGCAACGGGGCCTTCGGCTATCTGCTCAAGTCGTTCGACGAACGAGAGTTGCACACCACGCTCCAGGCCGCACTCTACAAACACCGCACAGAGCGCATATTGCAGGACGCCAATGCCCGTCTGGATGAGGCAGTCCGGCGAGGCGCGGCCTCGCTCAGGCAGAGCGAGGCGCAATTTCACGACCTGTTCGATGGCACACTCGACCTGGTCCAAAGCGTTGCGGCAGATGGGCGCCTTCTCTTCGTGAACCACGCCTGGCGTGCTCTGCTGGGGTATTCGGCGGACGAGGTGGCAAAGCTAAACCTCTTTGACGTCGTCCACGTCGAGTGTCGCGAATATTGCTACGGCATCCTGCAGCGGGTTCTCGCCGGCGAAAAGATGGGGTTGATCGAGCTCTCGTTCCAGACAAAGGACGGCCGCCGCGTTGTCGCGGAAGGCCACGTGGGTCTGCGTATCATTGAGGACCGCTGGTATGTGGCCACATGGGGATTTTTTCGCGACATCACCGAGCGCCATCAGGCGGAGACCGCCTTGCGCGCGTTGACTGCCCGGCTGGATTTTCTGCTCTCGTCCTCGCCCGCCGCCATTTACACCTGCGAGGCTGTGCCGCCCTACGCGGCTACGTTCATCAGCGCCAATCTCACTGCACTACTCGGCTATAGCCCGGAAGACTTTCTCGCCACGCCAAACTTCTGGGCCGATCGCCTCCACCCAGACGACCGCGACCGGGTATTCGACGGACTGCGCCAGCTGTTGGCCCTCGGCAGCCATCTGCAGGAATACCGGTTTCAACACAAGGACGGCAGCTGGCGCTGGATGAGAGATGCGCGACAGGTGGTGCCAGGGCCGGACGGCAAGGCCAGAGAACTGATCGGCTCTTTGATCGACATCAGCGAGCAGAAAACTTCTGAGGACACAGTCCGCGTACTCAACCAGAACATCGAACAGCTCGTTACTGAGCGCAAACAGGCGGACGCGGCCCAGGACCAGGTCCGCCAGATGCAGAAGATGGACGCGCTCAGGCAGCTGGCCGGCGGCATCGCCCATGACTTCAACAATCTCCTCACCGCCATCCTCGGCAATGCTGAGTTGGCCCGTACCAAGCTCGCAGCCGACCACCAATCCCGGCCGCACCTCTCACGGATTCACGAAGCCGGAGACCGGGCCTCCCGTCTCGTCCAGCAAATTCTCGCGTTCACCCATCAACAGCCCCTCGCCAGGACCCTGCTGCCCCTCGCTCCAGTGGTGGCCGAAGTCCTCGCCTTGCTGCGGGCCACCCTCCCCGCGCACATCGAGTTGACCAGCCGCGAGGTGGCGGGCACGCCCCCTGTCCTGGCCGATGCCACGCAGATCCGCCAAGTCTTGATGGACCTCTGCACCAACGCCTGGCATGCACTGGGACAGGAGCAGGGTGCCATCACCGTGAGCCTGGCTCCGATCACACTCGCCCAGGAGTTGATTGCGGCTCAGGCCACATTGCCGCCCGGCCACTATGCGCGCCTATCCGTCCGGGATACCGGCTGCGGCATGGCCCCCGAGACGGTGGCCCGCATCTTCGATCCGTTTTTTACCACCAAGCCGGGGGGCCAGGGCACGGGCCTCGGCTTGAGCGTCGTGCATGGCATCATGCAACAGCACGACGGCGCCATCGTCGTGGACAGCCACCCGGGCCAGGGCACGACGATGCACCTATACTTGCCTGCGGCAGAGCCGCCTTCTGCTCTATCTGGATGACGAAGCGATGTTGGTGGAGCTGGTGCGGGACCAGTTTGAACCGCCTGGATACGGGTAGACCACCACAGGCCGCGAACCGGGCACGGGCATTCTGCTACCGGCCGCAGGCGCCGCCTTCACAACCGCCCATGCCGCCCATCGGTCCACGATGTTCCCTCCCGCCTGGTCCCATCATGCCGCGCCCGTGTTCTCCGGCGAAGCTGCGCTCGTACTGGATGATGCTCCAGATCTCCTCGTCGCTGAGTTGATCGCCGAATCCAATCATAGCCGTGCCGGGCGAGCCGTGCTTGATGACCCAGAAGATTTCGCCTTCCGTGCGATGGCGCCAGAAACCATGATGCTGAAAATTGCGCGGCGAGGGATCCAGCCCGACCGCCGCCATGCCGTTGCCCGAGCCGTCTTTCCCGTGGCAATTGAAACAAGTCCCCTTGCCGTTGTAGAGGGCCTTGCCCTTCTCAACAATCTCTGGTGCATCCGGCAAAGGACTCGCCAGCGCGCGCGCTTCCGCCAGCTTGTCCACCGGCACCAGCGGCTGCATCATGTGCCGCTCCGCGGCCCAAACGGGAATGGCAAGAGATAGACCCACGACTATCAGCGGAAACATCTTCATCGCCTTGCTCCTTTGATCATCTCTCCGTTCATCGTTCAGCATTTTCCCGCATCCTAATTAGGGAACCACCGGCGCCATCACGGCTTTCACACCAATCCCGTAGGTGTAGACCAGCTCGCCGCCCCAATAGCCGGTCAGAGCCAGGATAACGATCCCGATCGCGCCGAGGCCGAGCGTGAGTGAACGGCGTTCTGCGAGCCACCCCCACTGCATGGCGAGGCGCAACCCCAACAGCGCTACGAAAACAACCAGCGTCACCGTCCCCAGACTTTCGTGGAGTTCAAGCAACGACTCCGGCGCACCGGCCCGCTCGGCCAGCTCCTCTTCCATTCCGCCCGTCACCACCGCGAGCGCTGCGCCCATCACGCCGGCCAGCAGACAATAGAAGCTCGTTTCGCGAAGGCCCCCGGCCGGCCAGCGGCGGGTGAGGAAGTCGAATGCCACGCTGGCGCACAAGAGCGCAATGGGAAAATGGACCACGATCGGATGGATCGGATGCATAGAATCTTTCTCCCCGCGCCCTCTCTCGTTGCGCCAGAAACAACATATCCTGCGGGCAAGCCATCAGCGGTCAGCTCTCAGCCATCAGCCTATGACTCGCAGCTTGCTGCTGACTACTGAAAGCTGACAGCTACTTCGGGCCTTTGAATGTCGCCTTCAGGTAGGCCATGACATCGGCGACACCCTGCTGTCCGATGGTCAGCCCCCAATAGGGCATATTGGCGGATTTGCCCATCGCCGCCCCGCCATGATTGATCATGTTGTAGAGATACTCCGTCGGCACCTGGTCGAATGCGATATTGGCATGGATCGCGGGCTTCGGTTCGATCGTAGCCGCAGCCGGTCCATCCCCTTTTCCGGTGGCCCCGTGGCACTGCATGCAATACTCTTTGTAGATGACCTTCCCGCGCCCGACGCTGGCCTTCCCGAACTCCGGAGCCGTCCAGGGTTCATAGTATTTGAAGTCGGACACCCCTTGGACGGCAAGAAAGCCGATCACCGCGCGCAATTGCGGCTCCGTCGCATCGGCCAGAAATTCGCCGGTGTGTATGATGAAATCCTGCGGGTTCTGGCCGAAGCGGAACAGCCAGTCCATGTTGTACCGTTGACCGGATTTCTCTAACGCGGCGCTCTGCTGGCCGCCGATGAGTTTCCCGTTTTCTTCAATCGTATGACAGCCGAGACAGGCATGCGCCTTATAGGCCATGCCGCCGAACGACGCCTCGAACTTCGTCACTTTCGAGAGATCGAACGCCCCGACTTTCACCCGCGGGTCTTTGTTATGCTTCTCAAAGTAGTCGGCAATGGCGTTCGCCTCGGCTTCTGTCACGACCGGATGCTTCGTCGAACCTTCGCTGAGGTCCCAGCGATAGCCTTTCACGTAGAGCGGGGCTTCCTTCCCGGTCAACCATCGAATCAACCATGCCCGGTTATACTTGCTCCCGGCCCATATAAGATCCGGTGCGCGCAAGTTGAAGCGCGACTCGGCCTGCCCTTCCATCCGATGACATTGGACACAGGCCTGCTGAATCAACTCCTTGGCTCTGGGTTGATCGCTCCCGAACAACAGTCGCGGGAATAGACCCATCGCCCCGGCTAATACCAGCACGGCGCCGACGACCATGACTCGCTTTGTCTGCATCATCTTTTCCTCCTTTTCGATACCAGTCATTCAAGAGTGGTCTATCTGGTCTGTCTGGTCTATTCGGTCTATCTGGCATAACCAAATAAACGAGACAGACCAGACAGACGAGATAGACGAAACAGACCTTCCGCACTTCCCGGTCATCGCCCGGCAGGACGATGGGGATTGAGTTCGATCGTCACGCCGGCAGGCACCGCGATGGATTGATGTACGGTACAGCCCTGCGCCACCTTGAGGAGGCGCTCGCTCTGTTCGGCCGTGAGCCTGTGAGGCACGTGAATCGCGAGAGTGACCTGGCCCACCCGATGCGGCTGTTCCGCCATGGTCCATTCCGCCTCGACGCTCAAGCCTTTGGTCGAGATGTGGTGGCGGTCGCAATAGCGGCCGACGAAATAGCCGACGCAACTGGCGATTGACCCGACGAAGAGTTCGACCGGACTCATGCCGGCGTCCTGCCCGCCGTCCTCGACCGGCTGATCGGTCACCACTCGATGAGCCCCGCTGGTAATGTCGTAGCGAGTCCCGCCATGGTATGAGACCGTGAGTGTCATGTTGTCCTCCTCGCAGAAGCTCTCGTCCGCAGAAAAGAGCATATGGCGTATGGCTTATAGCTTATGGCTAGGAGCCAAGACTGGAACTATCAAAACCAATAATCGACTCCTCTTCTCGACGGACGGTATTTTTTCCGAGCCATCAGCTATACGCTATAAGCCATACGCTCTTCTCCCCCGCCAGTCGCTATCAGCTCACTGCCTCAATACGGTGCGTCAGCCGGCTTGCCGCCCTTCGGCCAATCGAGCATCTTGTCGGCAAAGTCAGGACGGGGCTGGCTGTTCACATAGGCTGCCACGTCGTAGGCATCATCGTCCGACAGGCTCCAACCAAAGGCACGCGGCATGTTCGATTTGATGAAAGCGGCAGCGACGCTCACCCGCGCCATGCCTGCGGCGATATTATAGGACTGCGGCCCCCAGACCGGCGGCGCCGCCATCGTTCCCAGACCGTCCGAGCCGTGACAGAAGGCGCATTTGTTCGCGAACAGGTTCTTCCCGTTGACTGGATCGAGGGGACGCCATGACTCGATGCGCTGAAGGCCGCGCCATGGCAGCGTCGCGCCTTGCGGGACTCCGCGCGAAAGCCAGGTGATATAGGCCACGACGGCCTGCAGCTTGGAACTGTCCGGCGGGAGCGCTCGCCCGTTGAGACTCCGCTCGAAACACTCGTTGACCCGATCGGCCAGCGTATTCACCCTTGCATTGCGGGTACGGTACTCGGGATAGACCGCCGCAAGGCCGACGAATGAGGCAGCGTTCGGATTGAGCCCGCCGTCGAGATGACAGTTCGTGCAGTTCAACCGGTTGCCGACGTAGGGACGGCCGTACTCCTGCGTATTGATGACAATCTGATAGCCAAGCCTGATCTGTTCGCCAAGTTGACTGCCGGGAATGGTTTCCGGAGAAGGCGGAGCGAATTCTATTGCGGCACTGCCTGGTTGCTCAGCCCCCCGGGACTCTCCCGCCTTGCCCCGAACAGTCTCGCCGGAACAGCTCACGAGCACACAACCCCCAACGATGGCCGCCAACATCCACGTTTTCATACTCCTCCATTGTGCCAAGACTGTGCCACTCACCCGGGCAACTTGTTTATTGTTTTACCTCTCAAATCAAATCGTTAGCCATCGGACGCAGCTCGCACTGGAGCTAAAGGCTACAGGACCGATCTCGTGATTGTTGCGGGATGCCACAGAAACCAGGCGAGGGGCGCTCAGCCTTACCCTATGAGGTTATGGGGTTCGCTTCAGACTCAGCATATAGCTCGTTACATCGTTGAGCTGCTTGTCGTCCAGCGGAAATTTCGGCATGAACGATCCCGGCGAGACCGACTGAGGATCTCGAAAATGTTTCAGGTGCCATGCCCGCTCAGGCCTCGTGTCGCCGACGTAGGACAGGTCAGGCCCCACGGCGCCGCCTTCACCGTGAATGCGATGACAGCCGACACAGCCGAACTGATTATAGAGCGCGCGCCCCCTGGCGAGAGCCGGATCCACGCGCGGCACGGCATAGAGATTTTTGAGCGAGATGCCCAGCAACGAAAAAACCACGAAGAGAAACAGCACCCCGGAGACCAGCGCCGCAGGGCGCTTGGTCGGATGGCGCACCGGATTCCTGTCGATGAAGGGCCAGAAGAACAGGCCGAGGATCACGACCATCGGCAGCACCCACGTGGCCAACGGCTCCAACGGCCCATGCACGTACTTCAGCAACTCGTAATAGAAGAGGAAATACCATTCCGGCACCGGGACAAAACTGGTGTCGGAGGGATTGGCCTTGTCGGTCAAGGGGAAGGGCACCAGCAGCGAAAGGCCCGCCAGGACAGCAAACACCGCCAGCATGACGACGGCGTCCATATAAACCTGCCGCGGATAGAACGTCTCGCGGCTTAGTGACGCCCGCTCATCGGTCCAGGGCCCGGCCGGACCCACGCGTCGCAGAATGAAGAGATGCGCGGCGATCAAGGCAATCAACAGTGCCGGCAGAAACAAGACATGGACGGCAAAAAACCTGGACAAGGTGAGCGCCCCCAATGCCTCCCCGCCCCGCATGACCTTCATCAAGAACTCTCCGACCAGCGGCACGGTGCCCACCATGTTGAGCCCGATCTGCGTCGCCCAATAGGCCGTCTGATCCCACGGCAGCAGATAGCCGGTGAACGCAAACGCCATCACGATGAGAAAGAGCACCACGCCGACCATCCACATCACTTCGCGGGGCGGCTTGTACGCTCCATACAAAAACGCCTGCAGCATATGCAGCCCGATCGCGACCACCATCCCTGAAGCGCCCCAGTGGTGGAGCCCGCGCACGAAAGTGCCGAACGTGACCTGTTCTTCAATGAACTGAATGCTGTCGTAGGCGTGGTCCGGAGTCGGCGCATAGTAGACGGCGAGGAACATGCCGGTGACGGCTTGGAGCAGGAAGAGAAACAGCGTGGCCGAGCCGAACACGTAGATCCAGCTGGCGCCACCGCGAATCGGCTCATCGAGCAGGGTCCGTTCGACCGACTTGAGTTTCAACCGGCTATCGAGCCAGGCATACAACTTTCCGCTCATGCTGGCTCCGGCCTCCTCTTCATGCCGAAGCGCCCTTAAATACTTCGACCCGGTTTCGCCCTCTGGACTTGGCCTCGTACAGTGCCTGGTCGGCACGGTTGATCAATGTCTCCACACGATCGACGTCGGGTGTGCGTATCGCGATGCCGATGCTCACCGTCACGGATGCCACATTCTGCTCCCACACAATCGAGGATTCTGCAATCCTGAGCCGGATGCGCTCGGCGATTCTCTGCGCCCCTTCCGGGCTGCACTCCACCAGACCGATCGCGAACTCTTCTCCCCCGTACCGCCCGATAATGTCGGGAGCACGCACTTGCCCCCTGACGACCCGGACAATCCGCTGCAGCACCTTGTCGCCGAACGCATGGCCGTGCCGATCGTTGATCTCTTTGAAATGATCGATGTCGAGAAACAAGAGCGCGAAGGGATGCTGGTAGCGGAGGCTTCTGCGCCACTCTAATTCCAGCGACTCCATCAAGGCACGGCGGTTGTTCGTTTGAGTGAGCGGATCCAATCGGGAGACTTCGATGAGCTGCCGGTGGGCCTCGTTCAATTGCTGCAAGCTGCCCTCCAATCGCTGCATCTCCGCCTGATAGTAGGTCTCCGCCACAAAGATCTTGTCGAGCGTGAGGGTCTTGTTCAACGTGAGGATCAACGAGGACAGCCGGCGAGCGTCTCCCGCATGACGAGCGGTCAGCCGTTGCACAATCAATTCGAAGAGCTTGTGGTATGCGCCCAGGTACCACTTCTGCTTGAGCCCGACTCGTTCGTACCTGAGTCCGATCTGAAGCCGCCCTTCCGCATACTCCACACAGTCAACGGATTGCCCAAGGCTGAGCAAGTACTGGCGCTGCGCCTCTTTGAGTTGCTGCACGTGCGTCGGCTCGGACAGGATCCCGCGCAATTCCTCGAATTGCAGGACGTGGCCGTAGAACTCTCCGATGATCTCGTCGGCGTGGGACGAGATCACGTCGCGGATCTCGACGAGATTCCGCCCGTCTTGTTCGCCAAAGGAGAGAAACGCCAGCCTCGTCCGCAGCTCCTCCGCTGTGATCTGCAGTTGATCGCATAAACTTCTTGGCGCCAGCGGACCGTCTTGTTCAGCCATAGGACCTCTCACTGGATTGACCCACCTTACAGCTCGATCGATCTCGAAAGTCCGGACTTGAACTCTTTGTACATGACGAGCAGCCGCCCTGCTTCAATTTTTGTCGGCAAGCGGTCCAGGGCTCGGGGAGCCGGACCGGCCAGCACCTCTCCTCTTACATCATAGGCGCTTCCATGGCAGGGGCACTTGAACCGGCGGTCCGCCGCATCCCAGTGGTAGCCGCACCCCAGATGCGTGCACAGAGGCGCGAACACGGTGACGGCTCCGTCAGGATGTTTGACCGCCCAGACTGCCTTCTGGGTCTTGGCCTCCATGTACCCGTCTCTGGCGATCGTCACATACTCGAGCTGCGCCGGTTCCCCCTCCGGCAAGGTATCGACCTGACCGACCTCAACCCACGATGGGGCTCGGCGCCTCAGAGCTGGTGAAATCACATACCCGGCCAAGGGGATCGCGAGCCCGAGCCCGACCAAGCCTGCCGCCACCCTCGTCACCCAGCCGAAAAACCTTCGCCTCGAACCGATAGGCGTGTGGTCGCCTCCCTCTGCAAAGACCCCCGGTTGCTCACTCACAACATTCCTCCGTTGATCTTCCAAAGATTATGGCCGACGACGATCACTGCACCCGCCCACATGACTGCGGCAAAGGATTAACTCCGGGCGGCATTCGCCCCTGCGCCCTTCTCGGTCAACAGATTTGCGCAGATGTTACGCGCAAGAGACGCATCCCGCAAGGACGCTGGTGGGCCGATCCTCCAACCGGATGGCCACCTTAGTGAGCGCAGCGCGCGAAGATCTCCTCGCAATGATTCTCGGCCCCTATCCATTCTGGCACCGACTCAAATCGCACATCGGTCACTCGATCATCCTGAAGGATGACGATCGCCCGACAGCGATGCGGCACATCACGCGGACCGCTCGACTTTGCGCCAGGGACGGAGCGTTCGACGAGTTCGGCTTCTTCCTGATAGACCATCGCGGTCAAACCATCCGACGTGCTCGCTCTTCGCGGCGCACCGGCACAGGCGAGGAGATCCTGCCTTGTCTTGCCCTTCAAGACCTCCGCTATCTTCACGGCATCCGGTCGATCCGCCGGACCGCCGGCGCAGGCAGTCAGCAACAGCCCCGTCAGCGCCAGCAGCGCCATTCCTCGTGACCTGGCAATACCTAAAGCAGACGGGATGGCTATCCTCTTCATGTCGGCCGCTCCAACTGTATAATGCCTGTTCAACGTGACACGTGGTGAATCGTTATTCGCAAGACTCACATTCCAACGTTTTCGCCGTTTCACGTTTTACGATTCACGTTCTTCGTCTGACAGGTATTGATTCCCAACAAGGTCCAGGCCGGGCAGAACCCGATCGCGCCCGTGACCAACATGACCGTCCCAACCACCAACGCGATCCCTGTTCCTACCGGGGGCAGCCCGGCAAAGGCTCCGATCCCGAGCAACGCAATTCCCACGACGATCCGGATCGGCCGTTCCACTCCCCCTACATTGCATGTCATGACTGCACCTCCCTGGTTATGCTGAAGCTATCAGCCCACAGCTTTCAGCCTTCAGCCTTCAGCCTTCGGATTCAGAGGCTGCCGGCTATTTCTCCACCGAGAAGCGATACACATCATGGCACGTCGTGCAGCGGGCCGTCATGCTGGAAAGTCGCTGAAGAATCTGCTGCGGAGTCTCCTTCTGGACCACCGCATCAGCCAACGCGTCCATGTCTCTATGAATCGACATGCCCATTTGCTTGAATGGAAGCGGTAATTTTTCCATGAGTGCCGGATTCACATCCGCTGCCATGCCCATGCCAGCCGAACGGGCCGCCTGTTCAATCTGCATTCGGTCCGCATCCCGATCCTGGCCAGCCAAGCCTGTGACCACGCCATGGACCGCCTTCAGCAGCATCCGCATCTCGCCCAGAATCATGTCTCTCTCGGCCGGTGCTAAGACGATGTGCGTCCGCCCATCCGTGCCAGGCACAGTCCATCCCCGCATAAAGAACCATCCACCCGCCACAATCGTCACGATCCACAGCCCCAGCGTAATCCGGCAGAGCGTCGCTCTCATCGGAGCCCGCTCCCCATTCCGCCAGTTTGTTCAGGGGCGAGCGTTCGCACGTAGGCCAGGGCATCCCAGATTTCGTCGTCTGAGAGTGATTCCCTCCAGGCTCCCATTGCGGTGTTCGGCTTGCCGTCATGTACGCTCTTAAACAACCTCGCATCCAGCTTCCCTTGAACCGCCGGGGATGTGAGATCGGCTACCGGAGGCGTAAACTTCATCGGCCCATCGCCCTTCCCATCGACCCCATGACAACGGATGCAGATTGTCGAATAGATCACTCTGCCGCTGAGCACATCACGCTCCGGCTGAGACACATTCAAGTCTTTCAGGCTCGCCCCTCCGGCCATCGCCACAACCGCGATGCCGACCAGTACAGCTTTCATCGAGTCGCCTCCTTCGCCCGCATGACTCAAGCGAGACGGGCGGGACTGGCGGGAAAGGCGCGACAGATGAAGCAGGCTGAAGTGTTTTGAACCTCCAGCCTCTGGCCTTCAGCCTGCCCCCCCTTCAGCCTTCAGACTGCCTTGCCACGCCCCCACCCTTCCTTCTCATCTACTGGAACTCTCTGCGAGTGAGATGCCAGCAGGCCTGGAAATGTACGCGGCCAAACCTCAGCACAACCAATGCGTTAGGAGGGAGGGCCGGGAAGCGATACCGACAGATCGCCGCAGCTGGCGAGAAAGACCCCGCAGAACATCCAACCACTGTCGCAAGACGCCACAGTCTGGAGAACGTAAGCGGTCATTCGTCGTAACGACTCAGGTAGATAGGCCGAAGGCTTTTAGCCTTCAGTCTTCAGCCTAAACACCTGAGTAGATACCATTCGTCAATTAGCTCATCCTTCGACAGTCGTGGCCTGGGATAGGCTCCGCTTCCGAGCGGTGCCTGTCCCGCCTCTTGTTCACTCTCCCTCAGGCTTGCGGCATCCAGGCTATTAGTGTATATACGATAATGTGTTTACGTGGGACATTCCGAAGGCCATCGCGAACTTCGAGAAGCATGGCGTCCCGTTTGAGGAGGCCACCACCGTCTTCGCCGACTCCGATGCGCTAGATGGCGACGACCCAGAACACTCGACACACGAACGCCGCCGTCAGCGCATCGGGCGATCATTGATGGGACGAATCCTCTTTGTGGTGTATACGATACGGAGGACAACACATGAAAAAGAAACGATCCGTATTATCAGTGCCAGGCAGGCGAGCCGCAAGGAACGTCAAGCATATGCCCGACTCGCAGATTGATTTTTCCGACATCCCGGAAGCTACAGACGCACAATTGAAGCGCATGCGTCGGGTCGGCAGACCGGCCAGCGGTATGGCGAAGCAGTTGATCGCCATTCGTCTCTCGCCGCGGCTGTTGAGCCAGCTCAGAAAGATGGCCGCCAAGCAAGGAAAGCCCTATCAGTCACTGATTCATGAGCTCTTAGAAAAGGCCGCTTCCAAAGCCGCGTAACCGTCTTTCTGGTCTGTCTGGTCTCTTTGGTTCATCTGGTTGGTTTTCCATCCTGGCCAACAAGACAGACCAGATAGACGAGACAGACCAGATAGATCAGACCCATCAACCTCGTCTTGCATCGGAGTCCTTTACGCTCTCGCGTGAGCGTAAAGATGCGAGGTCAAGCAACGTCCCCAGTGCTTGCTCGAAATGTTGGATGCAAGCCTTCATCATGGATTGAGGCAACCCTCCTATGGAAGCCTTTATCGATTATGACTTTTCGATGATGGGCCGACACGTACTTTCAATGTCACTGATTATTTTCACAAGCCGCGGTGCTATCGGATCGTCTTCTTCCCCGCTGTAGTAGACTCGCTCAATTTCAAGCCACTCTTGGTGATACCGCTCCAAAGCAGCCTCAGATCGAAGTGACGTATCAGATACTATGGCAAGCCGAGCCTTTCGCTTGGCGGACAGAAGTAGCTCGTTGATGATTCTATTCAGGTCATCAAACGGCGCCGAAGCATCCGGCCCGAATTGCGCCATAAAGCGGTATCGGAGGGCATGAAGGCGAGAGAATAGTTCGGTGTGCCGGTTGTAGCGCTCAATCAGGACATACGCTTGGTTCAAGGCGTCCTTATCCTTGGGGCTTTCGTTCGGTCCAGGCTTCCGCGTTCTACCTTCCCCCTCATAGCCAAACGAGCTCCGAATTGAGTTGATGATATCTTGCGCTTGATAGAAGAGTGCGAGAACCTCTTCGGCGAGCTCAATTCTCCGCTTACCAACAAACTCGACCCGCCAGGCAGTAATGCCATAGATGGCCACGATGCTCGCTATAATAACGGCACCGCTTTGGATGAGATCGGTCAAGTCTTTGAGTGACATCATGTAACCCAAACTCCAAATAGCGCGGGCGATCACCCGCGCTCCTCACTAAACCCCCAAGCGCTGGCTTGTCCTTAACCCGTTTTCAGCGAGGCGGCTGGTGTGGTCTCCACTGCGCGCATCGAGCGACCACCGCTTTATCGTGGGGGCTCTGCGAGCACAGAGACCATACCAGTTGCCTCGCCATCCCCTTCTGAGCCCGCGCATTCCGCGGAGAACTGCGATTCGCTCGCAAGCCGAGGGTTCTGACTTATTGAAAGAGCGGTGAGGAACGGTCCGGTCTTCCCCCAGGACTTGCAGGTCGGCCCAACGATGAGGTCGGTTCGGAAAAGATCGACGGCGGCACTGGGGAACTTATGCCGCCACGCGTTTCTTCGATCCTCGCTTGGAGCGGGTCGTCAAGCGTCGAGTCGCCTCGGACACTTCGAGAAGAGAGCGCAAGGCCGCATTGACCGATGCGGAATCGCGAAAGGCATTGGCGACATCGGCGAGAGGGAAAATGTACCGGGAGTCTTTTCTCGCCGCACGGTCCACCGCACTTCAATCCTCTCCACAGGGGCAGGCCAGATGGTCTCCCACTGCGCGTGTCCAACGAAGGCTGGTTCATCTGGTCTATCTCGTCTATCTGGTTTGCCTGGTTGGCCGGACTGGAAATTCAACCAGATGAACTAGAAAAACCAGGCAGACTAGACAGACAGGCCCGTGCGCGTTGCGCGAGCACAGAAGATCATCAGGCTCCATCCCCTCATCCATCCATTCCGGGAAGGGAACGGGAGAGCCGCTCGAATTCTCGCTGTGCTTATGGGGCTACAGGCGGGGTTGCCCGCTCTTTTGTTCGACAAGTTATCCGGCAGGAAACGGCGC